>NZ_JBSUQM010000004.1:0-339416 GCF_054065835.1 Nocardia citri
ATGACCATGGCCAAGATCCTGTGTGTCCTGTACCCCGATCCGGTGAGCGGATACCCGCCCGTCTACGCACGCGACTCGATACCCGAGGTCGGGAACTATCCAGACGGTCAGACGCTCCCGTCCCCGTCGGCCATCGACTTCACACCCGGGCAGCTGCTCGGCTGCGTGTCAGGGGAACTGGGGCTGCGCCGGTTTCTCGAAGCCCAAGGGCACGAGCTGATCGTCACCTCCGACAAAGAAGGTATCGACTCGGTCTTGGAGCGTGAGCTGCCCGACGCCGATGTGGTCATCTCCCAGCCGTTCTGGCCGGTGTATCTGACAGCTGACCGAATCGCGAAAGCACCGAAGCTGAAGCTGGCGCTCACCGCCGGAATCGGTTCGGATCACGTCGATTTGGATGCCGCGATCAAAGCCGGGATCACGGTCGCCGAGGTGACCTACTCGAACAGCATCAGTGTCGCCGAGCACACGGTCATGCAGATCCTGATGCTAGTGCGCAGCTTTGTCCCGGGCCACGAATGGGTGCGCAACGGAGGCTGGAACATCGCCGATTCGGTCTCGCGCGCCTACGACCTGGAGGGCATGGACATCGGCCTCATCGCCGCCGGGCGTATCGGCCGGGCAGTGTTGCGTCGCTTGGCCCCGTTCGGGGTGCGGTTGCACTACTTCGACACCCACCGGCTACCAGACGAATTGGAACGTGAACTCGGGCTGACCTTCCACCCCGACGCGCGATCGCTGGCCAGAGCAGTCGATATCGTCTCCATCCATGCGCCGCTGCATCCACAGACCTACCACCTGTTCGACGCCGAGCTCATCAACTCGATGCGCCGGGGCTCCTACATCGTCAACACCGCCCGCGCCGAGATCGTCGTGCGCGACGCAATCGTCGACGCGTTGGAGTCCGGCCAACTCGCCGGCTACGCCGGCGACGTCTGGTACCCCCAGCCTCCGGCCGCCGATCACCCATGGCGGACCATGCCGCACGAGGCGATGACTCCACACGTGTCCGGCACAACGCTGTCCGCGCAGGCCCGCTACGCCGCCGGTACCCGCGAAATCCTCGAGGACTTCCTGTCCGGGCGCGAAATTCGTCAGGAGTACCTGATCGTCGAAGGCGGCCAACTGGCCGGCACCGGGGCGAAGTCCTACACCGCCGGATCAGCCAACGGCCGCGCGTAAACCGGACACCGGGCAAGGGGCGCACCGATCTCGGTAGCCTGCTGGATCGGTGTCCGGTCGTCGTCGCGACGGGAGCAATCCTGCACCGCGACACCCCTTCCCGGCTGCCCGATCAGCCCTGTGGTGAGGAATACCGACAGCTCGCTGGGGTCGCTGGCCGATAGCGGTGTTCGCCGCGGGAGTGGTCATCGGAGTGCTCGGCCGGGCTGATCATGACGCCGAGGTCATCTCCCGCACAGGCGACCGTCTACCGACTCGACGATCGCAACCTGGGCCGTGTCCCCGCTGCCAAGACCAGCGACTGAACAACCGCGTGGTATGCGACCGATGCGCAATCGACGGGATTCGCCCGACGCCGGGTACGGTCGCCGGAGCACTCCGGCGAGAGGACGAGCATCGGTGGACCCACGCATCATTGGTCAGGCGACCGGACTGTTCAGCGTCACCAACATCGATGACATCCTCGTGCTGGCGCTGTTCTTCGCCCGAAGCGCCGCGCATCGCCACTCCACGCGGCGGATCGTGCTCGGCCAGTACCTCGGCTTCGCCGCCATTCTCGCCGTTGCCGTCGCGGCCGTATTCGGGGCGACCTTCCTGCCCGAACCTGTCATTCCCTACCTCGGTCTGCTGCCCCTGGCCCTTGGTCTCAAAGCCGCCGGGCAAGCGTGGCAGAACCACCGCGACAACGACAACAAAGACCACCCCCCTGCCGAACAGCACGGGCCCGCCGCGCTGGAGGTCGCAGCGGTGACCTTCGCTAACGGTGGCGACAACATCGGTGTCTATGTCCCGGTTTTCACCACCGCCGGCCCAGGTGGCATGAGCGAGTACACGATCGTGTTCCTCATCCTGGTTGGATTGTGGTGCTTCGCGGGCAAGTACTTCGCCACGCGCCCGGTCATCGCCCGTGCGCTGAGCCGCTGGGGTCACGTCCTGCTACCTGTGGTGCTCATCGGCATCGGTCTGCTCATACTCATCGAGGGCGGCGCATTCGGCTTGTAACTGCCCATGAGCGGATCGGTCCTGCACGTGTCGCAGGCGCCGATGGAAATCGGCACAGGCGCGACGACTCAGGTAGAAGGCTGGGTCGAACTCGCCCGGCGCCACCGCAAAAGCAGCACCGAAGTCGAGCGCCGATATCGGTTCAGGAGCGTGGCTTACGCCGTTCCGGTCGCTTGCCGCCGTCGCGATCGCGGCGCGGTCCGGCGCGGAACGGACGCCCGCTCGGGGGGCCGGAATCGAGCTGCAGCTGGATGAGCTGGCCGCTGATCCTGGTGCGCCGCAACGCTTCCAGCGTCTCCGAGGATAGGTCGGCGGGCAGTTCGACCAGGCTGTGGTCCGGCCGGATACTGATGTGGCCGAAATCGCTGCGGCGCAGTCCGCCCTCATTGGCGATGGCGCCGACGATCGCACCGGGCACCACTCGGTGTCGCTTGCCGACACTGATCCGGTAGGTCGCCAATTCGGCACCGGTGCCGCGGTGATGCGATGGGCCACGATCCTCGCCCTCGAACCGGCGGGCGGGCCGGTCCCCGCGCGGCAGGCGTTCGCGCTGCGGGCGTTCCACCGGCTCCGGCTCGGGCTCCATGAAGAAGTTGTCGCCGTCATAACCGCTGACCGCCAGCGCCGCCGCAATATCCACCAGCGGAATATTGTGCTCGCGCTCGTAATCCTCGATGAGCTTGCGGAACAGCGCCAGATTCGTCGAGCTGAGGTTCTCGGTGATCGAATCGCCGAATTTGGCGACGCGCTGGGTGTTCACGTCATCGACGCTGGGCAGCTGCATCTCGGTCAGCGGATGCCGGGTGGCGCGCTCGATCGACTTGAGCAGATGACGTTCCCGCGGCGCGACGAACAGCAGCGCCTGACCGCTGCGCCCGGCGCGGCCGGTGCGACCGATGCGGTGCACATAGGACTCGGTGTCGTGCGGAATGTCGTAGTTGACCACATGCGAGATGCGATCCACATCGAGTCCGCGGGCGGCGACATCGGTGGCGACCAGGATGTCGAGCGCACCGGACTTTAGTTGACCGATGGTGCGCTCACGCTGGTTCTGCGCGATATCGCCGTTGATGGCCGCAGCGGAGAAACCGCGCGAGCGCAACTTTTCGGCCAGTTCCTCGGTGGCCTGCTTGGTGCGCACGAAGATGATCATCGCCTCGAACGCCTCGACCTCGAGGATTCGGGTGAGTGCGTCGAGCTTGCGCTGATGGGATACCTGCACCCAGCGCTGGGTGATGTTGGTATTGGTCGAGGTCTTCGACTCGACGGTGATCTCGACCGGTTCGCGTAGGTACTTCTTGGAGATACTCCGGATCGCCGCGGGCATGGTCGCGGAGAACAGCGCGACCTGCTTCTCGCGCGGGGTGTCGGCGAGGATGCGCTCGACATCCTCCTGGAACCCCATCTTCAGCATCTCGTCGGCCTCGTCCAGCACCAGATACTGCAGCTGCGACAGGTCGAGCGTGCCCTTCTCCAGGTGGTCGATGACCCGGCCCGGCGTGCCGACCACGACGTGCGCGCCGCGGCGCAGGCCGGACAGCTGCACACCGTAGGCCTGGCCGCCGTAGATCGGCAGCACATGTAGACCAGGGATGTGGATGGCGTAGCGGCCGAATGCCTCGGCGACCTGGATCGCGAGCTCACGCGTCGGTGCCAGCACCAGGGCGCGCGGAAGTTTGCCGGTCGCCTCGATACCCATGAGGATCGGGATGGCGAATGCCGCGGTTTTGCCGGTGCCGGTCTGGGCCAGCCCGACCACATCGGCGCCGTCGAGCAGCGGCGGAATGGTCGCCGCCTGGATGGGCGACGGCGACTCGTAGCCCACATCGGCGATCGCCGCGAGGACGCGGTCATCGATGCCGAGATCGGCGAAGGTCGGGCCGTCGTTGTCCCTGTCGTTGTCGCCAGGAACGCTGTCGACCTGATTGGTACTCATTGACCAGGAGTTTACTGCCTCCCGGTGGTCGTCTCGGCCACCGGGCCAATACGGTGAGACATATGCAACCCGAAAGCGTGCCCACGCATCACGACCCGGGGTCGTCAGCAGTGGCTGTGGCGGTGGTCCAATTCGCGGCGGGGACCGAGCCTTCGGCCAATCTCGAAGCCCTGCGCGCGGACGTTCGCGCCGCCGCCGAGTGGGGTGCGAAGGTGGTGGTCGCACCCGAATACTCGATGTTTGCCGTCTCCCGGCTCGACGAGCGGGTCGTGGCCGTCGCCGAACCGCTGACCGGGCCGTTCGTCACCCGCCTCGGCGATATCGCACGCGAGTTCGGGGTGTATCTGGTCGCCGGCATCGTCGAGCAGGTGGCGCCGGAGGCGGGGCGGATCCGCAATACCCTCGTGGTGCTCGGACCCGACGCGAACCTGGTGACGAAGTACCGCAAGGTGCATCTCTACGACGCGTTCGGATATCTCGAATCCGATGTCGTGGAGGCGGGTGCGATCGAGAACCCGGCCACCTTCACGGTCGGCGCTGTGACCTTCGGCTTACAGACCTGTTTCGATCTGCGCTTCCCGGAAGGCTGCCGTCGCGTCGCGGCCGCCGGAGCGCAGGTACTGATCCTGCCCGCGCAGTGGATTCCCGGCCCGGCGAAGGTGGATCAGTGGACGACGCTGCTGCGCGCGCGTGCCATCGAGAACACCGTGTACGTGGCCGCCGCCGATCAATGCGCGCCGCGCGGTGCGGGCGCCTCGATGATCGTCGATCCGACCGGTGTGATCCTTGCCGAACTCGGTGACGAACCCGGTGTTATCGCCGCGGATATTGACCTCGAACAGCTGGCCGCGGTTCGCCGCGCAAACCCCAGCCTGGCATTGCGGCGATTCTCGATCACCGAGCACACACCGGAGTAGCGTTAATTCGGATGATCTACTCCGATCGGACAGCGGCCGGTCGCGCGCTGGGTTTGGAACTCGGCCACCTGCGTGCGATGCAACCGCTGGTGCTCGGACTGCCCCGCGGCGGGGTTCCGGTGGCGGCCGCGGTCCGTGAGGTCATCGGGGGCGATCTCGACATCCTACTGGTCCGCAAGCTCGGTGTACCGTGGCAGCCCGAGTTGGCGATGGGGGCGATCGGGGAGGAAGGTATCCGGGTCCTCAATCAGGACGTGTTGTCGCACACCGGGATAACGCAGCAGCAGCTGGCCGAGATCGAGGCTGTGGAACGCGCTGAACTCGAGCGCCGACGTGAGATGTGGCGCGGTGATGCCAAACCGATCCCGATCTCCGGCCGCACGACCGTGATCGTGGACGATGGCATGGCGACCGGGGCGACGGTGACCGTCGCCTGCCGGGTCGCCCAGCTGCACCAACCGACGCGGATCGTCGTCGCGGTGCCGGTGTCGTCGACAGAGGCGTTGCGCCGGGTGGCCGTCGAGTCGGACGAGGTGGTCTGCCCATGGGTTCCGCGCTCGCTCGGCGGCGTCGGCATGGCCTACCGCGACTTCCATCAGTTGGAGGACGACGAAGTCACCGCGCTACTCGATTGAGAGCAATGGCACCGCAGCGGTTGCGGCTACAGCGCAGCGATCGTTCATACCCGCACCGACGGCTCGAGGTGAGGACGCCTGAGAAGGGCGGTGTCTGCGACTCGGATAACAGTCGCTCGACATGCTTTAGCTAAGGTGTTGCCGTCCGTGTCCGGCGAAGACACAGGAGGCCGCGTTTGATCGTGTTCGGTGATCGTGTCGTCTGCTCCGCCGTCGACCTCGTGTGCGCGGCGCACTGTGAATTCGAGTTGCTGCGTGCCCTCGATACCGAACTGGGCACTATCGCGGGCACGGCGGATGTGGTACCGGATCATGCGTCGCGCAGCGCATTCGACGGTGCGCGCGCACGCAGGCTCGCGGACTTCCGTGATCGGTATGGCAGTCGGATGGTGGAAATCCATTGCGCCGAATACGATCCGGCCGCCGACCCCCACGAATACATCGCCGCGCTGCGGGCCGCCAACGCCGAGACCGTAGCGGCGCTGCGGGCCGGTGCGCATGTCATCCACGGTGCCACCTTCTTCGACGGAAAATTCGCCTGTACCGGCGATTTCCTGGTGCGGGCCGGACATCGGGTGCGCTACACCGTGCACGGCACCGCGGCGGGTCCACCGGATCGGATCGATGCGGCACTCGAACTCGCCGCGTGCGCCCACGCTGTGGACAGCAGCGGCGCGCTCACCGCTCCCCTGGTCCGGTTGTACCTGGACGAGGACAGCGAGACCTTCGCGCTCACTGATCTGCTGCCGGTGTATCTGGCTCGGCGCGACCGGGTGGAGCGGATCCTGGAAGACAAACTGAGCGAATTGCTACCCGTGCAGTGGGGCGATCCGCGTTATCTGGCCTGCGGCCACTGCCCGACATGCACCTGCGCGATCGCTGGGGCCCGCGATCTGCTGCTGGTGGCCGGTATGCCGCGCTCGGCGCGGGCCAGATTGCGCGAGGCCGAGGTGAGCACCATCGACCGGCTGGCGAGCCGCACCGCCACCGTGCCCGGCCTGCCGCCGCGCACCTTCGCCGCACTGCGTCGCCAAGCCGAAATCCAGCTGCGCCGTGAGGCTTCCGGACAACCGACCCATACGCTGGTCGACGCGATCGCATTGGGCGCGCTGCCGCCACCGTCACCGGGCGATCTCGCACTCACCATCGAGGAGGGGCCATCGGGTCGGCTGCTCGGTATAGAGGTGGGCGGTAACGGCACGGTCCAGCTGGCCTTCCGTGCCCCCTTCGGCGCGGCTCCCGCACCGTATCGGGCAATGACCGATATCGCCGACGAGGCGACCGGACAGCGGCGCGCCTTGGCCGAGGTGCTCGACTTCGTGGCTCAACAGCTCCGGATGTATCCGGATATGCGCGTGTACCACTACACCTCCGGCGTGCGCTCGGCGCTGCTGCGGTGGAGCGGCCGGTACGGGGTCGGCGCGGAGACGGTCGAGGATCTGCTGCAGGCCGGTGTGCTCGTCGACCTGTATCCGATCGTGCGCAATGCCCTGCTGATCGGGGAACGCTCCTATCGGCTGGGCCGGCTGCGGCGGCTGCTACCGAATACCGCGGGCCAGGAACGCGATTGCGTCACCGTGCTGCGGCTACGCGACTGGCTGCTGGACCGGGTGGCCGAACGACGCGTGGGCGCGGATGCGGTGCTGCTGGATCAGGCCAGTTCGTGGTGTCTGGTGCCGAGCCCGGAGGAGCCGGATCCGCTGCCACCGACGCGGCCGTCGTCGCTCGAGGCCGCACTCGCGGAATTCGCGGCGGCACAGGATGAGCCATGCCATCCTGCGGCATTGATGGCGGCGGCACTCGGTTATCACCGGCGCGAACGCCAGCCGCTGTGGTTGGCACATGCCGACCGGCTCAGTCATCCGGTCGACGAATGGGCCGACGCGCCAGGCGTATTGGTGGCCGATTGGGGCACGGTCGACACCAAATGGCATCGCAGCCCGCATCAGCCGACCATGCGCCGATACCTGACGCTGACCGGGCGAATCGGCATCGGCTGGGGCGGTAGCGATACCGCGGGCGGCGCCGCGACCGGCACGACGCTGACGCCGGGCACCGCCGTGTACACCTTCTACGATCAGCCGGTCGCCGCCGGGATGATCACCGCCGTCGGCCGGCGCGCGACCGCGACCGCGACCGTGCTCGGCTGCGCGGTGGACGCGAACTTCGATGACATCGTGCGGCTGGAGGAATTACTGCCGCACGGCTGCGAACCCTACGACGAGCTGCCGATCGCGATCGCCCCCGGTCTGCCCGCTTGGGACGAGAATATCGAGACCGCGGTCGAATTCGCCGCCCAGCAACTCCTGATGGCACTACCGGGGATACCCGCGGGCGCGGTCTTCGACATCCTCGCCCGCCGCCCTCCGCGCCTACGACGGGCCGAACGGCTACCGGATGTGCACGGTGACCACGCGGCGGCCGTCACGGCCGCACTGCGCGACCTCGACGATTCCTATCTCGCGGTGCAGGGGCCGTCGGGCACCGGTAAGACCTCCACCATCGCCAGGTCGATCGAACGTCTGGTCACGCGGCACAAGTGGCGCGTCGGCGTTGTCGCGCGGACGCATTCGACGGTGGAGAGCCTGCTCGACATAATCGTCGCGATGGGGGTGCTACCGGAACTGGTGGCCAAGAAGGATGCCGTGGCGGTGGCGCCGGAGTGGTCGGTGATCGACGGCACACGCTATCCGCGGTTCCTGGACAATGCGGTCAACGGCTGCGTAGTCGGTGGCGTACCGGCCGATTTCGCCGATGACGAGGTGGTCCCCGGCGACAGTCTGGACCTGCTGGTGATCGCCGATGCGGGCTGCTTCCCGCTGGCCGATACCGTCGCGGTCGCGGTGAGTGCGCGCAATCTGCTGTTGCTCGGCGATTCGGCACCGTCCGCGGCGCGCGGCGCGCATCCGGAGCCGGTCGACGAATCGGTGCTCGGCTGGCTCACCGAGGGCCGCCGGACGCTGCCCGCCGACCGCGGCTACTTCCTGGACCGCACTTGGCGGATGCATCCTCGCGTCTGCGATCCGATCTCCCGGCTGTACTACGACAACCGCCTGCGCTCCAACGAAACCGTTACGCTCGCACGGAAGTTGGAGGGTGTCGAACCGGGGGTGGAGACGGTGCTGGTGGCGCACACCGGCAATTCGACCGAATCGGTGGCCGAGGCCCGCGAGGTGGTGCGCCGGGTGCGCGCGCTGCTCGGGGTTTCGTGGACGACCGGTGCGATGACGCGACGGCTCCATCCGCACGATATTCTCGTGGTCGCGCCCTACAGCGCCCAGGTCGGCCTGATCCGAACGTTGCTGGCCCGGGCCAAGATCGAGGATGTGCTGGTCGGCACCGCCGAGCGCTTCCGCGGCCGGGAGGCGGCGGTGGTGCTCACGTCGATGACCACTTCCAGCCCCGCCGACGCGCCCTACGGGATGCGATTCCTGCTGTCGCGCAGTCTGGTTCAGGCGACGCTGTGCCGGGCCATGTGGAAGGCCGTCATCATTCGATCCCCACTGCTCACTGAATATCTGCCGAGTACACCGGACGATCTGTCGGATCTGGCGACATTCCTACGACTCGGGTGAATATCGCTTTCAGCGTTTGTTCAGCTGATGACCGAAATATTCAGTTCGAACCGGTTGGTTCTTTTTTATGGAATTCGCTCTTGCAAATCGCCATTGCGATGCCCCGCAATTCGCAATGGGCAGTGCTCAGCCGAAGCAGTTACCTTCACCGCGATAAGTGGGCACCATCGTCCGCGTGCCGTCGCCATCGACCAGGTGGATGTGGCCGAACCGCTCGCACAACTCCCCGGCCTTGGCATGCCGGAACCACACCCGATCCCCGATCCGCAGTTCGGCGGCCCCGGACAAGGGCGTCTGCACTTCACCCGCCCCCTCGGTGCCGAGCAGCTTCAATCCGGTGGGCCACACCGGCTTCGGCATCCGCGAGGCCCCGGCCGGACCGGAGGCGATGTAGCCGCCCGCGAAAACCGTTGCGATGGACGGTGTCGGCTTGCGCAGCACCGATGTGGCGAAGAACAGCGCGGGGCGCGGGGTGAAAGCGCGGTAGTGATCGAACAGTGTCGGCACATACAGCCCGGAGCCCGCGGTCACCTCGGTGACATCCGGATCGGCGATGCTGACCTCGATGGATCCGGAGCCACCGCTATTGACGATCTCCACCTTGCCGACCACCGAACGCACCGCATCCAGAACTCGCCCGCGCCGCTTGCCGATATCGGCCGCCGAGGCCCGTTTCACCAGGCGCACCGCGATATCGGCGTCGGGCAGCCCGGCGATCTGCGCCTCATAGGTCATCACGCCGACGACGTCGAATCCACGTCGCACCGCCTCGCGCGCGAGCACGGCGGCCTGTTCGGGGGTGCGCACCGGCGAGCGCCGAACACCCAAGTGCAGCGGTCCGATTCGTAGCGAGGCATCCACATCCAGGCAGATCCGCGGCCGCACCAGATCGGTACCGACCGCGGCGCGGATCAGATCCAGCTGCGCGACATCGTCGACCATCAACGTAATGGATTGGCGCAGAGTGTCATCGGTGGCGAGTTCGGCGAGTGCCGCGCGATCGACGGTCGGATAGCCGAGCAGCACATCGCGGGCGCCGAGGCGGACCAGCCAGATGGCCTCCGCCAACGAATAGGACATGATGCCCGCGAACCCACCGGACGCGGTGAGCCCGATACCGAGCAACTCCTCGAGCACCGTGCGGCAGCGCACCGACTTACTCGCCACCCGAATGGGCACCCCACCCGCGCGTCGGACCAGGTCAGCGGCATTGGCACGCAGCGCGGTCAGATCGAGGGCGGCCAGCGGCGGGGCCAGCTCGGCGGTGGCCGCATGCAGTGCGACGATCGGCGACGTGAGGGTCACCCGCCCACTCAACCATCAAGCTGGTCAAACGTCCAGTACTGCGCGGATCAGACTTCGACGGCCCGGGTGGCCAGGCTGCTGACCAGGTCGTCGAGCACTACCAGCATCGTTTCGTCATTGCAATCGGCGAGCCAGCGCAGGACCGCGCCCTGCAGTACCGAGACCGCGTAGGCCGCGATGGCGTCCACCGGCTCCAGCCACTGCGCCCCCGACCGGGCGGCGCAGAGGTCCAGGAAGCTCGCGACCTCGGAGTCCATCTCGCGGAACAAGGCCGCTGCTGTCGGGTCGCCGACACATTCGGTCTGCGCTTCCCACCGTTCGGCCAGCAGATGCGCGGTCGCCTCGTACCTGCGAGCCTGCCGAGCCGGAGCCGCCTTGACCAGCGGCCAGTACGCGCTCACCCCGGCATGCAGCAGCACCCGAAGTGCTCGCACTCCGGTGAAATCGAGCGAGGCGGCGGCCTTCTCGACGGCCTCGCAAATGGTCGGCCGCAGCCGAACCGTCGCTATTTCTCCACGTACGCTCAACGACGACTCCCTCGAGGAAAGAACTCGCGCACCTTCGTTGGCGCGGCTCGCTGAACACGACAGGCGGCTCTCACGAATCCCCCGCTAGGGAATTTCCTGGATGCCCAGTCCAACATTCACCAATGGTAGAGGGTTTTCGGGGTTTAAGAACGGGTTCAGCCGGTGTTTCCAGACTGGAAGAATGTTTTGTTACCCAAACGGAATACCGCCGCAATCGACCGGCGTCCAACCGGAATCGCCTCCCCCGGCGCCACTCTCGTGTGCGCCCCACGCGAGAAGACCATTGACCAGACTACGGCCCGAGCCCCTGCCGCCTCCGTCTCCTGTGGCGCATCACACACAAACACCCTCGCAAACCGGACAGCCGGCGGTTCCGTATTCGATCCGCGATCCGTACCGTGCCGACATCGTGGCCTTGGCTAGCCTGGACCGGTGACTCTCTCACCCCCCGCTGACCAGTTCTATCTGACCGGCACCTTCAACTTCCGCGATCTCGCAGGGCTGCGGACCGTCGACGGCGCGCGGATCCGCCCTGGTGTGCTGCTGCGCTCAGCCCAGCTGAGCGGCCTCGATCTGCCCGGACACGCGATCCTGCGCGAACTCGGCGTCACCGATGTTTTCGACCTGCGCGGACCGCGCGAGATCGAGCACATCGGCCACGACAATCTGCCCGACGGCGTGCGACTGAATGTCACACCGTTCGACTCTGGAATGGCCGCGGCGCCGCCGCACGAAGCGCAGACCGACAACGCGTTCACGCACATGCTCGAGGTCTACCGCTACTTCCCGGCCCGGCCCGAGGCCAATGCCGCGATCATCACCATCGCCGAGACGATCGCCGATGGCGAGGGCGCGGTGCTGGTGCACTGTGCGGCCGGTAAGGACCGCACCGGCTGGGCGATCGCGACCCTGCTGCGCGCGGTCGCGGTCGGCGAGGCCGATGTGCTCGCCGACTTCCTGGCCAGCAACGACGCCGTGCCCGCCCTGCGCACCATGATGGCGTCGAAACTCAGTGCGGGCGTGGAATTTTCCATCGATGTCCTCGGTGTCCGCGAGGATTACATGCGCATCGCGACGGATGCCGTACACGAAATCCACGGCGATTTCGAGACCTACTTGACCGTCATCGGATTCACCGCGGACCTACGCGCGCGGCTGCGCGATCGCCTGCTCGAGTGAGTCACCCCGCCTGCGCCCGCTCCCGTCGCACCAGACCATCGGCAGCGATACTGACCTGATCGCCGGTGTGAAACCAACTTCCGGTGAAGCGATCCGCGGTGGTCTCCGGATCGTTCCAGTAGCGCTGGGTGACATTCGGTCCACGACACAGCAATTCGCCGTATCCTATCTGCGCCCGCGGCCCCCACAGCGCCAATTCGGTACCGCCGAAGGGAAATCCGAGCACCGGATCCGCGCCGGACGCGGTATCGGTGTCGTCGTCGACGACCAGGCCGATGCCACTGGTTTCGGTCGCTCCCCAGACCGACCACTGTCGCGCGGCCGGGAATATGTTGCGCAGGGTGGCGGTCAGATCCGCGGGGTCGGCGGCACGTTCGGCCCGATGGCCCGCATTGCTGACCCGGACGATGCCCTCGGTACGCAGTCCGTCGGTTCGCAGCGCCGCGAGTTCGGGCAGCAGGCGAGCGAAGATGCGCGGTGTCGCGGAAACCATATCGATCCGTTCGGAGACAATGGTTTCCGCGAGACTGCGACTATCCGACGCGAGGACGACGGTGCCGCCGACCGCGAAGGTCGGCAGCAGTTGGTCCACGCAGCCACTCGCATGCGCCAGCGGTAACAGCACCAGATTGCGCAGCCCATCGGTCGGTAGATCCAGCGCCGCGACGACGGAACGGATTGCCGAGAGCAGATTTTCGTTGGTCAGTTCGACACCCTTGGGCGCGACGGTGGGATTGGCCGGACAGGGTCCGGTGCCACTGGTGTAGCAGAGCAGTGCCAGATCATTCAGGGCCGCACCATCATCGATGAAGGCGGCGCCGTCGGGCAGTTCGTCGCTGGCGCCGCCGAGCACGAAATCGGTACTGCTGTCGGCGATCACCCGCTCGGCCACCGCAGCGGGCAGACCGTCGTACACCAGAACCGGAACCGCGCCGCTGAGCAGCGCCCCGAGGAAGGCCTGTACCCAGCGCACGCCCGTCGGCAGGTGGATGGCGACCCGGTCGCCATAGCCGATGCCGTGCTCCTGCAGGCCCCCCGCGATGCGGGATGCGCAGTGCCACAGTTCCCGGTAACTCAGCCGAGGGCCGCCTATCTCCACCACTGCTTCCCTGGTCGAGAAGGCGTGCACCTGCAGATCCAGTAGCTCGGTCAGCGCGGGGGTGAGGTTGCCGTAGCGCAGCACGCCATCGGCGCCGCGGGCCAGCGGCGCATCGCAAGCACGCGGACGGTTGAGTGGATACTCGACCAAAAACTGCGACATGGGTCCTCCGCACGCGCCTCGAGCCTGCAGGCTACTGCGACTATATGACGCGAGTCACACTTTCGCTGGGATAGGCGTGGAACGCGTCAGGGCCGTCATCGACCGGTGTAGGTCGCCTTTCCCGGTCCGACCTCCAGGAAGCTGCGCACCGCGCCGCGCAGATCCGCGGTGTCGAACAGCGCACCGGACACCTGCGGGGTCACCGAGTCCGCGTGCGCGACACCGCCGGAGCGCCACGCCTCGATGATCTGTTTGGTCGCGGCATGCGCCAGGGTCGGGCCCTGGGCCAGCCGATTGGTCAATTCCCTTGCGGCGGCGTCGACATCGTCGTGGATGGCGTTGACCACGCCCCATTCGGCCATGGTCGCGGCATCGTAAAGGTCACCGGTCATCACGAATTCGCGGGCGCGGCCCGAGCCGGCACGCTCGGCCAGTCGCTGTGGACCACCCATCGACGGCGTCAGGCCGACGACCGTCTCCACGAGACCGAATTTCGCCCTCGGTGCGGCCAAGATGATGTCGCAGGCCAGGGCCATTTCGAAGGCGGCGGTCAGGGTGAGGCCGTGCGCGGCGAAGACCACGGGACACGGCAGCGCCTCCAGCGGATGGATGATCTGCGCGAACTGGGTGCGCCACAGCTGGGCGCCCTGCTCGACCGTCAAGCCATCGAAGACGTGCACGTCGACGCCGCCCGAGACCAGCTTGCCCTCGGCCCGCAGCAGCACCGCGCGCGGCGGGTCGACCGATAGCTCGGCGAGATCCTCGATGAGCGCGTCGAACATCGACTGGTCGAACAGATTCAGCGGCGGATTGGCCAGGGTGAGGGTCGCGACCTCGGCGCCGCCGTCGGTGGTTTCCCGGATCAGCCTGGTGGCCTTCGTATCGCTCATTCGGCAAGACTAGGCTCACCCACTCCGTCGGCTCCGCCGGTTGCCATCTCCGGGGCGTAGATCTGCCAGACTAGGCGAGTGACCAAGGCGGTATCGGAAAACGGCTCCTACGTCGAAGCCGGTGAGTTCAAGCGGGATACGAATTACATCACCACACGCGTTACTGCCGATGGCCGCGACGGGTATCCCGTCGAAGCGGGCCGGTATCGGCTGGTCGCGGCGCGGGCCTGTCCGTGGGCCAACCGCACGCTGATCGTGCGCAGGTTGCTGGGGCTCGAAGATGTCATATCGCTCGGGTTGTGCGGGCCGACGCACGACAGGCTGAGCTGGACCTTCGATCTGGATCCCGGCGGGGTGGATCCGGTGCTCGGCATTCCCCGGTTACGTGATGCCTACCTCGCGCGATTCCCGGACTATCCGCGCGGCATCACGGTGCCCGCGGTCGTGGACGTCCCGACCGGACAGGTGGTGACCAACGACTACGCGCAGATCACCCTCGACTTCGCCACCGAATGGACCGCATTCCATCGCCCCGGCGCGCCGCGGCTGTATCCGCAGGAGCTGCGCGCCGAGATCGACGAGCTGAACCTGGCCGTCTTCCGGGATGTCAACAACGGCGTCTACCGGTGCGGATTCGCCGGCACGCAGGACGCGTACGAGGCGGCCTACGATCGACTCTTCGCCCGGTTGGATCAGCTCTCAGAACGCCTCACCACCCAGCGCTACCTGGTGGGCGACACCATTACCGAGGCCGATGTACGGCTGTTCACCACACTGGTCCGCTTCGATCCGGTCTATCACGGCCATTTCAAGACCAACCGCTCCAAGCTGACCGAAATGCCGGTGCTCTGGGCCTATGCCCGCGATCTCTACCAGACACCCGGATTCGGTGACACCGTCGATTTCGACCAGATCAAGGCGCACTACTACGTGGTGCACGCCGATATCAACCCGACCCAGATCGTGCCCAAGGGGCCGGAGCTGGCCGACTGGCTGACCCCGCACGGCCGAGAAGCGCTGGGCGGCAGACCATTCGGCGACGGCACCCCGCCGCCGCCACCGCCGCCCACGGAAACGGTGCCTGTGCTGGGCGAACCGGCGTGATCGAACCGCCACACCGGGAACCCGGCCGGCCGGCCACATCGTTGTCATGACGAGTTGACGGTAGTCGTTGCAATAAGGTCGTTGCGTACGGGCGGAACAGGAGGATATCGCCGTGTTCAAGGGCACGTTCGAGAAGACGGTGGTCCAGCTACTCGATACCGGGTCCCGCCTGCAGGCGCCCGCGGTCGCCAAGTACGTGGACCGGGTGCGCCGTTCGCATCCGTCGGAGAGTCCCGCGCAGATCATCGAGCGGCTGGCGAATCAGTACCTGCTCGCGGTCACCAGCAGCGGCGGTGCGGTCGGCGCGACGGCCGCGGTGCCGGGGGTCGGTACCATCGCGGCGCTCGCGGCGGTCGGTGCCGAGACCACCTTCTTCATGGAGGCGTCCGCGGTATTCACACTGGCTGTCGCGGCCGTGCACGACATCGCCCCCGAGGACAAAGAGACGCGTCGGGCGCTGGTGCTGGCGGTCGTGCTCGGTGAGAGCGGGATGGAGATCGTCGAGAAGACGGTCGGTCATTCGGCGAAGAACTGGGGCACGCTGTTCGCCAATAGGATTCCGGGCCTGGCGAGCATGAACGATTCGCTGCTCAAGCGGTTCATCATCCGCTTCATCACCAAGCGGGCCGCATTGATGGCGGGCAAGGTGGTGCCCGCCGGTATCGGCGCGGTGATCGGCGGCGTCGGCAACCGGGCGCTCGGTAAGACCACGATCAACAACGCGCACAAGGCATTCGGCCCCGCGCCGGTGACCTGGCCCGCCGATCGGCAGCTGGTCATCGACTCCGATCCGCTGCCCGCCCTGGATCCGGCCAAGCCGCAACCCCCGACCACGCCACGATGAGCGCGGGCCGACCGCTCGCCTTCGCTGTCCGCGGCCTGACCAAGCGCTACGACCTGGTCACCGCGGTCGAAAACGTGAGCTTCACCGTGCCGTCCGGGACCACCGCCGCCCTGGTGGGTCCGGCGGGCGCGGGTAAGACCACGATTCTGCGGATCCTGCTCGGTCTGCTCCAGCCGACCTCCGGAACCGCCGCGGTCGGCGGGCCGGGCTCCCGGCGGCGCGACGGATCCGCGGTGGTCGTCGGCGGCATGTCGCAGCCGCGTGGGCTGCATCCGGCACGCAGCGCCCGGGATCATCTGCTGGTCTATGCGGCGGCCGCAGGAGTCGAGGACGCACGAGTCGCCGAGGTGATCCAGCTGGTCGGCCTCGGCGAATTCGCGACGACACGGGCGGGCGAACTGTCGGACGGATCACAGACCCGGCTGGCCCTGGCGACCGCGTTGCTCGGCGATCCGCAGCTACTGATTCTGGACGAGCCCTTGGCCGGTCTCGATGCGGCCGAACGCGCCTGGCTGGCGGACTTCCTACGGCGGCACGCCCGCCGCGGCGGTTCGGCCCTGCTGTCCAGCCAGAGCCTGGCGAACGTGATTCCGATGGCGGACAACGTCATTGTCGTGAGCGAGGGTTCGGTGGTGTATCAGGGCACGCCTGCCCGACTTCGGCGCGGCCACCCCGATCGTCTGGTCGTCGCCGCCTCGACACCGATCGCGCTCGCGACCATGTTGGCCGCACAGGGCTTCACCGATGCGGTGATCCGTCCCGACGGTCGCCTAGCCGTTGCCGAGGCGACCGAAACGCAGATCCGCGCGGCGGCGGCAGCAGCCGGTGTGCGCGTGGACCACATCACCGCCGACCAGATCCATCCGGACCGCGTACTCGCTTCATTGCTCAAACCGGCCCGCCCGCCCCAGCCCGCCCCCTACGCCGGGATCGCACCGTACCAACCGAACCCCAACGGGATTCCACGATGATCACCGTTCTGCCACCGGAGCTTGTTCCGGCCGTCAACTCCGAGGTCCGCAAGGTCACCACGCTGCGCGCCAGCCGAATCCTCGCCGCCCTCATCCCCGCGATAGCCGTCGTCGCGAGCATGCTGAGCGCACTGCTCGCCGGACCCGCCGATCCGAAATCCAATCCGGCAACGGGCACCGCGACCATCGGGCTATATATCGGTCTAGCGGCCGCGATCGTGCTGGCCGGCGCTTTCGGCGCGACCGGTGCCGGTGCCGAATACCGTTACGCGACAATGTCATCCACCGCCCTGTTCACCGCCGACCGAGACCGTCTCGCCGCCGCGAAGTTCCTCGCCACCGCGGGCTTCGCGCTGGTGGCGACCTTCGTCGTCGAACTCATCGCCTTCGCCTGCCTGCTCGGTTTCGGCCGCGGCAAATTCGCCTTCGGGCTGCACTTACTCGCTGTCCTCGGCGGCGGCCTGCTCGCCGCGGTCTGCTGGTCCGTGATCGGCGCCGGTCTAGGATTGCTGCTACGCGGCTCCACCACCGCGGTCGTGGCGATGCTCGGCTGGCTGGTGATCATCGAACCGTTGATCTGGGTCGTCGCCAAGGCCATCGGCTTCGCCGGGGTGGTCACCGTCCTGCCCGGCTCCGCCACCATCAGCACCGTCGCCGTCGGTTCCTTCAAGGACAGTGACTTCCTCGCCCCCACCCCCGCCGCCCTGGTGGTCCTCATCCTCTGGACGATCGCCGCCGGGGGCGCGGCCTGGTGGTTGCTGCGCACCCGCGATATCTGATCCGACCCCGGCCGCAGGGAACAAATACCGGTGCGGCGCGTGTCATTACCGTTCGATATCAGGACGACAATACGGGGTGAGCAGCGGAAATGACCGAGCGCGATATGGGTTGGATGCGCAGGCTGTGGACCGAGTGCCGCAACCACCCGGGAACGGTCACGGGCATCGCGATCGCGTTGGCCGCCGGAGCACTGGTCGAGATCTCGGCGCCGCTGCTCACCAAGCGGGCGGTCGATGCGGCCGGAGTCGGTGACACCTCCGTCATCGGCACCATCGCGGCCCTGCTCGTCCTGGTGGCATTCGGCCGTTTCTGGGCGGCGTTCGGGCGCCGCATATTGGCCGGACGGCTATCCCTCGATGTGCAGCACGCGCTGCGTATCCGCCTGCTCGCCTCGCTGCAACGACTGGACGGTGTCGGGCAGGACGCGCTGCGCACCGGACAGGTGGTGTCACGTTCGATCACGGATCTGCAGTTGGTGCAGGGCCTGTTGGCGATGACCCCGCTGTCCGGGTTGGCATTGCTGGAGTTCCTGTTGGCCGCCGCGGTCATGATGTGGCTGTCGCCGCCGCTGGCCGCCGTCGCACTGCTGGTTGTCCCGGCAATCGCGGCGCTGGTGTACCGGATGCGGCCGCGCCTGTACGCGGCGACGTGGTCGGCACAGCAGCGCGCCGCCGAGGTGGCACAGCATGTCGAAGAGACCGTCACCGGCGTGCGGGTGGTCAAGGGCTTCGGCCAGGAGGCTCGGATGGTGCGCGTGCTGGAGCAGCACGGACGCGTCCTCTATGCCGAGCGCATGCGCGCCGCCGTGATCAATGCCCGCTTCGCACCCGTGGTGACCACGATTCCGCAGGCCGGGCTGGTCGCGGTGATCGTTGTCGGCGGACTGCTCGCCTTGCACGGCGCGATCGGTATCGGCACCTTCCTCGCTTTCTCCGCCTATGTCACCACGATGACAATCACCACCCGAACCATGTCGTCGGTGGTGATCATGGCCCAGCTGACCAGGGCCGCCGCCGAGCGCGTCTACCAGGTCATCGATGCCGCACCGGAAATCGCCGACCCGCCCGCTCCGGCGGAACTCCCCGATGGGCCGCTGGGCATCGACATCGATTCCCTGACTTTTGGATTCGACCCCGACCAGCCCATCCTGCGCGATCTCGACCTGACCGTGCAGCCGGGCGAAACCGTCGCCATCATCGGGCCCGCGGGCTCGGGCAAGTCGACGCTGGCACTGCTTCTTCCCCGCTTCTACGCCCCGGATTCCGGCACCATCGGTCTGTTCGGAGCCCCGACCACCACTTCGGAATTCGCCGACAACGGCGCTGTCGATATCGCCGACCTGCGCGCGTCCGATCTCCGCAGCGCCGTCGGGGTGGTGTTCGACGACCCGTTCCTGTTCAGCGCCACCATCGCCGCGAATATCGCGCTCGGCCGTCCGGCGGCAACCGATGCCGAAATCCGCTATGCCGCAAAGCTTGCCGCCGCCGACGAGTTCATCACCGAACTTCCCGACGGCTACGACACCGTGGTCGGCGAACGCGGATTGACGCTGTCCGGCGGGCAGCGGCAGCGAATAGCCTTGGCCCGAACACTATTGGCGCGGCCACGGATTCTCGTGCTCGACGACGCGACCTCCGCGGTCGATGCGGTGACCGAGGCGGCCATCTTCGACAAACTGCCCGATGCGGGCGGACGTACCACACTGATCCTGGCGCATCGGGAATCCACACTGGCCCACGCGGATCGGGTGATCCGGCTCCCCGGCCCGGTATCCTTCGCGGCCGAGGAATCCGCCCTGGTCGTCGCTGCCCCCGAGACAGCCGGTCTCGGGCACACCACCGCACGTGGCCCCGGGGCCACCACTACCGGTTTCCGCCGCGCCACAGCACCCACCAGCCGGCCGGGCGGATTCTCCAGCGCGGCGGCCGATCTCAGCGAAACCCCCGAATTGCGCCGCACCATCGAACGTCTGCCACCGGCAACCGAACAACCTGGCGTGGACGACGAACAACTGCGTCAACCGGATCCCGAATTCCGACTCCCTCGCCTGCTACGCCCGGTGCGCTGGTTGCTTCTGACCGTCATCGCCCTGCTCGCGCTGGACACCCTCATCGGCGTCGCCTTCCCACCGATCGTGCGCTATGCCATCGATTCCGGTGTCAGCGACCACGACTCGACCGCACTGGCCCGGGCGGGCGGGCTCGGCGCGGTCCTGGTGGTACTCGGATTCGCGGTCGGCGCGTCGAGCACCGTACTCACTGCCCGCACCGGCGAACGCGTCCTCTACGGCCTGCGCGTGCGCAGCTACGCCCATCTGCAGCGGCTGGGCTTGGACTACTACGAGCGCGAGCTGTCCGGTCGCATCATGACCCGCATGACCACCGACGTTGACGCCCTGTCGACCTTCCTGCAAACCGGCGTCGCGGGCACCCTGATCGGCGTACTCACCCTGGTCGGTATCGCGGTCGCCTTGCTGGTCATCGATGTCTCGCTGGCCGCCGTGGTGCTGATCGCATTGCCGCCGCTGCTGGTGGCCACGGCGTTGTTCCGCCGCGTCTCGTCCACCGCGTACACCGTCTCGCGCGAACACGTCTCGACCGTCAACGCCGATTTCCAAGAGAATGTCGCCGGACTGCGCGCCGTCCAGGCCAACCGGCACGAGCCGGTCGCCGCCCGCCGTTTCGCCGAATACTCCGATCGCTACCGGGTCAGCCGGATGCGCGCCCAGCGGGCGATCGCCATGTACTTCGCAAGCGTCATCGCGTGGGCGGATCTGGCGTTGGCCGCGGTCGTGTACTTCGGCGCACGTGAGGTCGCCGATGATGCGACGACCGCGGGCACACTCATCGCCTTCGTGCTCTACCTGCAGCTGCTCTTCGGCCCGATCCTGCAGTTGTCCCAGGTTTTCGACGGCTACCAGCAGGCTCGCGTCGGCCTGCGCCGCATCGGCGACCTGCTGGGCACCCCGTCCTCGATCGCCGCCGATCCACCGGACGCGATCGCGATCGACAACGGATTGCGCGGCGAAGTCGTCCTCGACGACATCCGATTCCGCTATCCGAGCACCGATAAGCCCGCGCTCGACGGAGTGTCGCTGCGGATCCCCGCCGGATCCACACTGGCCTTGGTCGGACCGACGGGCGCGGGCAAGTCGACCATCGTCAAGTTGCTGGCCCGTCTCTACGACCTGCCCCGCGGCGACGACCCGGGTGCGATCGCGGTCGACGGCGTCGACATCCGCGATTACCGCCTCACCGACTATCGCGCCCGGCTCGGCATCGTCCCCCAGGAAGCTCACCTCTTTACCGGCGACGTCGCCAGCAACATCGCATTCGGGAAACCTTGCGCGACCGAAGCGGAGATCGCGGCGGCCGCCACCGCCGTCGGTGCCGCCGACATGATCGCCGCGCTACCGCAGGGCATGCGTCATCCGATCGGTGAGCGCGGCCGCGGACTCTCGGCCGGACAACGCCAACTGATCGCACTCGCCAGAGCCCAACTCGTCCACCCGGATCTATTGCTACTCGACGAGGCCACCGCCACCCTCGATCCGGAGACCGAGGCGTCGGTCCTGGTGGCAAGCCGATCGCTGACTCGCGGCCGGACCACCGTCGTGGTGGCGCACCGGCTGGGCACCGCCGCGCGAGCCGATCGAATCGCGGTCGTCGAGAGTGGACGAATCGCCGAAATAGGGCCGCACGACGAGCTGCTGGCGGCCGGAGGCCGCTATGCCCAACTCTGGGCGGCGGCCAGCGAAACGGGGGGAATATTCTCGAGTGAGGACGGGTCGTCATCATTGGGATCGGGGTTGTCCGGTGGTCGGTCGGTCCACTGATTTGCTGCTGGGCCTATCCTCAGAGAGGGCGCATCGGCGCGCATCCACTGATACCGGTGCCGAGCACGTCACAAACGTCGCAGCGCGAAGAACGAAATGAGGCGAACACCTGCTGTGAGAAGCTCAACTTCCCAGTTCGGACAGAACCAGTGGTTAGTCGATGAGATGTATCAAAAATACAAACAGGATCCATCCTCCGTCGATGAAAGTTGGCATGAGTTCCTCGCCGATTACACGCCCGAAGTCGCGGGTGATACTGGTAACAGCGCCGCGCCCGCGCAGGTGGCCAACCCGGCGCCCGCCCCCGCGCCGGTGAACGCCGCCCCGGCCGCAGCGGCGCCCGCCCCGGCGGCGCCCGCGCCCGCCGCACCCAAGCCTCCCGCGCCCGCGAAGCCTACCTCCCGCGCACCGCAGACGACGCCCGCGCCGACCTCGAATGCCGCGCCCACCTCCGGCGCGCCGAAGCCGGCCGATACCGCGACCGACGAGGCGAAGATCCTGCGCGGCCCGGCCGCCGCCGTGGTCAAGAACATGTCCGCTTCGCTGGCGATCCCGACCGCGACCAGCGTGCGCGCCATTCCGGCGAAGCTGATGATCGACAACCGCCTGGTGATCAACAACCACCTGGCCCGCACCCGCGGCGGCAAGATCTCCTTCACCCACCTACTCGGCTACGCGATCGTGCAGGCGGTCAAGTCGTTCCCGAATCTGAACCGGCACTTCGCCGAAATCGACGGCAAGCCGAACGCCGTCACTCCCGCGCACACCAACCTCGGCCTCGCCATCGACCTGCAGGGTAAGGACGGCAGCCGCTCGCTGGTCGTCGCGGCCATCAAGGGCTGCGAGACCATGACCTTCGGGCAGTTCCACACCGCCTATGAGGACATCGTGCGCCGCGCCCGCGACGGCAAGCTCGGCATCGACGACTTCACCGGTGTCACCATCTCGCTCACCAACCCGGGCACCATCGGCACCGTGCACTCGGTGCCGCGGCTGATGCCGGGCCAGGGCGCCATCATCGGCGCGGGCGCGATGGAGTACCCGGCCGAATTCCAGGGCATGAGCGACGAGCGCATCAACGAACTCGGCATCGGCAAGCTGATGACCCTGACCTCGACCTACGACCACCGCATCATCCAGGGCGCGGAATCCGGCGACTTCCTGCGGACCATCCACACCCTGCTGATCAGCGACGAGTTCTACGACGAGATCTTCCACGGCCTCGGCGTGCCGTACGAGCCGGTGCGCTGGCGCAAGGACGTCAAGGAACGCGGCGTCGACAAGAGCACTCGCGTGCTCGAGATGATCGCGGCCTACCGCAACCGCGGCCACCTGATGGCCGACACCGATCCGCTGCGCCTGGTCAAGGACAAGTTCCGCAGCCACCCGGACCTGGATGTCACCCAGCACGGCCTCACCCTCTGGGACCTGGACCGCACCTTCGATGTCGCGGGTTTCCACGGCCAGGAGCGGATGAAGCTGCGCGATGTGCTCTCGGTGCTGCGCGATGCCTACTGCCGCCACGTCGGTGTGGAGTACACCCACATCCTGGAAACCGAACAGCTGCAGTGGATTCAGGAGCGGGTCGAGCAGAAGCACGTCAAACCGACTGTCGCGCAACAGAAATACATCCTGAACCGGTTGAATGCGGCGGAGGCCTTCGAAACCTTCCTGCAGACCAAATACGTTGGTCAGAAGCGCTTCTCGCTCGAGGGCGCCGAGGCCGTCATCCCGATGATGGACGCCACCATCGACCAGTGCGCCGAGCATTCGCTCGACGAGGTCGTCATCGGTATGCCGCACCGCGGTCGCCTCAATGTGCTCGCCAATATCGTCGGCAAGCCGTACTCGAAGATCTTCACCGAGTTCGAGGGCAATATGAACCCGGCGGCCACCCACGGCTCCGGCGATGTGAAGTACCACCTCGGCGCGCGCGGCACCTATCTGCAGATGTTCGGCGACAACGAGATCGAGGTTTCGCTGACCGCCAACCCCTCCCACCTCGAGGCGGTAGACCCGGTGCTCGAGGGTCTGGTGCGCGCGAAGCAAGACCTTTTGGACAAGGGCGACGGGCCGGAGGGGTTCTCCGTCATGCCGCTGATGCTGCACGGTGACGCCGCGTTCGCGGGTCAGGGTGTCGTCGCGGAGACGTTGAACCTGTCGGGGCTGCGCGGTTACCGCGTCGGCGGCACCATCCACATCGTGGTGAACAACCAGATCGGCTTCACCACCGCACCGGAGAACAGCCGCTCCACCGAATACTCCACCGATATCGCGAAGTTCATCGGCGCGCCGATCTTCCACGTGAACGGTGACGATCCGGAGGCCTGCGACTGGGTGGCGCGGCTGGCGGTGGACTTCCGCCAGAAGTTCCGCAAGGACGTCGTGATCGACATGATCTGCTACCGGCGTCGCGGCCATAACGAGGGCGACGACCCGTCGATGACCCAGCCGTACATGTACGACGTCATCGACACCAAGCGCTCGGTGCGCAAGGCCTACACCGAGAGCCTGATCGGCCGCGGCGATATCTCGCTCAAAGAGGCCGAGGACGCGCTGCGTGACTACCAGGGTCAGCTGGAGCGGGTGTTCAACGAGGTTCGCGAGCTGGAGAAGTACGTCCCGGAGCCCAGCGAATCGGTCGAGGACGACCAGCAGGTGCCGACCACGATTCTCACCGCCGTCGACAAGACGGTGCTGCAGCGCATCGGCGACGCATTCCTCAATGTGCCGGACGGCTTCAGCGTGCACCCGCGCGTAAAGCCGGTGCTGGAGAAGCGCCGCGAAATGGCCTACGAGGGCAAGGTCGACTGGGCCTTCGCCGAGTTGCTCGCCTTCGGCACGCTGATCGATGAGGGTCGCGCGGTGCGTCTGACCGGTCAAGACTCGCGTCGCGGTACCTTCACCCAGCGGCACGCGGTGATCATCGATCGCAAAACCGCCGACGAATACACCCCGCTGCACAACATCGGCAGCAGCACTCCGGGTTGGTTCGCGGTGCACGACTCGGCGCTGAGCGAATACGCCGCCGTCGGCTTCGAATACGGCTACTCGCTGGGCAACCCGGACGCACTTGTGTTGTGGGAGGCGCAGTTCGGTGACTTCGTCAACGGCGCGCAGTCCATCATCGATGAGTTCATCTCCTCCGGTGAGGCCAAGTGGGGTCAGCTCTCGGAGGTCGTGCTGCTGCTGCCGCACGGTCACGAGGGTCAGGGCCCGGACCACACCTCCGGTCGCATCGAGCGCTTTCTGCAGCTGTGCGCCGAGGGCTCGATGACGGTCGCGGTGCCGTCCACCCCGGCGAATTACTTCCACCTGCTGCGCCGCCATGCGCTCGACGGCATCCGCCGCCCGCTGATCGTCTTCACGCCGAAGTCGATGCTGCGCAATAAGGCCGTGGTCTCGGACCTGAAGGACTTCACCGAATCGAAGTTCCGCTCGGTCTTCGACGAGCCCACTTACGAACAGGGCATCGGCGACCGCAACAAGGTCAAGCGCGTCCTGCTCACCAGCGGTAAGCTCTACTACGAGCTGGTCGCCGAAAAGGCCAAGCAGAAGCGCGAAGACGTCGCCATCGTCCGCATCGAGCAGCTCTACCCGCTGCCGAAGTTCCGCCTCAACGAGGCACTGGCCGGCTACCCGAATGCGACCGATATCGCCTGGGTCCAGGAGGAACCGGCCAACCAGGGCGCCTGGCCCTTCTTCGGCCTGAACCTGCCGGAACTCCTCCCGGAGCGGTTCACGAAGCTGCGCCGCATCTCCCGCCGCGCCATGTCGGCTCCTTCTTCGGGTTCGTCGAAGGTGCACGCCGTGGAGCAAGCCGAAATCGTGGCCGAGGCCTTCGAACCGACCGCGTAGTTTTCCCCTGACCCAACGCCGGGCCGAATCCGCTCTCCGAGAGAGTGATTCGGCCCGGCGTTGTTGTTGGTCGACATCGCCCGCGAATGCCCGGTACAATCTGCGAGTTTGAGCGAAAGTGGGGGCTCGCCGGTTTCCGGCCAGGATCTTTCAGTCGTGCCCGAGAAGGTACCTGGTGTGCGTCAGAATCGGGATGATCAAGCGCGGTCCGAGGTGACTCATGCTCAACAGCGTCGTAGTCTGGATTACATGCGTCACAAGGTTACAGACAAAGCTGTCGGCAACCGGCCGGCCCGCCAGGTCGAGACGATCATCATCGGCAAAATGGTGAAGAGCGTGCGGAATGCCGGCGGCTGCGCCAGCCGGCGTCCGGACAAGCACGGTAACAACACCACGTTGTGGCCGGACTCCACCTTCGCATTCCGCGGACTCACCGAGAATTTCGATATCGCCGTGTATGAAACGACGACCGTCGAATCCTCCCGAAACGATCCGAAAGTGGTGGCACAGTGAATACATCGCCGCGAAGGGGTGGGCGCAATGATGCTTACTTCAAAGATAAGGTCTGCGTGATCACCGGGGCCGGTTCCGGGATCGGCCGCGCGCTCGCGGAGAACCTGGCCAGGCGCGGCGCCAAACTCGCACTCTCCGATATCGATACCGACGGCTTGGCCGAAACCGTGCGCCGCTGTGAAGCGTACGGGGCCGAGATCAAATCCGATCGGCTGAATGTGACCGAACGCGAGGCGGTGCTGCTGTACGCCGACGCCGTCAAGGCGCACTTCGGCAAGGTGCACCAGATCTACAACAACGCGGGCATCGCCTACCACGGCGAGGTGATCCGCTCGGAGTTCAAAGATATCGAGCGCATCATGGACGTCGACTTCTGGGGCGTCGTCAACGGCACCAAGGCCTTCCTGCCGCTGCTGATCGAATCCGGCGATGGCCACGTCGTCAATGTCTCCAGCCTGTTCGGCCTCATCGCGGTACCCGGCCAGAGTGCTTATAACGCAGCTAAATTCGCGGTGCGCGGCTTCACCGAAGCACTGCGTCAGGAGATGTTCGCCGGTAAACATCCAGTCAAGGTGACGTGTGTACATCCCGGCGGTATCAAGACCGCCGTCGCCCGCAACGCCACCTATGCCGCGGGCATCGACAGCGCGCGTGCCGCATCGCTGTTCGACAAGAAACTGGCCATTCACACACCGGAAATGGCCGCGCAGACCATTACCGAGGGCGTCCGCAAGGGACACGGCCGCGTGCTGATCGGCTGGGAGGCCAAGCTGCTCGACCTGTTCGTGCGGGTCACCGCCTCCGGATATCAGCGCATCGCCGCCACGGTCAACCGTCCTTTCCTATCCTGAGCCACCGACGCGCGAAGTCGAGGAAAACCCATGCGTGACATCAATATTCCGGTACCCGTCGCGCGGACGCTGCTGAGTCCGATCTTCCGGGTCA
The DNA here is from genome assembly GCF_054065835.1 of Nocardia citri. Lineage (NCBI taxonomy): Bacteria > Bacillati > Actinomycetota > Actinomycetes > Mycobacteriales > Nocardiaceae > Nocardia > Nocardia citri. Next base: position 27,260 of record NZ_JBSUQM010000004.1, read on the forward strand.
CGCTGAACGCACGGCTGCCTTGGCGGCTGCAGCGGCTGCTGCTCGATATCGGTTCGCGCGCACAGTTCCTGCCGTCGGGCACGACCGTGCACCAACTCCGGCTCGGCAGCCGCCCCGCCGAGCGGATCACCGCGGGCCCGGACAGGCCGAACCCGAATGCCGGCGCCGTGCTCTACCTGCACGGCGGCGGTTATGCGGTCGGATCAGTTGCGACGCACCGTTCGCTGGCCGCCCGGCTGGCTCACGAAATCGGTTGCGCTGTCTATGTTCTCGACTACCGACTGGCACCGGAACACCCGTTCCCGGCCGCGCTGGCAGACGCCGAATCGGCCTTCCTGGAGCTGGTCGGAAATATCGGCTACCGCCCCGAACAGATTGCGCTGTCGGGTGATTCGGCAGGGGGCGGACTATCGCTGGCCACCGCGCAGCGGCTCATCGCCGAACACGGCTACACCCCGGCCGCGCTCGGCCTGATCGCGCCGTGGGTGGATCCGAATCAGGTCCCGGACAAGTTCCGCGATCTGGTGCTCAACCGACCGTGGTCGCGCGCGTGCGCCGCGGCCTATCTCGGCGACGGGGACGCCGAGGACACCGGCTACACACCGCTGCACGGTGAACTGCGGGGTTTGCCCCCGACATATGTACAGGTCGATGTCAGCGAACTGCTGCATACGCAGTGCGTCGAATTCGTGACGGCTCTGCGGGCCGCGGGCGTGCGCGCGCGGCTTACCGAGAGCAAGGGGCTATGGCACGTCGCGCAACTGCAGGCCGCGCTCGTCGGCCCCGCCGCCGCGGCACTGACCGAACTGGCCGATTTCCTGCGAGAAGCGTTCCAGCCGGTCTCGCTGCGCGACCTAGGATAGATCTGTGAACAGGCCCAGCTGACGTACGGGTCACAAGTGTCGTAAATTACTGGCGAGTAAACCACGTGGAAGGGCACTGATGCGAGAGTTCGAAGTCCCGGCTTCCTACACCATCCCGGAGGACGCGAACAATTCCGATAACGTCTTCCGGTACGCCGAGCAATCGCCCGGCGCGGTGCTGTTCAACGTCACCGACGGTGGTGGTTGGCGGGATATCAGGGCCGCGGAATTCGCCAGAGCGGTCACCGATGTGGCCAAGGGCCTCATCGCTTCCGGTCTCGAGCTCGGCGATCGCGTCGCCATCATGGCCCCCACGCGCTACGAGTGGGTGTTGCTCGATTTCGCCGTCTGGGCCGCCGGTGGTTGCACGGTCGCCATCTACGACAGCTCGGCCGCCGAACAGGCCAAGTGGATCCTGCAGGACTCCGCCACCAAGCTGCTGGTGCTCGACAGCGATAAGCACCGCAAGGTCATCGACGAGATCGAGGCGGGCGCGCTCGCGGATCTCGAGGAGACGCTGCAGATCGATAAGGGCGCCGTCGACGCTCTGATCGAGCGCGGTGCCGAACTCGACGACGCGGTCGTGCACGCGCGCCGCGCCGAGGTCAATGCCAAGTCCCCCGCCACCCTGATCTACACCTCGGGCACCACCGGCCGCCCCAAGGGCGTCATGCTCTCGCATTCGAATCTGTACGCGGAGTCGAAGTCCGGCCGGATCGCACTGCAGCGGTACGTCGTCGAGGGCAAGAAGACACTGATGTTCCTGCCGCTGGCGCACGTCTTCGCACGTGCTGTCACGCTGGCCGCGTTCGACGCCAAGGTGATCATCGCGTTCACCGCCGACTGGTCCACTCTGGTCGAACAGTTCGGCAGCTACCGCCCGCACTTCATCCTCGCGGTGCCGCGCGTATTCGAGAAGGTGTTCAACAGCGCCAAGCAGAAGGCGCACGACGGCGGTAAAGGCAAGATCTTCGACGTGGCCGCCGAAACCGCCATCGCCTACAGTCAGGCGCTCGACAGCGGTCGGCTCGGCCTGATGCTAAAAGTCAAGCACACGGTGTTCGACAAGCTCGTCTACAGCAAGCTGCGGGTCGCGCTCGGCGGTCAGTGTGAGGCCGCGGTCTCCGGCGGCGGACCGCTCGGTGCGCGCCTGGGCCACTTCTTCCGCGGCGTCGGCGTCACCGTCTACGAGGGCTACGGCCTCACCGAGACCGCCGCGGCCATCACCGTGAACACCCCCGGCAATATTCGTATCGGCACCGTCGGCAAGCCGATCGAGGGGCATGCGGCGAAGATCGCCGAAGACGGCGAACTGCTGGTGCGCGGATCGGTGGTCTTCAACGGTTACTGGGGCAATGCCGAGGCCACCGAGGACGCGTTCACCGACGGCTGGTTCAAGACCGGCGACTTGGGCGCCATAGATGGCGACGGGTACGTCACCATTACCGGCCGCAAGAAGGAAATCATCGTCACCGCGGGCGGCAAGAACGTCTCCCCGGGGCTGATGGAGGATTCGCTGCGGGCCCACCCGCTGATCAGCCAGGTCATGGTGGTCGGCGACGGACAGCCATTCATCGGCGCGCTGATCACCCTCGATCCCGAAGCGCTGCCGGGTTGGAAGGAACGCAACAACCTGCGTGCCGACACCCCCATCGAGCAGGTGATCGAGAATCCCGCGCTGGTCGCGGAGATCAATGCCGCGGTCGCCGACACCAATAAAAAGGTCTCGCATGCCGAGGCGATCAAGAAGATCCGCATCCTGCCCGTCGACTGGACGCAGGAGACCGGTGAGCTGACGCCGAAGATGTCGCTGAAGCGGGCCGTGGTGATGAAGCAGTACGCGTCCGAAGTGGAGAAGATCTACAACTGACACTGGTTGTGCGCGGCGCCGTCCGCGAATTGCGGGCGGCGCCTTCGCATTTCATCTGGTTCGAGCGGGATTGCGCGGAATCGAGTGCCGCTGAGACCGGAGGTCACACTCACTGCGGACGTACCTGGCGAACTCGCGCGGTTCGAGCCGTTCGACGAAGCCCTCGATCACCGCACATCCGCGCCGTCGCTGCTGCTCATCCGAACGCTGCGGCCACCCCGCGGACCGACGCTCACGTCACCGAATGGTCATACTCCCCGACCGCACCCCGCAGTACGCTCGGACCATGGCTGAACTGCGCTTTCGGGTGGCGGCGGGCATCGCCGCCGCCGGCCTGGCACTCGGCGTCGCCGAACTCGTCGCCGCCTTCACCGGCCCCGGCACCACACCCCCGAATGCCCTCGGCTCGACCGTCATCGATCACACCCCGGACGGCCTGCGTGAATGGGTCATCCAAACCGTCGGCACCAATGACAAGACCCTGTTGTTCGCCTGCATGGCACTCGTGGCCGTGCTGGTCGCCGGATTCATCGGCGCCATCGAACGAACAGACCGCCCGCGCGGATCCTGGCTCCTGGCCGCCCTGGGCCTGCTCACCGCGGCCATCGCCATCGGCCGCATCGGATTCGCCGCCGCCTGGCCCACCATAATCGGCGTCGCCGCAGGCAGCTACGCCCTGCGCGCTTTGACCGACCGCATCGACAACGCAGCGGCCGCCGCGCATACTCCCGCTCGAGCGAGTGCTGGACCGCAAGCCGCAGCCAGCGGCGACACAACGAGTCGGCCGCAAGCCCCGGAACCGAGCTCAGGCAGGTCAAAAACGCCGAAACCCGTTGCCACCGAGGGCGACGCGGATACGTCGGCACCGGCCGTGCCCACTCCCGGCTCCGCGAGCACCGCATCCGGCGACGAAGCAACGGGGCGGCCGCAGCGCCCGGACCCCGCCTCAGGACAGTCCGCCATATCGAAAGCCGTTGCCGCCGAAGCCGACTCAGCGAATCGGCCGGCCGCGACCGCACCGGCAGCCGAGAAGGAACCCGCACATGCGGCGGTAGACCCTGTTGCCCGGCCGCAGCGGCGACAGGTGCTGCGGGGCATCGCGATTACGGGTGGGCTGGCATTGCTCGGTGGCGTGGGTGGGCGGCTGATCGGGATGCGGCGGCGGGATGTTTCCGGTGAGCGCGCGGCGATCCAGTTGCCGGAGCCGAGTGGACCGGCGGTTTCGCTCGCACCGGATGCGGATTTGAAATTGCCCGGGCTGACGCCGTATCTGACGTCCAATAGCGACTTCTATCGCATCGATACCGCGCTGATCGTGCCGCAGGTATCGGTTGACGATTGGTCCTTGCGGATCCACGGGATGGTGGATCACGAAATCCAGCTCAGCTGGGGCGATCTCGCCAAGCGAACACCGGTTGAAACCCTGGTGACACTGGCGTGTGTATCGAATCCGGTCGGCGGCGATCTGATCGGCAATGCTCGCTGGCGCGGCTACCGCCTCGACGAACTGCTCGCCGAGGCCGGCCCGCATCCGGATGCCGATATGGTGCTGTCGCACAGCATCGACGGTTTCACCGCGGGCAGCCCGCTGGCCGTACTCACCGACGGCCGCGACGCGCTGCTCGCCGTCGGCATGAATGGCGAACCGCTTCCGGTCGCACACGGCTATCCGGCCCGACTGGTCGTCCCCGGCCTCTACGGATACGTCTCCGCCACCAAATGGGTGACCGAACTGGAGATCACCCGCTTCGACCGTGCCACCGCCTACTGGACCCGACGCGGCTGGTCCGCCTACGGTCCCGTCAAAACCGGTGCCCGCATCGACACCCCGCGCGCCCGCGCCAAACTGCGAGCGGGCAGCATCGCCATCGCCGGTGTCGCCTGGGCCCAGCACCGCGGTATCCGAGCCGTCGAAGTCCAAATCGACGACGGCCCATGGCGACCCGCCCGACTGTCCACCGAACAATCCATCGATACCTGGCGCCAATGGGTCTACGACTGGAACGCCACCCCCGGCCCGCACACCATCCGCGCCCGCGCCACCGACGGCACCGGCGAAACCCAAACCGAAGCCAGCGCCCCGGTAGTTCCCGACGGCGCCACCGGCTACCCCAGCACCACGGTCACCGTCGGCTGAGCCATATCACTTCGACCGCGCGCCAATGAGATAGACCTGCGCGTGCGCCCCGCGGACCGACCGGCCCGCGGGGCGCAAATCACTCGACGACTCAGACGCCGACGGTGTCGGCCTTGGCCAGGTCGGTCTTCGTGCCGGCGGCGGCGGGTCGGCCGTGGCGGATGAAGAGTGCCGAGGCGATTACGCCGATCAGGAGGATGCCCGCGGGGAGCAGGATGGCCTGGCTGAGGGCGGTGCTGAAGGCGTCCTTGACGAATTCGGGGAGGGGACCTCGGCCTGCACCGGCTTCGGTGACCTTTCCGCCGCCGAGGCCGTTCGCGCTTATGCGGCCCGCGACCAAAGCGCTGATCGCGGCGCTGCCGAGTACCGACCCCACCTGGCGGGTGGTGTTGTAGACACCCGCGCCGGCACCGGCCTGCTGGATCGGCAGATTGTGTGTGGCGGTGGAAGACAATGGCGCCCAGATGCAGGCATTGGCGATACCGGCCAGCGCGCCCGCGAGCATGAACCACACCAGCGAGGAATGCGGCGTCATCACGGCCGCGAACCAGAAGACCGAGGCCGAGAATCCGATGAATCCGATGGTCGGCACGATGCGCGGGTGCAGCCTGTCGGAGATCTTGCCGATGATCGGCGCGAAGATGCCGGTAACGATCGCCATCGGCGCGAATACCAGGGCGGACCTGGTCGGTGACATCTCCCGCACCGCTTGCAGGTAGAAGTACCCCGGCACCATCATCGAGGTGATCGCGGCACCCATGGCCGCGATGGCCACATTCGACAGCGCGAAGTTGCGATCACGGAACAGCCCCAACGGCAGCAGCGGCTCACCGGTATTGCGCGACTGGTTCACCAGGAATACCGCGAGCACGACGACGCCCGCGCCGATCATCAGCCAGATACGCGCCGACCAGTCGTAGGTATTGCCTTCCTGGATACCGAAAACCAGCAGGGACAGGCCGATACCGCTGAGCACCACACCCGGAATGTCGAACTTGTGCGCATTCGTCGGCAGTGCCGGAACCAGCCAGAGCGCGAGCGCGAAGGCGACGATACCGACCGGAATATTGACGATGAAGATCCACTCCCAGCCGAGCCCATCGACCAGCACACCACCGAGGATCGGGCCGACCAGCGTGGCGAGACCGGCGACACCACCCCACACACCCATGGCCGCACCGCGCTTGTCCGGCGGGAAGGTCCTGGTGATCACCGCCATGGTCTGCGGTGTCATCAGCGCCGCGCCGAGACCCTGGGCGGCCCGCGCGGCGATCAGCATGGCGATCGATCCGGATAGACCGCACCACAGCGACGTGGCGGTGAAGACGGCCAGACCGATCAGGTAGAGGTTCTTGGGCCCGTAACGATCACCGAGCCGGCCGGTGACCAACAGCGGCACCGCATAGGTCAGCAAATACGCGCTGGTCACCCAGATGACCTGGGAAATGTCGGCCTGCAGATCCTTCATGATCGCCGGATTGGCGACCGCGACGACGGTCATATCCAGCAGGATCATGAAGAAGCCGACGACCAGCGCGAACAGCGCCAGCCACGGATTGCGTTGAGTGGTCATGAAGGTGGTTCCTATCTCGGATGTCTGTCCCGGGTGACAAGGACGGCAAAGACTCGAATCGGATGCTGCGCGCACCGATACACATCACGGCGGCGACGCGCTGGTCTGGCTCCAGCGGCGCGGTACCGGGGGTTGTTCGGAACTTTCTCGGTCGGACCACGGGTGCTGATGATCGGTGACGCGGACGCTGGTAGCGGGGTCGAATTCGTCCCACTCCATCGCGCCGCTGTCCACTTCGCAGATCAGGTTTTCGACCCAGGCGATCTCGGCCGCGATCGTGGCATGCAGATACTGGAGCACGATCCAGTAGCGACGCGGCACGGCGCGCGCACCCGCCCACTGGCTCATCATGTCGACATCGGCGAGGTCTTGCGCCAGCCGCTCGACCCGCTCGCGCAGTAGCGCGAGCACTTGCGGCGCGGGCAGGTTGTGTGCCTCGGCGAGCGCAACCGGGAACACCGGGTAATCCCGCCCGGGATTCCGCAGTATCTCGGCGATTCGGGAACGCAATGTCTCCCGGCCGCTTTCGGTGATCCGGTAGGTCGTGCGCTCCGGCCGATTCCCGTCTCGGTCGACCCTGTCGGCTCGCACCAATCCCTGGTCGGCCAACCGCGTCACCGTGTGATAGAGCGAGCCCGGCCGCACCTTCACCAGCATGTCCTGCCGGCGGGTGATAAGCAGCTGATACGCCTCGTAGGGATGCATGGGCCGCTCTTCGAGCAGCGCGAGCACAGCGATCGCCAATGGCGTCACCGGTGGGCGCGCGTGCTGCCCCAATTTCGGTCACCTCCTGCATAACGCTCGCGGACGCGAGATCGAATCCCGGAGCACGTACGGTAGTCGCGACCACCGTACATGCTCCGCATCAAATACTCCGGATGGAATATACGGCGCGGAGCAATCGGCGACAAGACCGCGGTATCGACCGGAATTGTGATCGGCGGCATAGCCAAACGGCCCGAGCGCATCGCTCGGGCCGTCGTGACGAGGGACTTTCTAGAGCGCATGATGGTCCAACCAAGTGCGTGCCACCTCGGCGGCGACGGCACCTTCGCGGACCTTGCGGATCATCTGCGCCAGCTCATCGGTCGTGAGCTCACCCGCGACGTAGTTCAGCTTCCGGATCTGCCGATCGTCGAGCAGACCCTTGCGGTACACCGCGAGCACATTCTCGGCCCGAACCGCGTAGTCGTTGTCGGAGAGGACAGTCAGCCCGTCGGTCGCACCGGCGACCAGCGCGGGCGGCCCGGTCAGGACTCCGGCCTGGATTTCGCCGTCCAGCAATGCCTTTCGCAGCGCCGCCGCATCGGAATAGCGCCTGGTACCGGCGAAGTCGCACCCGGCAATGCGCACGGGCGCCGCTGTCTGCAGCACTGCGGGCACCGGTGCCACCCCGGCCTGGATTTCGCTACACCGCGGTACCAGCGTGCCGATCGACCGCACGTCCTTGCCTGCGGCTTCGGTCAGCAAGACCCGGGCTCGCATATCCGTGCCGTCGGCCGGATCGGAGACGGCGAGTCCCTCGGGCAGCGACCGGTTCAATTCCTCGGTCACCGACAGCCGGACCGGTGCGGACTTGTCCGCGACATCGGTGGTCACCTCCGGCGTGCGGGCCTGTGCCCCGCTGTTCAGAAAGGCGAGCAGTTCACCACTGTGTTCACCGACCACCGTCACGGTGCCCGCGTCCAGCGCCGCCAGATAGTCCGCGCGATTGCCGAGATCGGCGGTGACCGAGGTGCGCGCACCGGTCCGCGCCAGCGCGCCCGCATAAATTTGCGCAAGCAGATTCGATTCCATCGAATCGCCCGCACCGACCGCTATCGTCGGGCCCGAATCGTCACTTCCACAGGAAATCGCCAGCCCGACGGCCACGACGATCGCGATCCGTGCCAGCATCCGCCTCGACGCGGCCAACCCCATCCGGCGACACCAACCTTCGGTAGTGAACAGGAACTGCATGCAGCGGGCAATATGAACAACCAGAATGTACCGGGTGGCCGTGCGTCGACGGCTGCTCGCATCGCTCGTCATGCCGGAAGGACTCCAGTGAAAACCACGATCAACCCCGATGCCGCGCGGCGCGGGCGGTTCGCGCTGCAGCTGACGCTGCGCGCCGCCCGTATTCTCGTCGCCGCCGCAGCGCTGGCCGCCGCCATGATCCTGTCCGCCTGTGGTAACTCCGATCCGCTTGCGGCCAAGGGCAATTGCGAGGGCGACGGGCTGACCGTCGGCTCGGCGAACTTCCCGGAGTCCGAGACGGTCGCGAATATCTACGCGGAAGTGTTGCGCGTCAACGGATTCACTGTCGACACCAAACTCAATATCGGTAGCCGCGAGGCCTACATCCCGGCATTGCGGCAGTGCGCGATCTCGGTGATCCCGGAGTACAACGGCAACTTGCTGCAGTACCTGGACAAGAACGCCACGGCGACCAGTTCCACCGATATCGACGCCGCGCTGACCAAGGCACTGGGTTCCACGGGTTCGGGCACCGATCTCGCCACCGGCACCCCGGCTCCGGGCCAGGACTCGGACGCGGTCGTGGTCACCAAGGCCACCGCGGAGCGCTGGAACCTACACAGTATCGCCGATCTGGCCGCACATTCGGCCGAGGTGAAATTCGGTGCGCCCGCGGAATTCCAGGAGCGCGCTGGTGGTCTACCCGGTCTGAAGCGGAACTACGACCTGAATATCGCCGCGAACAATTTCGTGCCGATCGCCGACGGCGGCGGGCCCGCGACGGTGCGCGCGCTGGTCGAGGGCACGGTGACCGCCGCCAATATCTTCACCACCTCCCCGGCTATCGCGCAGAACAATCTCGTGGTGCTGGCGGATCCGAAACACAACTTCCCCGCCCAGAATGTGGTGCCGCTGTTCAACTCCGCCAAAAAGACCGATAAGGCACTCGCCGCACTCAACGCGGTCTCCGCGAAACTGACCACCGACGAACTGTTGAAGCTCAACGAAGCGGTCTCGGGCAGCACCAAGACCGAACCCAAGGCCGCAGCACAGCAATGGGTAACCGCCCAAGGGCTGAATACGCCCACCGGGTAGGAGCCAGCGTGTCCGATATCGAATTCAGCCGTATCAGCAAGACCTATCCGGACGGCACCCACGCCGTCTCCGAACTCGATCTGCGCATCGAATCCGGCTCGTTCACCGTCTTCGTCGGACCATCGGGCTGTGGCAAAACCACTTCGATGCGCATGATCAACCGGATGATCACGCCCAGTTCAGGCAGCATCACCGTTGGCGGCGCGGATATTTCGACGGTGAATCCGGTCGAGCTACGGCTCGGTATCGGATACGTCATCCAGAGCGCCGGACTCCTGCCACACCGCACGGTCGTCGACAATGTCGCGACCGTGCCTGTGCTGCGAGGAGTTCGGCGACGCGCGGCCCGCGCGGCCGCACTGGAGGTGCTGGACCGGGTCGGGCTGGACCGGTCGCTGGCCAACCGGTATCCCGCCCAACTCTCCGGCGGACAGCAGCAGCGGGTCGGGGTGGCCAGGGCACTGGCCGCCGATCCGCCGGTGCTGTTGATGGACGAACCGTTCAGTGCGGTCGATCCGGTGGTGCGCGAGGAGTTGCAGGCCGAAATGCTGCGGCTACAAGCGGAATTGCACAAGACCATCGTGTTCGTCACCCATGACATCGATGAGGCGGTGAAGCTCGGGGACCGGATCGCGGTATTCGGCCCAAGCGGCGTGCTCCAGCAGTACGACGAACCGCGGCGCGTACTCGCGGCACCCGCAACCGATTTCGTGGCGGGTTTCGTCGGACGCGATCGCGGCTATCGTGCACTGTCGTTCCGCAGCGCGGATGGGCTGACCCTGCACGAAATTCGCACCGCGACCGAACCCGAACTCGCTGAATTGCGGCTGGACCGTGGCGAATGGGTATTAGTGGTCACCGCTTTCGGTGTGCCGCGCGGATGGATCGATGTCACCGGCGTGCAGAGCATTCGAGCCGGGCGGGCCTTGCCCGACAGCATCGCCGCCGGTGGATCGCTGTTCCCGCCGAACGGCGACCTCCGGCAGGCGCTGGACGCGGCAATCTCCTCGCCGTCGGGAATCGGTGTCGCCGTTGATGATTCCGGTGCCGCTCGCGGCGGTATCCGGGCGCCCGAGGTCCTCGCGCAGCTCGCCGGGCAGCGCACGGTGGAGGACGACGCGCGCAATCGGCATTTCTTCGAAACCGAAAACGCATGAAGTATCTGATCGACAACTTCTCCGAGATCATGGGTTTCACCAGCACCCATCTGTATCTGGCATTGGTGCCGCTGCTGCTCGGGCTGATCATCGCGATCCCGGTGGGCGCGCTGGTGCGCCGGATCTCCTGGCTGCGGCGCGTCACGGTGACGGTGGCCAGCCTGTCGTACACAATTCCGTCGCTGGCCCTGTTCGTGATCATTCCGCCGCTGGCCGGAATCTCGACCATCGATCCGCTGAATGTGATCATCGCGCTCACCGTGTATTCGACGGCACTGCTGGTGATCGCGGTGCCGACGGCGCTGGATTCGGTGTCACCCATTGTGATCGACGCCGCCGACGCCGTCGGCTTCAGTTCACTGCGGCGCACCCTGACCGTCGATATGCCTTTGGCCATCCCGGTTTTCGTTTCCAGCCTGCGCGTGGTGGTGGTCACGAATATCGCCATGGTTTCGGTCGGCGCGCTGATCGGTGTCGGCGGGCTCGGCAGACTCTTCACCCAGGGCTATCAGCGCGACTATCCGGACGAGATCATCGCGGGCATCATCGTGACGCTGGCACTGGCCCTGATCTTCGACCGCCTGGCGTACGGCATCGGACGCTGGGCGACCCCGTGGACGCGCGCGGATGCCAGAACCGCGAAAGGCGCTGCGGTATGAACCTTTTCATCGATGCCTGGCACTACTTCACCGACGGCGCGAACTGGAGCGGCCCGGCCGGTATCCAACACCGCATAGCCGAGCACCTCTGGTACAGCTTCCTGGCAGTCGTCGTCTCCGCGGCCGTCGCGGTCCCGCTCGGGCTGGTGATCGGGCACACCCGTCGCGGTTCCGCACTGCTGGTCGGATTCGCCAATGCCATGCGCGCTCTGCCCACCCTCGGCTTGCTCACCTTTCTGGTGCTCGGCCTCGGGCTCGGCCTGATACCGCCGCTGCTCGCGCTCGTCACGGTCGGGATTCCGCCGTTGCTGGCCGGTGCCTATGCCGGTATCGCCAATGTCGCGGCCGATATCGTGGATGCCTCGCGCGCCATGGGCATGACCGAACGCCAGATTCTGTTCCGCGTCGAGGTCCCCAACGCACTGCCGATTCTGCTCACCGGCCTGCGCGCGGCCACCTTGCAGGTCATCGCCACCGCCACCATCGCCGCCTTCGTCGACCTGGGCGGCCTCGGTCGCTACATCTTCGACGGCATCGCCGTCTACCGCTACGATCGCGTTCTCGTCGGCGCCCTGCTGGTCGCGGTCCTCGCCATGCTCCTGGACGGCCTGCTGGCGTTCGCGGTCTGGGCCAGCGCGCCCGGTACCGGCCGCCTGCGCCGCACCCCGCAACTGTCTCTCACCCCGGCTGGAATCCAGCAGACCGCCAGCTGAGGCCACGGACGCATTGACCAATGCTGTGACATGGGTCACGATGTGACGTAGCCGCAGGAGTTTGCTTCGCGGATGTTCGACGCACGATCGCGGAGTGTGCACCTGCGGGATCACTCATCCGAGACCAGGAGGCGTACCGTGAAAAGCCGCTCTATGAAAGCGCGCGACATCATGCACGAAAACGCGGAATGGATCCCCGCCGATGAAACGCTGGACCGGGCCGCGCAGATGATGCGCAGGCTGGATATCGGCGCACTGCCGATCGGCAACGACGACCGGCTCGTCGGCATGCTGACCGATCGCGACATCGTCGTGAAATGCATTGCGATGGGCCATGATCCGAGCAAGGTGCGAGCCGGCGATCTGGCCGAGGGCACCCCCCGCTGGGTATCGGCCGATGCCGATGTCCGCGAGGTTCTGGACATGATGGAGCACGATCGGATCAAACGGCTGCCGGTGATCGACGGCAAGAAGCGACTCGTCGGCATGATCTGCGAATCCGATATCGCCAAGAACCTCAGCGACGCCGAAATCGCAGAGTTCGTCTCGGCCGTTTTCGTTCCCCACTGATCAACCGCACAACGCAATACGGGGCTGCTCACGCGATGAGCAGCCCCGTATTCGCGGGTCGAATTACGCGACACCCTCCGCGCGAGCGGCGGCAGCCACAGCCTCGGCCACGGCCGGCGCGACGCGCGGGTCGAGCGGGCTCGGCACGATCTTGTCCGGGCCGAGCTCATCGGCGACCACACCGAGGATGGCATCGGCGGCGGCGATCTTCATCCCCTCGGTGATGCGGCGCGCGCCCGCATCCAGTGCGCCCTTGAAGACGCCGGGGAAGGCCAGGACGTTATTGATCTGGTTCGGGAAGTCGCTGCGCCCGGTGGCCACGATCGCCGCGTACTTGTGCGCGACATCGGGATGGATCTCCGGATCCGGGTTCGACATGGCGAACACGATCGACTCCGGCGCCATCGAGGCGATCAGTTCCTCGGCGATGATGCCCGCGGAGAGTCCGAGGAAGACATCGGCGCCATTCAGCGCCTCGGCGGCACCACCGGCGAGCCCGCGCGGGTTGGTGCGCTGCGCCAGTTCGGCCTTTATGTCGTTGAGGTCGTCGCGCTCGGCGTTGACGATGCCCTTCGAGTCGAGCACGGTCACGTCCTTGACGCCCGCGGCGAGCAGGATGTTCGTGCACGCGACACCGGCGGCACCGGCACCGGACACCACAACCTTGAGATGATCGATGGCACGACCCTGCACCTTGGCCGCGCCATTGAGGGCGGCGAGCACCACGATGGCGGTGCCGTGTTGGTCGTCGTGCATGACCGGGCAGTCGAGGGCCTCGATGAGCCGCTCCTCGATCTCGAAGCAGCGCGGTGCCGAAATGTCCTCCAGGTTCACCGCGCCGAAGCTCGGGCGCAGCCGGACGATCGTCTCCACGATCTCGTCGACATCCTTGGTGTCCAGGACGATCGGGATCGAGTTCAGCCCGGCGAACTTCTTGAACAGCGCCGCCTTGCCCTCCATCACGGGCAGCGAGCCACGCGGGCCGATGTCGCCGAGGCCGAGCACCGCGGTGCCGTCACTCACCACGGCCACCAGGCGGCCGGTCCAGGTGTAGCGCTTGGACAACGCCGCGTCCTCCGCGATGGCCGTGCTGACCTTCGCGACACCGGGGGTATAGGCAATGGAAAGGTCGCGCTGGGTATCCAGCGGTGCGGTGAGTTCGACCGAAAGCTTGCCGCCTAGGTGGCCCGCGAAAATTTCTTCCTGGGTGATCTCGGAAAGGCTTGCGGTGGCATTCGCTGCGTCTGTCACAGGTGACACGATTTCACTCCTGGTCGGGTCGGACAAGCCGGGGAGACGGTTACCGCCGGGTACGTGGTGTTAGCTGATTCACACGCTCATCGAGTGCGCTGATCGGGACATTCCGGGTCGAGCCGAATGCATCGGAAATGCGACGGTCTACTACCGAAACGTGGCGCGGCACTGATCCGCAGAGCGCGGGGCGGACGGGTGTGTCCGTACAAAACATGCGGGGGGGATCCTCGGGTCGCGACGGTGCGTCACGAGGCGGTGATCGCCATTGTTCCCGAACCCGGCGGTGGCGTAGGCGGGAATCCGCAACATTCTGCCAGCCGGAGGCCGCATTGCCAAGCCGGCGTGTCGGGTCCCGGTCGAGCGTCATCTTTCGAAGGGTAGTTCGCTGGAATTACCCGGGGGTAAGCAGAATCTCGCAGTTCGGCAGCGGTATCCGGTGAGCTGTCAGAACGGCAGTGGATCGGCCGCGGTGAGCTCCGGTCGCGCCGCGGGCACGGGCACCGTGTCGGCCAGCGTTCGGCGGGTATCCGAGCGTACCCAGACCGTGTCGAGTCCGCCGGAGGTCAACCGCACCCGCCAATCCGACGCGGCGCCAGGATGATCGGTGCGCCGGTGCATACCGCGGCTCTCCGCGCGCGCGAGCGCGCTGTATTTGGTCCAGCGCGCCACCGCCAGCAGCGCAGCCGCCTGCCTGGCCCGCAACCGGTCGACCCCGAATCCGCCGAGGTCGAATTCGGCGCCCGGCCACATGGCGTCGAGTTCGCCGATACTGTCGCGCAAACTTCCGGCGCTGCGCCAGTAGCTGCGCCGCAATGGCAGCGTGTGCTCCTGTACCAGCCCCACCACCGCGCGCGGATCGATGCGGGCCACCGGATTCAGCCCCGCACCGGCCGCCTCGCGCACCGGAGCGGTCGGGCCACGCCCGCGCGCGAACCGCGCGGCACCCTGACCGGCCCACACGCCCGAGGCGATGGCCCATGCTCCGCCCTGACCGCCGAAGCCGCTGACCGCGCCGGTGATCGGCTCGCGCGTCATCACATCGCCCGCGCCGTAGAGTCCGGCCACCGTGGTCGCGCAGTCCGTCCCGGCCATGCACAACCCACCGGTGCCGCGGACCGTGCCCTCGAGCACCGCGCGCAGTGGCACCCGGTGGGTGTGATCTACCAGTCCCCGTCTGGCGAGCCAGCGCCGGACCGGGTACGGCACATCATCCAAGGCCGCGTAGATCCGGCGGCCATCGGCGATCGCGGTGAACGCCGCCGACCGATCACCGGCGATCTCCGCACCGGACTCGTCGTAGAGCGTCGCGAAATGCAGTGCCAGCCCGGGGGCGAACAGTGTGCCGCGGGGTGCGGGTGTAGCGGGCACGAGACCATAAGCACTGGAGAATTCCATGCCCGACAGTTGCGCGCCCACCTCCGCGGCCAGCAGCAATCCGTCGCCGGTGTCCACATCGGTGCCCGCGCCGCCGGAGAGGAACGCGCAGCCGCCGGTGGCCACGACGACGCCCCCGGCTTGGATGGTCCAGGCCCGATAGCCGTTGTGCAGCTGCACCCCGACCGCACCGGCGACCACGCCGTCGCGATCGACGAGCAGTTGCAGAGCGGGATGATGATCGAGAACGCGCACCCCGGCTTCGAGCAGGCTGCGGCGCATTCGGCGCAGATAGCTCGCCCCGTCCAGGCACACGCGCAATGCCGTGCCCCCATTGTCCTCACCCGGAAACCGATAGCCCCATGTCACCAGCTGCTCGACCCGCCGGTGCGTTTCGTCGAGCACCCGCAGCATCCACTCCGGTTCGGCGAGCCCGCCGCCGTGTGCGTACGCACGCCGGACCGCCTCATCCCGCGTCGACCCCGGCGGGATATTCCACAGCGAGGTCATCCCGGCGGCGGTCGGTCCGCTCGCACCGCAGCGACTCTTGTCGACGAGCGCCACCCGAGCGCCTGCGCCGGCAGCGGAGAGCGCGGCCCAGGCCCCGGCGGGACCGCCGCCGAGCACCAGAACATCCGTCTCGAATTTCGCCACAAAGAAAAATGTTCGACTAAAATTCACGCGCTCGCAACCGTTACTGAAATATCAGCTCCACCACTGCGACCAGAGCAATATTCCGGCGACAATAAAAACGACCATCGATCCGTAAAAAGCGGCCGAACCCCGATGCCGGTCCGAAAAAATCTGTGCGCCGATGCCGATCGCGGAGGTCGCGACATGCCAGGTCACCGATTCACCGCCGGGTCCGGGAAAACCGCGCCGAGCAGCGATGACCGCGGCGCCGACAACGACGAGAGCCAGCACGAACATCCCACCGGCGACGATTCCACTCAGTCCGCGTAGCACTCTCATGGGGCGATCACCGGCACCCCTGTCGATTTGCCGACGAGTTCCTCGAATTGCGCGGGATCGGTGGTGAATTCACCGAGCCGGATGGTTTTGTTGGAGCCGTGATAGTCCGACGATCCGGTGGTGATGAGACCGAGTTCGGTGGACAACTCCGTCAGCAGGGCGCGATCGGCCGCGGAATGGTCGGGATGATCGATCTCCAGCCCGCCGAGTCCGAGCGTGGCAAGTTCTCGAATATCGTCGATCGCCAGCAACCGCCCACGCTTACGCGCCCGGGTATGCGCGAGCACACTCACCCCTCCTGCGGACGCGATCATTTCCACGGCCCGGCGCAGCGGCGTATCCGCCTTCTCCGCGTAGTAGCGGCCGTGCGGTGCCAGCAATTCGGTGAAGGCCGCGTCCACGGTCGGCACCACACCGGCCGCGACCAGCGCGCGCGCCAGATGCGGACGCCCCGCTGAGGGGCCGGCCGAGGCCAGGACCGCGTCCGGATCGATGGGTAGTCCGTCCTCGCGCATGCGCTCGGCCATCGCGCGCAACCGCTCGACCCGTTCGGCGCGCAAGCGTTCCCGCTCGTCGGCGAAGCCCCGATCGGTCGGATCGAAAAGATACGCGAGCAAATGCACCGGGACCGGCCACCCGTCCTCACCCAGCCCGATACACGACATCTCCATGCCGCGCACCAGCGTCAATCCCTTCGGTAGCGCGTCGACCGCCGCAGCCCACCCGGCGGTGGTGTCGTGGTCGGTGATCGCGACGACATCCAGGCCGGCCGCTGCCGCGTTCCGGACGAGCTCGGCCGGAGTATCGGTGCCGTCGGACGCGGTGGAATGGGTATGCAGATCGATGCGCACGCCTTCTTTCATACCGTGCGCTCACCCCGCACACGCACGCGCACGCACGTAGCATCTGTCGGTGCCATCGATTCCGCCACTACCGTCGTTCCGCAGCCAGGCCAGAAGGGCCGCACAACTGCCGCGCATACCCGTACCGACCGCGCGTGCCGTGGTCGATTGCGCGGTCTACGTCGACGGTAGGCGGCTGCCCGGCCGTTTCACCCATGCCGATGCGATGGCCGAGGTCGACAATCGCGGCGCCGGATTCGTCTGGGTCGGGCTGCATGAGCCCGACGCGTACCAAATGGCCGATGTCGCCGAGACCTTCGATCTGCACCCACTCGCCGTCGAGGATGCGGTGCACTCCCATCAGCGGCCGAAACTGGAGCGTTACGACGACACGCTATTTCTCGTACTGCGCACCGTCAGCTATGTGCCGCACGAAATCCACAGCGTCAGTGAGATTGTCGAGACCGGCGACATCATGGTCTTCACCGGACCCAACTTCGCGGTGACCGTGCGACACGGCGAGCACACCGGATTGGCCGGTGTCCGAAAGGAATTGGAGGACCATCCCGACCAGCTCATGTTCGGCCCCGGTGCGGTGCTGCACGCGGTCGCCGACCATGTGGTGGACTCCTATGTCGAGGTCGCCCAGTCGGTCGAGAACGACATCGACGAGATGGAAGAAGAGATCTTCACGCCGCGTAGCAAGGTGGCCGTCGAATCTATTTATCAGCTCAAGCGTGAGGTCGTGGAGCTACGGCGCGCGGTGAATCCGCTCGGAACCGCGCTCGACACACTCGGCCGCAATACCGGAATGCCATTGCCCAAGGAGATTCGGCGTTATCTACGCGATGTCGCCGATCACCACACGTCGGTGGCCGAGCGAATCAACGATTTCGACGAGGCACTCAGCGCATTGATCGGTGCCGCACTCGCCAAGGTCGGTGTCCAGCAGAACACCGATATGCGCAAGATCTCCGCATGGGTCGCGATCGCCGCGGTGCCGACGATGATCGCGGGGATCTATGGCATGAACTTCGAGCATATGCCGGAGCTGAAACAGGTCTGGGGCTATCCGGCTGTGCTGCTGCTCATCACGGTGATCTGCACCGGGCTGTACATCAACTTCCACCGCAATGACTGGCTCTGAATCTACAGCGACGCAGCGCCTCTCGCCGGATCGTGCACATCGATTCCGGCCTCCGCCCACGCCTCACGCAATGCCCGCGCACCACGCACCCGCACCCAGGCCGCCTCGGTCGCGGTCACCGGAACCACCGCGAAATATCGCACCGGTGCGGCAGGTTCAGGCAGCGCCACCTCGGGAATATCGCTGTCCCCCAACAACACCGCGGTGAACGGCGCATCATGCCACATCGGCTCGCCGAGGTCCAGCAGCGCATCGGCTTGCAGCACAACACCTTCCACGGCGGGTGCCGCGACAAGCACGCCGAGGGTGCGGGCGAGTCCGGAACTCGGGCCGAGCCCGGCACGCAGCGTCAGCACCAATTCGGCGCGCGGCCCGCGCACCGGATCGGCATGCAGGTCACCGGGATCGCCCATGGGATGACGTGAGCCGCCGAGGGTCAGGTAGTGCACCAGACCGTCGCCCGGAATGCGGAGAATCTCGATGGGCTCGAGACCGAGGAAGGTCACCGAGGCGGAGTCGACACCCGTCGATGCCGCGCCGAAGTGATCCAGCACCTCGGTACGGACCCGGTCCACGACTTCCATGCGCTCAGATCGCCAGCCGCGCCAGCATGTCCCGCGCCTGCTCGGCCGACTTCGGGTCGCACAGCACGTCATAGCGGCCCGCCACCAACTGCATGGTGGATGCGAAATCGCGCTGGCCCCTGGTCGCCGCGTACGGAATCGAGGTGGAGATGACGCCGAAGATGATGCCGCCGACCAGACCGACCAGCACCGGCGCGAAGCCACCGCTGGTGGTGAACAGGCTCAGCAGCAGGCCGAGGAACAGGCCGAGCCACGCGCCCGAAACCACTCCGCCGCCGATTACCTTGCCCCAGGTCAGTCGGTACAACACGCGTTCGACCTGCATCAGGTCCACGCCGACGATGGTCACGTCTTGCACGGGGAACTGGTTGTCGGCCAGGAAGTCGACGGCCTTCTGGGCCTCGGCATAGGTCGGATACGAGCCGACCGGCCAGCCCGATGGCGGCGTCGGCAGGCCCTGGCGCGCGCGATTAGAGTTCCCCAAGGGATTCGTCATATCTCTATTCTGCTATTCCGAACCGGAGTGCGGGGGTGTGAAACGCATGGTCCGCGTCATGCCCGCGGCTCGCCCCTTATCGGCGATTACCTGAGCCATCTTCGCGCTGGCCTCATCGATCATCTCGTCGCCGAGCATTACCGCGCCGCGCGCACCACCTTTTTCCGAGGTATGGAAGGCGTAGGCATCCAGAATCAGCTCGGCGCGATCGTAATCGGCCTGGCGCGGACTGAAGATCTCGTTCGCGGCCTCGATCTGTCCGGGATGCAGCACCCATTTACCGTCGAAACCGAGTGCGGCGGTGCGCCCGGCCGCCCTGCGGAATCCATCGATATCCCGAATTTGCAGGTAGGGGCCGTCGATTGCCTGCAGGCCGTGCGCGCGGGCGGCGAGCAGGATGGTCATCAGAATGTGGTGATAGGCATCGCCGGTGTCATAGCCCTCCGGCTGTTCACCGACCACCAGCGTGCGCATATTGATACTGGCCATGAAGTCGGCCGGGCCGAAGACCAGGGTCTGCACTCGTGGGCTGGCGGTGGCGATCTCATCTATATTGCGCAGACCCATGGCGTTCTCGATCTGCGGTTCGATACCGATCCGCCCGACCTCCAGCCCGTTGGCCTTCTCCAGCTGGGTGAGCAGCAGATCCAGCGCATGCACGTGACCGGCATCGGTCACCTTCGGCAGCAGGATCGCGTCCAACACCGCGCCCGCGCCCTCGACCACCGTGATCACATCGGCGTAGGTCCACTGCGTGGTCCAATCGTTGACCCGCACCACCCGCAGTTGATCGCCCCAGCCGGTGTCGTTCAGCGCCGCCACGATATTCGCCCGGGCCTCGGCCTTCGCGGCCGGTGCGACCGCATCCTCCAGATCGAGAAATACCTCGTCGACCGGCATTCCCTTGGCCTTATCGATCATCTTCTTGCTGCTACCGGGGCAGGCGAGCACCGAGCGGCGCGGCTTCATGATCACTCCCGTCGATCGTGGCATGGTGCGACTACCGGTCCGCGCACCCTCTAACCTGACAGCCATGGCAGCAAACAGGGTGTACGTCGCCAGGCTCGCCGGGCTGGTGGTACTCGGCCCGGACGGCGAGTCTATCGGCCGCATCCGCGACGTCGTCGTGGCCATCCGCTACGACCGACAGCAGCCACGGGTACACGGCCTGGTCATCGAATTGCCCTCCCGACGGAGGATTTTCGTGCCAATGCTGCGGGTGACCACGATCGAACCGGGTGTCGTCGCGCTCAATACCGGCACGGTGAGCCTGCGGCGGTTCACCCAGCGTCCGGGGGAGATGCTCGCACTCGCGCAGATCGTCGATTCTTCGGTGCGCGTCGCCGATCCGGATCGGCCGGATCTCGCGGATGTCGATGTGCTCGTGGTCGATCTCGGTATCGAACAGACCCGGACCAGAGACTGGCGGGTCACCAGGGTCGCGGTGCGCGGGCATCGCAGGCTCGGCCGCCGCCGGACCGTGCACGTCGTGGACTGGCCCCAGGTCAGCGGGCTGACGCCGTACGAGATCGGCAGGCCCGGCCAGGACGTCACCCAGCTGCTCGCGCAATTCGAGGGTCTGCGGCCCGCCGATGTCGCCCATCTGTTGCGCGAACTGCCGGAGAAGCGGCGCATCGAGGTGGCGGTCGCGCTCGACGACGAGCGGCTCGCCGATGTCGTGCAGGAACTCCCCGACGACGACCAGGTGGATCTGCTCAGCCATCTCGAGGTGCGCCGAGCCGCCGACCTACTCGAGGCGATGGATCCCGACGACGCCGCCGACCTACTCGGCGAACTGTCGACCGGTGAGCGAGAATCGCTGCTGGCACTGATGGATCCGGAGGAGTCCGAACCGGTCCGCAGGCTTTTGCAGCACTCCCCCGATACCGCAGGTGGTCTGATGACTCCGAAACCGGTGGTCCTGACCCCGGCCACCACCGTCGCCGAAGCGCTTGCCCGCGTACGCAATCCGGATCTGACCCCGGCACTGGCGAGCATGGTGTTCGTGGTGCGGCCGCCGACCGCGACACCGACCGGACGTTTCCTCGGTTCGGTGCATTTGCAGCGACTCCTGCGCGAACCCCCGGCACACCTGGTCGGTGGCATTCTCGATACCAATTTGGCCCCATTGCGTCCCGATGCCCCGCTCGGTGCGGTGACCCGCTATTTCGCCACCTACAACCTGGTCTGCGGTCCGGTCGTGGATGAGGAGAACCATCTGCTCGGCGCGGTCAGTGTGGATGACGTGCTCGATCATCTACTACCGGAGGATTGGCGCGAGCAGGAAGATCCGGCCCACGAAGCGATCGTCGCCCACGAGGGGGTAGTCGATGCCGAGTGAGAAGACTCCGGCGCGCCAGCGCCTGGAAACGCCGATGGAATCACGGTTCCGCTTCGATTACGACGCCGAGGCGCTGGCCCGCTCCAGTGAGCGGGTCGCCCGATTCCTCGGCACCGGACGCTATTTGGCGCTGCAGACCATCGTGGTGGTCGTCTGGATCGTGCTGAACGTCTTCGTGATCGCCTTGCGCTGGGACCCGTATCCGTTCATCCTGCTCAACCTCGCGTTCTCCACCCAGGCCGCATATGCCGCGCCGCTGATCCTGTTGGCGCAGAACCGACAAGACAACCGCGACCGCGTGTCGCTGGAGGAGGATCGCACCAGGGCCGCCCAGACCAAGGCCGATACCGAATTCCTCGCCCGAGAGCTCGCATCGCTGCGGATCGCGATCGGTGAGGTTGCTACACGCGATTACTTGCGCAGGGAATTGGAGGAAATGCGGGAGGTGCTGGACCGGATCGAGGCCGCGGGGTCAGCGGATCTCGGGTCGAGCTCGGGTAAACCCGCGAAGGCTCTTCGCAAGAAAAGCTCCGGTAGAAAGCCGGGCACAGTTCAGGTTTCACCGCCAGTTGCTGACGATTGACAGGAAATGCTCAACAGCATTGTGACCCGCGGGTAACCTGGACGACGTTGTCCCGAGCGGACGGGCAGGGAATGTCCCGGACAGGCGCTCCAACGACGTAGAGGATTGGTGTGGCCGAATGCGAATCTCTGCTCCGATAACGGCCTCGGCCCTGGTCGTCGCTGGTCTTGTGGTCACTGGTTCGGGTACTGATGCCACCCGGCACAGCACTCCCGATACCGCACCCGAGGCGCTGCTCGCGGCGTCGAGCGGTACGGCCGCCGTCGACGGAACGTCCGGCAGCACCAGCGAGGCCACATTGTCCCGGACAGTTGGTCTCCTTTCGGTAACGCCAGAGTCGCCCCGCAAACTTCGAGCAATGACTCCGCTTCCTGACGGCACCCCGCCCTTCGCGGGTTCGGTGCCCTTGCACGACATCGCGTTGCCCGCCACCGGCGGCGCGCTCGGTATTCCGGAAATCGTGCTCGCGGCATACCGCAATGCCGAACTCGCGTTGGCATCCTCGATGCCGGGCTGCGGTCTGTCGTGGAGCCTGCTGGCCGGAATCGGGCGGATCGAATCGCAGCACGCGGGCAACGGCCGCACCGATGCCGCAGGAACCGCCGTGACACCGATCTTCGGTCCCGCACTGGACGGCTCGCTACCGGGCAACGAGGTGATCAAGGCCGCCGACGGCACTGCGGTGCGCGCCATCGGGCCGATGCAGTTCCTGCCCGGCACCTGGCGTCTGTACGCCTCCGACGGTAACGGGGACGGTGTTGCTGATCCGCAGAACGTCTTCGATGCCTCGCTCGCCGCGGGCAAGTACCTGTGCTCGGGCGGATTGAACCTGCGCGATCCGCAGCAGGAACTGCGCGCGGTGCTGCGCTACAACAACTCGCTCGGCTACGCGGCCAATGTGCTGAGCTGGTCGGCGGCCTACCGCACCGGCGGCACCCCGAGCCAGGTGAGCATCTCCCCCGACCTCATCCCGCCGGGCACCGCGCCGATCACGCCGGGCCCGGAGATGTTGGCCACATCCGCGTCGACACCGACGAGCACAACCAGGACCACGACCGAAGTGCCGTCGAATATGGTGACCATCCAGACGCCGACCGAGGTGATGATCAATATTCCCGGTCTGCCGCCGATCCCGTGCGGCATCTTCTGCCCGCGGCCGGTACCCAAGCCGCCGTGCGATCCGCAGCAGGTGGCACCGGCACAACTGCCCGCACCGGGCGATCCGGCACAGTCGCCCATCGCACCGGCGCAGACCTACGGTGCCGCGGACAACGGCGAGCCGAAAGATCCGCAGCAGCACGATCCGCAGCACCCGGACCAGCAGCGGCCACCGCACCTACCCGCCAATTGCACACCGGCCCAACCGGATGCGAACCAACCGGATGCGGCGCAGCCCGGTGCGGCCCGGCCCGCGCCGGCACCCGATGCGCAGATCCCCGCCCAAACGCCGGGTGAAGCGCCGCAGTACACCCCAGAGAAGACACCGGAGCCCGGCGTCGGCGATGCGCCCGAGCCCGCGCAGACCGAGATGGCCACGCCACCGCCCGCACCGGGCATCACCCTGCCGTTCGGCATCGTGATCCCCCTGCCCGCGCCCGCACCGGCCCCACAGGGCTGAGACCAGGGCCGATATCGAACAGATGACGCCACACCGAGAGGCGATAACGAAGCAGTAACAAAAAGGTCTCGAATACGGTACCCTCAACTTCGTCCATCACGAAGGGCTCGTTACCGAGCCAATGGGAGGGTCACCACACAGTGGGGCGTCACCGAAAGCAGTCACCTGCGACGATCAAGCGCAGCTCCGTTATCGCATTGACCGGATTGGTTCCCGCTGGACTCGTGGCCGTCGCCGCCTCCGCGGGTACCGCGGATCCGACCGCACCGTCTGTCCTGCAAAACATTCCGGGGGACGATCAAGACGACCAAGCGCTGAGTTCCGCACTCGCAGCGGAACCGGCGGCCACCGAATTCGTCGCGCACGCAATGGCGAAGCAGGCGCCGAGTGCGCCACCGATCGTCAAAACCGTTGCGCTGCCCGACAATAGGCAACCGGCCGCGCTGCCACCCGGCCCGCTCGGCATTCCCGGCGTCGCCGTCGCCGCCTATCAGAACGCCGAACGCATACTCGGCGCGGAGAATCCGGCCTGCGGGATGCCGTGGTATCTGCTCGCCGGGATCGGCCGAGTCGAATCGACGCATGCCTTCGGCGGCAAGGTCGATGCGGACGGCAATCCGCTGACACCGGTCTACGGTCCGGTGCTCGATGGCAGCCTCGCGGGCAACCACGTCGTTCGCGACACCGACGGCGGCGCGCTGGACGGTCTCAGCGGATACGACCGCGCCATCGGCCCGATGCAGTTCCTGCCGGAGACCTGGAAGCGCTACGGCGCCGACGGTAACGGCGACGGCATCGCCGATCCGCAGAACCTTTTCGACGCGGCACTGACCGCGGGCAGGTACCTGTGCGACGGCGGGTTGAACATGCGCGATCTCACCCAGCAGACCAAGGCGATCCTGCGCTACAACAACTCCATGGCCTACGTCGCCAATGTGATGGCGTGGGCCGGATCCTATGCCTCCGGTATCGCACCGAAGCCCGGGGATCTGCCGCGAATCTGAGACAACGTAAAATTCGTGCCATGCCAGTGATAACGGAAGCGGATGTGCGGGGAGCCCTCGCAAAGGTCGACGACCCGGAGATCCGCAAACCGATCACCGAACTGGGCATGGTGAAGAGCATCGCGATCGGTGCCGACAGCAATGTCCATATCGAGGTCTATCTGACGACGGCGGGCTGCCCGCTGCGCACCGAGATCACCCAGCGGGTCACCAAGGCGGTGGCCGACGTCGCCGGTGTCGGCGCGGTCACGGTCGATCTCGATGTGATGAGCGATGAACAGCGCACCAATCTGCGCAAGCAGTTGCGCGGCGACTCCGCCGATCCGGTCATCCCATTCGCGCAGCCCGGTTCGCTCACCCGCGTGTACGCGGTGGCCTCCGGTAAGGGGGGCGTCGGAAAGTCCAGTGTCACGGTCAATCTCGCCGCCGCGATGGCCGCGCGCGGACTGTCCGTCGGTGTGCTCGACGCGGATATCTACGGCCACTCGATTCCACGGATGCTCGGTACCGATGCGCGCCCGACTCAGGTCGAGCGGATGATCATGCCGCCGCAGTCGCACAATGTGAAGCTCATTTCCATCGCGCAGTTCACCCAGGGCAATACGCCGGTAGTGTGGCGCGGTCCGATGCTGCACCGGGCACTGCAGCAGTTCCTCGCCGACGTGTTCTGGGGCGATCTCGATGTGCTGCTGCTGGATCTGCCGCCCGGCACCGGCGATGTCGCGATCTCCATCGCCCAACTGATCCCTAATGCGGAGATTTTGGTCGTCACCACCCCGCAGCCCGCCGCCGCCGAGGTCGCCGAACGCGCCGGTGCGATCGCGTTGCAGACCCGGCAGCGGATCGCGGGCGTCATCGAGAATATGTCCTGGCTCGATCTGCCCGACGGGACCCGGATGGACCTCTACGGTTCCGGTGGCGGCCAGTCCGTTGCCGAACGTCTCACCCGGGCCGTTGGCGCGAATGTGCCACTGCTGGGCCAGATTCCGATCGAGCAGGAGTTGCGTGAGGCGGGCGACGAGGGCACTCCGATCGTATTGCGCGATCCGGAGAATCCGGCCGCCAAAGCATTGCTGGAGGTCGCCGACAAACTCGCGGTGCGACGCCGCGGACTCGTCGGTATGTCGCTCGGTATCGATACGACGCGGCAT
Organism: Nocardia citri; assembly: GCF_054065835.1. Classification (NCBI taxonomy): domain Bacteria; kingdom Bacillati; phylum Actinomycetota; class Actinomycetes; order Mycobacteriales; family Nocardiaceae; genus Nocardia; species Nocardia citri. The sequence continues at coordinate 53,222 of NZ_JBSUQM010000004.1, forward strand.
CTGTAAGAGGCTCGAGGCGACGACTGAGTTCGCACGCACATGCGTAACTCGTCGAGCCGGGCCGACTAGGCCGCAATTCGACCGCCGCCCGCCCACGCCACAGTCGTCGTGAACTGAATCCGGCGCCTGAATATCCGGGGAGGCGGACGAGCCCGGTGTCGGAGCTAGCCAATAAGCTCGGGGCCATGCTCACGCTGCTGTTGTACGTGCTGATCGTCGGCTTGGTCGCTGCGGTGCTGTTCCTGCTGGCCAGTGCAGTCTTCGGGCGGGCCGAGGAACTCGGACCGCTGCCCGAGGGGACGACGGCGACCGTGCTGCCCGCCGAGGGCATCAGCGGGGCGGACGTGCGCGCCCTGCGCTTCCAACAGGTGGTGCGTGGCTACAAGGCCGGTGAAGTGGACTGGGCGCTGACCCGGCTCGCGGCCAGAATCGATGAGCTGCAGCTCCAATTGGCCGAAGCACGCGGCACCCAGGCCCCGAACGACCAGACTCCGAGCGTCCAGCTTCCGAAGCAGGAGCCGAACGCGGCGCACCAGCGGCCTCGGGAAGCAACCGGACAACCGAACGGCACGCTCGCCCAACCACCGGCCCCAACCGGCCCGACTGTCCCCCAGAACGGCTCGATCGGCACGCAGACGCCGACCGCCGAGCCGCCAACGGCACAGCCGTCGAACGGCACGATCGCCCCTCAAACGCCGACCGCCCAGCCGCCGTCGACCCCTTCGCAACCACCACCCACCGCCCTGCCGAACGGGTCGATCGCCATGCCGGCACCGAGCGCCCAACCATCGCCGGCTTCGCCGCCGCCATCGAATGGCATGGCAGCACAGCCACCGATCGCGCAACCGCCAACCGCGCAGCATGCTCCCATCGCACAGCCGATGCCGGGCATGCGGCAGCACGCTCCATACGGGCTGGACCGGAAATGACCGCCGAAATCTCCGAGTCCGCGCCAGATACGATCGAATCCGACGGCAAGATCCGCTGTCCATGGTCGGAGGGCTCCCAGCTTTATCGGGATTATCACGACAACGAATGGGGCAGGCCGCTGCACGGCGATGATGCCATGTTCGAACGTATGTGCCTCGAGGCATTCCAATCGGGTCTGGCGTGGATCACCATTCTGCGCAAGCGCCCGGCCTTCCGTACCGCATTCGCCGGGTTCGCTATCGAACGGGTGGCCGCCTTCGGCGATGACGACACGGCGCGGCTGTTGGCCGATCCGAGCATCGTCCGCAACCGGGCCAAAATCAAAGCGTCGATCGCCAACGCCCGGGTGGCCGCCGACCTGGATATCGGACTCGACGCGTTGATCTGGTCCTTCGCACCGGCCGCCCGGCCGCGCCCGCGCACGATTGCCGAGGTGCCCGCGACCACCCCCGAATCCATAGCTCTGGCAAAAGAGCTAAAGCGGCGCGGCTTCCGCTTCGTCGGTCCGACGACGGCCTACGCGCTGATGCAGGCGACCGGGATGGTTGACGATCACCTGGCCGATTGTTGGGTACCGTAGCGACTGCTTACAGGTCGCTCGAAAGGATCGGCGGAGGGCTGCTCAGCACAGGCCGAGCGGTCACATTTCGAACTCAGGTGTTCGTCCACTCCGGCGATAGGGAAGAATGGGACGGGTGTAGCTCGCCAAATGCCGGCGAGCTCACTGGTTGGTGACAACTGGAGTTCCAAGAAAGTGCGCAGGATATCGCGCAGATCTGGAGGGAGCAGAGGATGGCGGCCATGAAGCCCCGCACCGGGGACGGTCCCCTCGAGGCAACCAAGGAAGGGCGTGGGATCGTGATGCGGGTTCCACTCGAGGGTGGCGGGCGTTTGGTCGTTGAGCTCACGCCGGATGAAGCGGCAGCGCTCGGTGACGAACTGAAGAGTGTCACCAGCTAATCCCACACTCGTCGATGTGGCCGGTCTGCTGGCCTGTCCGGAATGCGGCTCCGGAATGCAGTCGCGGGATCGGGCGTTGCGATGCGGACGCGGGCACAGTTTCGACATCGCCAAACAGGGTTACGTCAGTCTGTTGACCGGTGCGTCGACGAAAATGACCGGCGATACCTCGGCGATGCTGGACGCGCGTGCCGCGTTTCAGGTCGGAGGATTTTTCGCGCCGATCGCCGATGCGGTGGCGACGACCGTAGCCGCCGACGCGTTCGACGGTGCCGCGGTACTCGAGGTCGGTGCCGGAACCGGTTATTACCTGGCCGCGGTACTCGATGCCGTCGCGGCCGTCGGGATCGCATTGGATGTGGCCAAACCCGCGGCCCGCCGCTGCGCCCGCGCCCACCCGCGCGCCGCCTCGGTACTCGCCGACGCGTGGCGCGGACTGCCCATTCGCGACGGTGCGCTGCACCGAGTACTTTCGGTATTCGCGCCACGCAATCCGAGCGAGGTCGCCAGGGTCCTCACCGCCGAGGGCCGCTTCGTGGTGGCCACCCCCACTCCACGCCACCTCGCCGAACTGGTCGGCCCACTGGGCATGGTGACGGTCGACCCGGATAAGGACCGCCGACTCACCGACGCCATGTCCGGCCATTTCGACGCCACGGACCGGACCGTCGTCGAATACCCGATGAAACTGACCGACACCGATATCCGCAATGTCGTTGCGATGGGCCCGTCGGCCCACCACGCGACCGAGCACCTGGATGCCCTACCGGGCACGCTCGAGGTAACCGCCTCGGTCCAGATCTCGACCTACCGCCCGCACCCCTGACCCAGCGGCGGGCGGGGTCAGGATTTGCGGACCTGATCGTAGATCGCGACGGTTTGGGCGGCGATCTGGAGCCAGTCGAATTCGGCGATGGCGCGTTGGCGTCCGGCGGTGCCGAATTCGGCGGTGAGCACCGGATTACCGGCGACCTCGTTGACGGCCGCGGCCAGATCGTGCTCGTACTGCTGTGGCGAATTCGCGTCATAGTGCACCAAGCGGCCGGTCTGTCCGTCCACGACCACCTCGGGAATGCCGCCGACATCGGAGGCGACCACCGCGGTCGCACACGCCATGGCCTCGAGATTCACGATCCCGAGCGGTTCGTAGACCGACGGGCAGACGAACATGGTGGCCGCGGCCAGGATCTGACGGATCTGCTCGGTCGGCAACATTTCGCGCACCCAGAACACATTGCCGCGTGCCCTGGTGAGTTCGGTCACGGCCGCGGCCACCTCGGTTTCCAGCTCGCGGGTGTCCGGCGCGCCCGCGCACAGCACCAACTGGATCTCCGGATCGAATTCACGTGCGGCGGCGAGCAGATGCCCGACACCCTTCTGCCGGGTGATGCGACCGACGAAGGCCACTATCGGCCGGTCGGTGCGCACACCCAATTCGTCCAGGATGGTGCGGGATCCCCCGTCCGGCGGTCCCGGACGCCAGACGGCCGCGTCGATACCGTTGTGCACCACGTGCACCCGGTCCGGATCGATCGTCGGATAAGCGTCGAGCACATCGTGGCGCATGCCCTCGCTCACCGCGATGATCGCGTCGGCGTGTTCGACGGCATTGCGCTCCGACCAGGACGACAGGCGGTAGCCGCCGCCGAGCTGTTCGGCCTTCCACGGCCGCCGCGGCTCCAGCGAATGCGCGGTCAACACGTGCGGTATCCCATAGAGCGTTGCGGCCAGATGTCCGGCGAACCCGGTATACCAGGTATGCGAATGCACCACATCCACCTCACCCGCCGCATCGGCCATCCGCAGCTGGGCCGACAGCATCTGCATCGCGGCATTGGCGGCGTAGAGCATCGGATCCGGTTGGTGCACTACGGCATCCGTACGCGGCGCGCCCATGCAATGCACTGTCACTTCGCACAGCCGGCGCAACTGCGCAGTCAACTGCGTGACATGGACACCTGCCCCGCCGTACACCTCGGGGGGATATTCGCGCGTCAACATCGCAACGCGAAGCCGGTCGTGATCGCCGGCCCCCGCCCCCGCACCCCTGCCGCCCGTGCCGAAACTCACGGCTTCAAACTAGACGTTCACTTTGACATGGGCCACCTGTACGCGCGTCGCGCGGTAGTTTGGCAGGTGTGAGGAGCCAGCCGCACGTACTCGGGATCGTGCTCGCCGGTGGCGAGGGTAAGCGCCTGTTCCCCCTCACCGCGGATCGGGCCAAACCAGCTGTCCCCTTCGGGGGTGCCTATCGTCTGATCGACTTCGTACTCAGCAATCTCGTCAACGCGGGCTATCTGCGCCTGTGTGTGCTCACCCAGTACAAATCGCATTCACTGGACCGGCACATCTCGCAGACCTGGCGGCTATCCGGTTTCGCCGGTGAATACATCACACCGGTGCCCGCGCAGCAGCGGCTCGGTCCGCGCTGGTACACCGGCAGCGCCGATGCGATCATGCAGTCGCTCAACCTGATCTACGACGAGGATCCGGACTACATCGTGGTCTTCGGTGCCGACCATGTGTACCGGATGGATCCGGAGCAGATGGTCCAGCATCACATCGACTCCGGCGCGGGCGTCACGGTCGCGGGTATCCGGGTGCCGCGCAGCGAGGCGAATGCCTTCGGCTGCATCGATTCCGACGAGTCCGGGCGGATCACCCAATTCCTGGAGAAGCCCGCGCATCCGCCGGGCACACCCGACGATCCGAACGTCACCTTCGCATCGATGGGCAATTACGTTTTCACCACCAAGGTGCTGGTCGATTCGATCCGCGCAGATTCCGACAACTCCGATTCCGATCACGATATGGGCGGCGACATCATCCCGGCGCTGGTCGCCGCGGGCGAAGCCTCGGTCTACGACTTCGCCGACAACGAGGTGCCCGGCGCCACCGAACGCGACCGCGGCTACTGGCGTGATGTCGGCACCATCGATGCCTTCTACACAGCCCATATGGATCTCGTTTCGGTACATCCGGTCTTCAATCTCTACAACAAGCACTGGCCCATTCGCGGCGCGGCGGAGAACCTTCCGCCCGCCAAATTCGCGCAGGGCGGGCTCGCGCAGGAGTGCGTGGTCGGAGCCGGTTGCATCCTCTCGGCCGCGACGGTGCGCAATTCGGTACTCAGCTCCAACGTCATGGTCGACGACGGCGCGACCGTCGAAGGCAGTGTGCTCATGCCCGGCGTCCGGATCGGACGCGGCGCGGTGGTGCGGCGCGCGATTCTGGACAAGAACGTGGTCGTCGGCGAGGGCGAGATCATCGGTGTGGATCTGGATCGGGATCGGGATCGCTTCGCGGTCAGCAACGGCGGCGTGGTGACGGTCGGCAAGGGCGTGTGGGTCTAGCCGAAATCGCTACGGCGCATTCGTCGGACAGAACGGCGCGCACGCGCTGGGTGTTTTCGGCACCGTCGAGGTCGGCGACTCGTCGCCGAAATCCGCCGTGACGACCAATAGCATCAGGACAACGGCCAGACCGAGTACCAGTACGAACAGAATCGCGGATCGGCCCCAGTTGATCGGGCGATCTCGATCGTCGTCGCGAAACACGCTGAACCTCTCCCCGATGGTCGCCCCGGACACCCTCTACTCCTTGATACCCAGTCGGCGGCGGTTTCGCGCGAAATATTTCCGACGGTTATCGGGGGCCGGGTTCCGGTGGCGCGACGGTGACTGTGCAGAACGGTGCGCAGGGACCGGGAGTCGGCGGGACTTTTGTCCGCTCGGTGCCGAAATCGGTATTACTGACCCACAGCAGCACCACCACGGCCAGCATCATGATGAAAATCAGAAAGCCGAGTGCGAGCAGCAGACAACCAGCGCGTGCCCGTCCCTGTTTGATCGTGTGGCCGATATGGCCGATTTCCAGAATCTGCGATCCGCGCTCCCACACCATGGGCGTACCTTGCCGTCTTCGAACCTGGCATCAGCTCGAATACCCGTCCGGCGGCGGCGAAATCAGCACATGGCCGACGAAATCCACCCGCTCCCGACGTTTATGGACGGTTACTAGCCGCGCGATGCGCAGAGCAGACCGTCGCCGACCGGAATCAGCACACTGGTGAGTTCGGGATCCTCGGCGATCGCCCTGGTCGCGGCGCGCACCGCCTGGGTCGCCGGATCGCGCTGGGTCTGGTCCGGGACCCGGCCGCCGAGCAGCGCGTTGTGCAACAGGATCGCGCCGCCGGCCCGCAGCAGCCGTACCGCCTGGGCGACATATTGCGGATGCTCGAGCGGGGCCGCATCAATGAAGACCAGGTCATAGGCACCGTCGGCGAGCCGGGGCAGCACATCGAGGGCTCGGCCGTTGATCAATCGGGTACGCGCGGACGGGATCTCCGCGGTGCGGAATGCCTCTTTGGCCGCGCGCTGATGCTCGGGTTCGGAATCAATGGTGGTCAGGGTCCCGTCCTCGCGCATGCCATCCAGTAGCCACAGCCCGCTGATCCCCGCACCCGTCCCGACCTCTACCACCGCACGTGCGCCAAGCAGCTGGGCATACATGCCGAGTAGGGCACCGACCGAGGGTGGTACGGGTAACGCACCGAGTTCAGCGGCCCGCTCGCGCGCGCTGACGAGGACCTCGTCTTCCACGACGGATTCCTCCACGTAGGAGAGATTTCGCTCCAGATTCGATGCCACGCCTATGAATCTAGGCCACGAAGTAGCAAGTTTGGCTCATCGGTGAAGCGTTATCCCGTGGTCGAGCGATTAATTGTTTGTCGGGGGCCGGGGGCGGATTCTCAGGTGTCCCTCAGGATCTCCATACCCCCGACATATCGAGGCAAGAAAGAGTATGGGCAAGCAAGACCAGCCGACCAACACGGCCCGGGGATGCGGGAACAACGACATACCGTTCGTCTGTTGTAACCGTAAGTGACGATCCGAGACCCGGATCGTCAGCGGACTCATGGCCACGGTCCCGAGTAGGAGGTATCACCATCCACATGGACAGAGGGTCTTTTTCGGCGCTCCCGGTGCCCTCCGTTGTTTCGGACGCTACCGACTCTCACGCAGGTACGGCGCGCGAGTTCGCGAACCTGCCGGCACACGCTCTGCCGACCGAAGCGGCGCAAGTTCTTTCGATGGAGGCCGAAATGCAGGACGACGACGTCGCCGAAGTCGAGCTGACCGGCACTGCGGCCTTCGATGCGACGGGTGACCGTTCCGCGATGCCGTCCTGGGACGAATTGGTCCGCGAACACGCCGACCGGGTGTACCGGCTGGCCTATCGACTTTCCGGCGATGCTCAAGACGCCGATGATCTGACTCAGGAAACCTTCATCCGGGTATTCCGTTCGCTGTCGAATTACCAGCCGGGCACCTTCGAGGGCTGGCTGCACCGCATCACCACGAATCTGTTCCTGGACATGGTGCGCAGGCGCAATCGGATCCGGATGGAGGCGCTGCCCGAGGACTACGACCGGGTGCCCGCCGATGGCCCGAGCCCGGAGCAGGCCTATCACGACGCCCGCCTGGATCCCGACCTGCAATCCGCCTTGGATTCGCTGGCCCCGGAGTTCCGCGCGGCGGTCGTGCTCTGTGATATCGAGGGACTGTCCTACGAAGAGATCGGTGCGACCCTCGGTGTCAAGCTCGGCACCGTGCGCAGCCGCATCCACCGCGGCCGTCAGGCACTGCGCGACTACCTTGCGCATAATGGAAGTGAGCAGCGGTTCGCCGCTGACGCGAACCTGGGGTGATCCGGCGGGAGCCGAACCGCACCCGTCGGCCGATATCCGTTCGGTCGAGCGCAGGAGTGGATGATGTCGGTTGGAAGGGTGAGCACCGAATGAGTGGCGACGCCAGCACGTCAGGTCGTCCCCGTTTCCGTCCCACCGAGCATCTGGCCAGCGAGGCGATCGCGGCCTATGTGGACGGTGAACTGCGGATGAACGCCTATTTGCGTGCCGCCCAACATCTTTCCGTCTGCCCAGAATGCGCGGCGGAGGTCGATGCACAGCAGCAGGCGCGGATCGCGCTGCGCCGGGCTGGTCAGGTGTCGATTCCGACCGATCTGCACGACAGCCTCACCCGGATTCCGCTGGCCGAACTCCCGGGCGGCGCGACGAGCGCGGCGAGCCGGTCGCCCGCTGGAAGCCCCCGCAACGAGGCGGTTTTCGGATTTCTGACCGATTCGTTCACCGCGACCCGGTGGACAACCTGGTGGCGCAAGTAGAGTTTGCCGAGTGACCACCGAATCGACGAATTCCGGGCCGTCGGAATCACGGACATCCGCAGGCGAAACCTCCGATTCGTCGACCGGAGGGACGCTGAGACCTTCGGATGCGCCCGTACTCGGACCGCGCCCGGTCTATCGCCCCCATGTGGACAGTCACACAGCACGCGCGTTCCGTCGCCCCGTCGGCCAGCCCGGTTCATTCGGCGAGCAGCCGAAGTCGACCGGTTCCGGCGTCCCGCAGGTCGGCCCGGAACTGCACAACAGCCCGCCCGACGCGGTACTCGCCGAGGCATTCGGACGCCCTGAAGGCTCCACCGAACTTCTGCAGCGGGATCCCGACGCCGCTGACACCGGCGCACCGGTGGCCGGTCCGGCCGATCCGTGGCGCGATCCCGACGCCGCCGCCCGCCTCGGCGCACCCGCCGTCGCGACCCCGCGACCCGCACCGCTGCCGCACGCGCGCAAGCTCTCGGCCAGGGAGGTGCTCTTCGGGTCCCGGGTGGCACCCAAGGCGCTGGCCCTACTCGCCGCTGTCGCGCTGGCCATCGGTGTGCTCGGTGGACTCGTCGGCCGGTTGACCGCGGAAGCGACGTCGCCGTTGACCTCGCACAAGGTAACCCTCGCACAGTCCGGCGAGATCGAGCGCCCGCACGGCCTGATCGCCAAAGTGGCCAATGCGGTGCTGCCGGCGGTGGTCTCCATCCGCGTCACGGTCGGTGACAACGGCGCGACCGGTTCCGGCGTCGTGATCGACGGTGCGGGCTACATCGCGACCAATAATCACGTGATTTCGATGGCGGCACAGGACAAGTCGAACCGGGCCGCTATTCAGGTGACTTTCTCCGACGGCAGCCGGGTGCCCGCGAATATCGTCGGGCGCGATCCGAAGACCGATCTGGCGGTACTGAAGGTCGATGTGAAGAATCTCACTGTCGCAAATCTGGGCAAGTCCAAGGACGTCCAGGTCGGTGATGACGTGCTGGCGATCGGTTCGCCGCTCGGCCTGAGCAAGACCGTCACCTCTGGCATTGTCAGCGCGCTGCACCGGCCCGTCGCACTCTCCGGCGAGGGCAGCGATACCAAGGCCGTCATCGACGCGGTGCAGACCGACGCCTCGATCAACCCGGGTAACTCCGGTGGCGCACTGGTCGACATGGAGGGCCGGGTCATCGGCATCAATTCCGCGATCCGTAGCGAGACCGGCGGTTCGGTCGGCCTCGGCTTCGCGATTCCGGTGGATATGGTGACCGATATCGCGCAGACCCTGATTCACGACGGTCAGGTGCATCACCCGAAGATCGGGCTCAGCGCGCGCAGCAAGCAGGTCGCCAATGATGTGATGAGCGGCGCTGCCGTCGCCGACGTGGAACCCGGCGGACCGGCGGCCAAAGCCGGCATCGTCGAGAACGACGTCATCGTGAAGATCGGCGATCGCGAGGTTACCGGCCCGGATGAACTGGTGGTCGCCGTACAGCAGCGCCGGATCGGCGAGACGGTGAACGTGCGGTTGATCCGAGATGGCAGGCAGGTGGAGGTACCGGTCACGCTGGAATCGGACTGAGCCGCGGATGCAATCCCGAGCGGCTCGGCCAGGTCCGCCCAGGTAGCCTGGATTCGTGTTCAGCAACATCAGCTGGGGCGAGATGGTCATCCTCCTCGTCGCCGCCCTCGTGATCCTCGGCCCGGAGCGACTGCCCGGGGCGATTCGCTGGACCACGCAGAGCCTGCGCAAGGTACGCGACTACGCCAGCGGTGCGACCCAGCAGCTGCAGCAGGAACTCGGGCCCGAATTCGAGGACCTGCGTAAGCCGCTGGCCGATCTGAACGAACTGCGCCAGATGTCGCCGCGCCAGATGGTCACCAAACATCTTCTGAATGGCGACGATTCGGTTTTCCGCGAATTCGAGAAGGCGATCCCGGATAAGCAGGACCTGCTCGGCACCAGTAGCGGCATGCCGGACTACCCGATGCCCAAGCTCGAAAAGCCGTTGGAGCACAACGAACGTCCGCCGATCGATACCGACGCGACATAGCATCGCCCCGCGCCTTCGGTGGCGCGATGGGGGTCGGCCTCGCTTTTCGAGCCGTCGAGGACTGCCGCGCGGGTAGTCACCAAAACAGGAAATGTTCTTGTGCGTCAAGAAGACTAGACGCATCACGGTGTCGAGGTGTCTAGACTTCGCACATGTCGGCCGATGACGTGGCGCGCGTTTTCGCGATCGAAGATAAAGTCGAGCGACTCAAGGCGGCCACCGATGGGGTGGCTGCGGCCCAACAGACCATCAACGAACTGACCCGCATCCGTAGGGCGGTGATCAGGGAATTACATGCCGAGGGCTGGACTTTCGCCAGAATCGGTGCGGCGGCGGGACTTTCCCGCGCGCGCATCCACCAGGTGAGTACGCAGGGTCCCGCACCTGAAGGTCTGTTTTTCGGGCACGGTTCGCTCACCGTAGTCGCTCCGGAGGTTCGCGGTGGCCGAGTGCTCGGCGCACCGGATCCGAGTGCGGCGCAACGACTGGTGGAGCTACTGCGCGAACTCGGCTTCACGGCAACGATCGAACACTTCCTGCCGGGCCGACCCGTGGACCTGAACCGCGACGGACTGATCGTGCTCGGCGGACCCGAACTCTCCCCGAGCATTCGCCAGCTCATCGCGGCCGATCCGCGACTGCGGCGCACGGTGGCCCGGGCCGGGGATGCCCGGCGTGGCATCGAGGATCGGGCGGCCAGGCGGGTATACCGGCCGGGTGGTCCGGAACCGCACGATATCGCCTATGTCGCCCGCCTCCCGCGTCCCGACGGCCGCGGCACCGCCCTGATGATCGACGGCCTGCATCCGCCGGGCTCGCTCGGTGCAATCCGTTTGCTCGCAACCAGATTGGCCACGCTGCACGAACGCGCTGCCACCCATCTGTTTTCGGTGCTGGTCGCCGTCCGCTACGACCGGGCCACCGGCGAACCGGTCGATGCCGATCTGCTCACACCGGTATACCGGCACGACGCCGAGCCCAGATCGATCTCCAGCCTCAGACGCTGATTTTTCGACTGCCGGAAAACCTTTGGCAACCAAGGCGAGATGCGACCTTAGCGCGGCACCGCGAGATCGCGAGTGTCGTGAAACAGGGTGCCCGGTGGCCGAATTCGAATGCGGCAGGACAGGAGGGTGCGCGGCGGACAGCATTACCCGGCCGATCAGGACGGGCGAACCCCGGGCGCTCGGGCACCCGGGGTTCGTGGTGGCCGGTTCAGGCGGCGGCGCAGGCTGGGCGCAAGGTGTTCATCGGGGGGCGGTCGGCGAGGGAGACCTCCGTGCGGTGCGCGGTGAAGGCGTCTCCGATAAGGGGGAATTGGGTCAGGGCGGCGCCGGAATCCTGGACGCCGCTGCGGCCCAGTACGGTGCCGAGGATTTGGCGGCTCATTACGCCGAGGTCGGCGAGGGGGCGGTTGCGGTGGGTGCGGACGCCGAGGTTCACCTGGCCGATCGCGGACAGGCCGAGGCGGTCGTAGGTGTCGAGCAGGAGCCCGATCTCCACGCCGTAGCCGGGGGCGAACGGGACCGAGGTCAGCAGCTCGCGGGTGCCCGCGTATTCGCCGCCGAGTGGCTGCAGCACCTGCGACAGTTCCGGGCGCAGTGCGGCGAGCAACGGCCGGGCGACGAGTTCGGTGACGCGACCGCCGCCGTGCGCGTCTATGGCACCAGCCTGCCGCAGCGGCCTGCGGTAGTAGGCCTTGACCAGATGCATATCGTCGACGAGCAGCAGTGGGCCGAGCAGCTTCGGTACGAAGGCCGGATCCGGGTCGATCAAATCGGAGTCGACGAAGGCGATGACATCGCCGCTGGTCACCGCCAACGACCGCCACAGCACCTCGCCCTTGCCGGGCACTGGATCGAGTTCGGGGACGGCCTGCTCCCGACTGATCACCTCGGCGCCGGCGGCTAGCGCGCGTTCGGCGGTGGCGTCCGTGGATCCGGAATCGAGCACAATCAGCTCGTCGACCAGGGTGCCGAGCAGCGGTCGAATGCTGGCAACCACATCGGCGACGGTGTTCTCCTCGTTCAGTGCCGGCAGCACCACCGAAACGGTGCGTCCGCGCTTGGCGGCGATCAGTTCGTCGACCGTCCAGTCCGGGGTGTCCCAGCTATTCGTCGTCGTCCAGACGGGGCTGTTGTGGTGGTGGAAATTCATACCAGACCTCGCAGGGTTCGTGCGGGGGGCCGGATGCCCTGTATCGCGGCGATCATGTCCACGACGCGCCGGGTTTCGGCAACCTCGTGTACTCGGAAGACTCGGGCGCCGGCGGCCGCCGACCATGCTGTTGCTGCCAATGTGCCCTCCAACCGTTCGGATAGACCGACACCTAAAGTCTCCCCGATAAAATCCTTGTTGCTCAGCGCCATCAAGACTGGCCATCCGGTATTTACAAGAACGTCGATTCCCCGCAACAACTCGAGCCCGTGGTAAGTGTTTTTGCCGAAATCATGGGTCGGATCGATCAGAATCGAATCCTGCCGAACCCCGGCCGCGAGCGCATTTTCTGCGGCCTGTCGCACGGTTTGCGTGACTTCGGCCACCACGTCGGTATAACGCACCCGATGCGGACGGGTGCGCGGGACGGCCCCACCGGTATGGCTGCATACGATGCCGACGCCGCGGTCGACGGCCACATGCACCAGATCCGGATCGGCGCCCGCCCAGGTGTCATTGATCAGGTCCGCGCCGGCCGTGACGGCGGCTGCGGCCACCTCGGCCCGCCAGGTATCGATGCTGATCAATAGCTCCGGATACTTCTCCCGGATCGCCGCGACGAACGGGATCACCCGGCGGGTCTCTTCCGCCGCGTCGACCACAGTGCCCGGACCGGCCTTCACCCCGCCGACATCGACCAGATCGGTGCCCTCGTCGACGGCGCGCGCGACCGCGTCCATCGCCGCCGCGTCGGTGAAGGTGGCGCCCCGGTCGTAGAAGGAGTCGGGGGTGCGGTTCACGATGGCCATGACCAGCGCCCGATCCGTCGCCACCGGCCTGCCGCATAAGGTGGGCAGCGGCGCTGCGGTGGGGCTGAACATGCAACCGACTGTAGCTGCCCCGCTTCCCCGGTTACTTAGGCCATACAAGTAATTGCCACTCGGCTCGACTTCGATCCGGGCGGACCGACGCGATCTCGTTGTCAATTCTTGGGCGCGCGGGACGCGGCCACGTCGGCGGCGTATTCGTCATAGGCCGGGATATAGCCGTCGGCCCGGCCGGCGAGCACATACAGCTGGCTGTCGGCGTCGGGCGCGTAGCCCTGCTTGCGGAGTTCGACCTTGCGGCTCTTGAAGGTCGAGGTGTGCTCGAGTTCGGCGACGACCCGGATGTACAGCGGAACCGCATATCCGGGCAACCCGGAGTAGGCCAGTTCGGCGAGCGCGCGACCGTCGAATTCGGCGTCCGGGTACAGCATCACCGCCGCCATGCCCGCTTTGCCATCGGTACCAGGGATATCCACACCGAAAACAACCGCCTGCGAGAGCGCGTCGGATTCGGCGAGCACCCTCTCGACCTCGGTCGTGGCGACGTTCTCCCCCTTCCAGCGGAAGGTATCGCCGAGCCGATCGACGAAGGCGACGTGGTGCCAGCCCTGATCGCGGACCAGATCGCCGCCTTGGGCAGGCCAGTGGTACCGGAGGTGAAGATCAGGAATGCCCGCTCCTTCGCGCGGACCTGCGCGCAGCTCGGCGGATCGGCCGGGTCGGCGTCCTCGGCGATCTTGTGCAGATCCCGCGAAAAGACCACATCGCCAAGCGGTTCGGCGAGTGAGTCCAGCGCCGCCTGACATTCCTCGCCGACCACATTGAGCACGCTGTCGAGCAGTCCGAGACTGTGGGCAAGCACCCGGTCGCGCTGGTGATGGTTCAGCAGGCCCACTGTCGCACCGAGTTTCACGGTTGCCAGCACCACGAACAGGGTTTCCGGACGGTTGGTCATCAGCACGCCGACCACGTCACCGCGGCGCACGCCGTGGTCGGCCAGCACCCGCGCGTACCGGTTCACCTGCGCGTTGGTCGCGCCATAACTGAAGGTTTCGCCCTCGTATTTCAGGAACGGTCGGTCCGGATGCCGATGCGCGTTGCGTTGGAAGTACAGCCCGACCGAGGATTTGTCATCCGGCCCCACCCGCATGCCGAGCGCGCCGCGCAGCATGGACGGCGTATCCAATGCCATGAGCGGCAACCGCTTCGCGATATCGAATAGGCTGACCTTCGGTCGCGCTGCGGTGATCAATGCGTCAGATCTCCCCGTGGACAGTGCTGCCCGGCTCGTGCGTCACCTCGGATACCTGTATCGGTTTCAGCGCTGCGAAGGCCGCGGGCAGATCCTCGACCACGGTGATCCTGGCCATGGCCCGCTGGGACACGAACTTGCGATCGTAGAGTTGGTCCAGCCAGTCGAACAGACCTCGATAGAAACCGTTGTGGTCGAGCACAACCACCGGCTTATCGTGTTGGCCCAGATATCCGCCGGTCCAGGTTTCGAAGAATTCCTCCAGTGTGCCGATGCCACCGGGCAGGGCGAGGAAGGCATCGGCGCGATCCTCCATGACCTGTTTGCGCTGGCGCATGGTGTCGGTGACGATCAGCTCATCGGCATCGACATCGGCCACTTCCTGGTGCACCAGGTGTTTCGGGATCACCCCGACGGTGTGCGCGCCGCCCGCGCGGGCACCGGTGGCGACCGCGCCCATCATCGAGACGTGACCGCCGCCGGATACCAATCGCCAACCGCGCCTTGCGATCTCGGTGCCGACCCGGGCAGCGAGGGCGAGCATCGCCGGATCGGCGGTGCTGGCCGAACAGTAGACGCAGACCGCGTAACCGTCCGTACTCACCATTGGTCCTCCGTCCCGAGGGCGTCGGTATCGGTGGCCCCGTCAGCGGTGGCCAGGATGATCTGCACGACCTCCTCGACGCTATCGGTCACCTGCAGCAGGCCGAGGTCGCCGGGTGAGATCTTGCCGGAGCCGGCGAGCGAATCGCGCAGCCAGTCAACGAGTCCGGCCCAGTATTTGCCGCCGAACAGGATGATCGGGAAGCGGGTGATCTTATGGGTCTGCACCAGGGTGAGCGCCTCGAACAGCTCGTCCAGGGTGCCGAATCCGCCTGGCAGGCAGATGAATGCCTGCGAGTACTTTACGAACATGGTCTTGCGCGCGAAAAAGTAGCGGAAGTTGATGCCGAGGTCCACCCATTCGTTGAGGCTTTGCTCGAACGGCAACTCGATGCCGAGTCCGATCGAATATCCGCCCGCTTCCGAAGCACCACGGTTCGCGGCCTCCATCACGCCGGGGCCGCCGCCGGTGATCACCGCGAATCCGGCGCGCGCCAGCGCGCCACCGATGGCCATGGCGGCGTGATACTCCGGATGCCCCGGCGGCGTGCGGGCCGAACCGAAAACGGTGACCGCGCGCGGCAGTTCGGCGAGCGCACCGAAGCCCTCGACGAATTCTGCCTGGATGCGCAGGACGCGCCACGGGTCGGTATGCACCCAATCGCTGGGGCCGTGCCGATCCAATAGGTTCTGGTCGGCGGTGCCGCCCGGTTTGCGATCGCGGCGGAACATGATCGGTCCGCGGAATTTGGGTGTCGACTTCGGTGGGCTTGCGATCTCGTCATCGGCGGCTTCGGCGGACATGGCGCCCACGCTACCCGGCCACGCCGGTGAGGTAGCCGCGAAGTACCTCGGCGACCGAGCTGATCTGGGCGACCGGGACGTGCTCGTCGCGCTTATGGGCGAGGTTGGGGTCGCCGGGACCGAAGTTCACCGCCGGAATGCCGCGGGCGGCGAAGCGCGCGACATCGGTCCAGCCATATTTGGCGCGCACGCTGTCGGCGCCCACTACGCTGATCAGATCCTTGGCGGCGGGGGCGGACAGACCGGGCAGCGCGCCCGCGGCGGCGTCGGCGACCTCGACATCGAGCTCGAGTCCGTCGAATACCTCGCGTACATGTTCGATGGCCTGTGCGACGGTGCGGTCGGGGGCGAAGCGGAAGTTCACATCGACCTGCGCCTCGTCCGGAATCACATTGCCCGCCACCCCACCTCCGATGCGGACCGCGGACAGGCCCTCACGATAGCCGCAGCCGTCGATATCGACCTCGCGGGCCTTGTAGTCGGCGAGGCGCTGGAGCACCGCGGCCATGCGGTGAATCGCGTTGTCGCCCTTCCAGGATCGCGCCGAGTGGGCGCGCACGCCCTTGGTCGTGAGCCGGACGCGGACAGTGCCCTGGCAGCCCGCCTCGATGACACCGCCGGATGGTTCGCCGAGGATGGCCAGATCGCCGACGAGCCAATCCGGAAGGTCCCGCTCGATATGGTTGAGGCCGTTGTGCTTCGCGGCGATTTCCTCGCAGTCGTAGAAGATCAGCGTCAGATCGTGCACCGGTTCGGCGACGGTCGCGGCCAGATGCAAGAAGACCGCGTCACCGGACTTCATATCCACGGTGCCGCAGCCATAGAGCCGGCGCTGCCCCGCCTCGTCCACGAAGGTGCTCGGCACATTGTCGGCGATCGGCACGGTATCCAAGTGACCGGCCAGGATGACGCGGGTCGGCCGCCCCAGGTCGGTGCGGGCGAGCACCACGTTTCCGTGCCGCAGCACCTCGAACCCCGTAGTCTGCTCGCGCAGCGCCCGCTCGACGATGTCGGCAATCGCAGCCTCGTCCCGCGAGACGCTGGGGATGTCGACGAGAGCCGCGGTCAATGCGATGGGGTCGGCGCGCAAGTCGATGGTCACGGCTGCCAGCCTACGACGTGGTGCGTACCGGCCGACGTGGCTCACCACGCCTGCGCATGGGTGGGTAACCTCTGATGACGTGAGCATTCAAGGAGCAGCAGCAGTCGGTATCGCCAATGTGACCGCGGACGGGACCGTATTGGATACGTGGTACCCGAATCCGGAGTTGGGCGCGTTCGGTGACACCGGGACCAAGCGTCTGGATCAGGCGCCCGCGGAATACGCCGCCCTGCTCGGCTTCGACGAGGCTCGCGGGGTAGACGTGATCGCGGTGCGGACCACGATCGCCGACCTGTCGGCCGCCCCGGTGGACGCGCACGATGTGTACCTGCGGCTGCATCTGCTCTCGCACCGGCTGGTCAAACCGCACGAGGTGAGCCTGGACGGGCAGTTCGGGCTGCTCAGCAATGTGGTGTGGACCAACCACGGCCCGGCCGCAGTAGAGGGTTTCGAGGCGACGCGCGCCAAGCTGCGGGCGCGTGGTCCGGTCACCGTGTACAGCATCGACAAGTTCCCACGGATGGTCGACTACGTCGTGCCGTCGGGGGTGCGCATCGGTGACGCCGACCGGGTCCGCCTGGGTGCGCATCTGGCCTCCGGCACCACAGTCATGCACGAGGGCTTCGTGAACTTCAACGCGGGCACCCTCGGCGCGTCGATGGTCGAGGGCCGCATTTCCGCGGGCGTCGTGGTCGGCGACGGCTCCGATATCGGCGGCGGCGCCTCCACCATGGGCACCCTGTCCGGCGGCGGCACCACCATCATCTCCATCGGCGAGCGCTCCCTACTCGGCGCCAACTCCGGCCTCGGGATCCCGTTCGGCGACGACTGCGTCCTGGAGGCCGGTCTCTACCTCACCGCGGGCACCAAGGTCAGCACCCCCGACGGCACGGTGGTCAAGGCCGCCGAGCTCAGCGGCCAGAACAACCTGCTGTTCCGCCGCAACTCCACCACCGGCGCCGTCGAGGTCGTTGCGCGCAAGGGCACCGGCATCGAACTCAACGCCGACCTGCACGCCAACGACTAGGCTCGTCCGCCTCGCTCCTCCGCCTCCCCGAATCTTCAGGCGCCGGACTCGAGCGCCTCGACAGTGACGTTGACGGGCGGCGGTAGGGCGGCGGCCGAGTTGGCCCGTGCCCGACGAGTTGCCCATGTGCGTGCGAAATCAGTTGCCTCGATGATGAATCCGGATTCACTGCGTCGGCGACAACGATGACGCCGAATGTTGCTGCGAGGCGGGTCGCTGTGCGTGGGTGACGCCGGCCGGCAAGCCGAAGGCGATGACGCGGGTGGGGTGGATGCGGATCATTTCTCGGATAGGTCGAGTTCTTCAGCCGAGCAGCTTCTTCTGCACCTTTCCCATCGCATTGCGCGGCAGCGAATCCACCACGCGTACCTCACGCGGGCGTTTGTGCGCCGAAAGCTGTTCGGCCACATACTCGACGAGGGCTTTCTCGATGGAATCCGGTGCGGCAGAACGCAGTACGACATACGCGACGATCCGCTGCCCGAGATCGGCGTCCGGAACACCTACCACCGCGACCTCGGCCACCTCCGGATGTCCGAGCAGCACTGTCTCGACTTCGCCCGCGCCGATACGATAACCACCGGACTTGATCAGGTCGACCGATTCCCGGCCGACGATGCGGTGGAAACCGTCGGCATCGATCGCCGCGACATCACCGGTCTTGAACCAGCCGTCCGCGGTCCAGCATTCAGCGGTCGCCTCGGCTCGGTTGTAGTAGCCATCGAACAGCATCGGACCGCGAACCTGCAAGGCACCGATGCTCTCACCGTCGTGCGGGACATCCGCACCGGCCTCGTCCCGCAACCGGGTCTGGACACCCGCGACAGGTGTGCCGACCCATCCGGGACGCCGTTCTCCATCGAACCGAGTAGACAGCGTGATCATGGTTTCGCTCATCCCGTACCGTTCGATCGGCGCGTGCCCGGTGAGTTCGCGCAGCCGCTCGAATACCGGCACCGGCAGCGGCGCACTACCCGAGACGAGCAGGCGCGCATCGGCCAATTTCCGTGCCGCATCAGGATCTTCGACAATGCGTGACCACACTGTGGGCACCCCGAAATACAGCGTGCCACCCGCGTCCGCATAGGCCTGCGGTGTCGGCTTACCGGTGTGGATGAGCGGGCTACCCACCCGCAGCGGCCCGAGCAACCCGAGGATCAACCCGTGCACGTGGAACAGCGGAAGACCGTGTACCAGAACGTCGTTCGGCGTCCAAGCCCACGCGTCGGCGAGCGCGTCGAGCCCGGCGGCAATGGCGCCGCGACTCAGCACGACTCCCTTGGGCAGACCGGTGGTGCCAGAGGTGTACAGCACGAATGCCGGTGTGGCGGTGTCGGGTTCGGGATAGGTATGCCAGGAGCGTGCGTGCACCCGCACCGGAACGACGGGCAGATCCGACCCCTGCGGCGCCTCGCCCAACCACGCCTGGGCACCGGAATCGGTGAGCATATGCGCCAGTTCGGCGGTCCCCGAATCCGGCGGCACCGGTACCACCGTCACCCCGGCGATGAGACAGCCGACCACCGCGAGTACCGTCGTCACGGTCGGTCGTGCCAGCACCGCCACCCGATCGGCTCGCGCGATGCGCTCGGCCACCGACGTTGCCGCACCCAGCAGATCGCTGCGCGACAACGTCACGCCGTCGATGGTGACAGCGTCCGGTATATCCGCTCCCCCCGCGACGGCAAGCGGATTGAGCGAACGAAGGAGCAGCGACGGACCGAATGACATTCGCTCACGCTACTTCGGCACCGCACCGCACCATCACGCTCCCCCGGCGAGCCGCCTCGACAACAGATGACGGTTGACACATCCATGAGACGGTGAGAATGTTTGAACAATTCCCTCTCAAGGATGAGAACAGGGTCGACGATGCCCAGCCCGTTTCGTAAACCCGCGTCCACACCCGCCGGGGACACCTTCGATATCGAGCGACATCTCGACGGTGTCGCCGCATTCTTCGGCGGCACGGCGAATGTCATCATGCAGCTCAGCACGCCACCGGTCGGCTACGGTGTGCTGGAGAGCACCGTCGACAGCGGCAAGGTCATGTTGCATCCGATCAAGCGGCTGCGCACGACCCTCACCTATCTTTCGGTCGCCCTGCTCGGCACCGACGACGAACGCGACTCCTATCGCGACGCCGTGAATCTGTCGCATCGCTCGGTCACATCGACCGCCGCGAGTCCGGTGCAGTACAACGCGTTCGATCCCGCACTGCAGCTATGGGTAGCCGCGTGCCTTTATTGGGGTGCCCGCGATCTCTACGAGCGCATGCACGGTCCGATGAACAACGTCGATGCGGAAGCCTTCTACCGCTATGGGTCTCGACTCGGCACCACGCTGCAAATGCGTCCGGAATCGTGGCCTGCCGACCGCGCCGCCTTCGACGAGTACTGGACCGAACACCTCGCGAGGACCACCATCGATCCCCCGATCCGTGACTACTTCAACGAGCTGATCGATCTGAAGATGCTCCCGCGCCCCGCCCGCTTACCTTTCGCCCGGTTCCACCGCTTCGTGGTCACCGGCCTGCTGCCCGAACATCTGCGTGACCGGATGGGTATGACCTGGGCCGCGGACGACGATCGGAAACTCGCCGGCATCCTGCGCACCCTCGGCTGGATCAGTGTCCGAATGCCGAAGCAAGTCAGGCTGTTTCCGATCAACGCCTACCTGTGGGACATGCGCATCCGCAGGAGGCTCGGCCTGCGCCTGGTGTGACTACAACCGAACGAGACGACCACTGCGCAGGCGGCACCGACTCGGCAAGCCGCTCGTCTGAGCTCACCCACCCCGCCGGCTCCCATCTCCCTAGGACTTGCTGACCAACGCACGCAGAAAGAATGTGAGGTTGGCCGGACGTTCGGCGAGGCGGCGGGTCAGGTAGCCGTACCACTGACTGCCATAGGGCACATACACCCGCATGGCATTGCCCGCGGCGGCCAACCGCAACTGTTCGGAATCGCGGATGCCGTAAAGCATCTGGTGCTCGAACCCGTCCGGACCACGGCCGGTGTCGGCCGCCAGCTGTTGGGCGGCGAGGATGAGCGCCGCATCGTGGGTGGCCACCATCGGGTAGCCGTCACCGCTCATCAAGATCTCCAGGCAGCGCAGATAGGAATCGGTCACCTCGGTGGCACGCTGATACGCGACGGTATGAGGTTCCCGATAAGCGCCCTTGCACAGGCGAATTCGCGATCCGGTACCGGACAGCTCACGACAGTCCGCCTCGGTGCGATGCAGATAGGCCTGCAATACCGTACCGAGCCAAGGGAATTCGGTGCGCAGCTCACGAACCGCGGCAAGTGTGGCCTCGGTGCTCGTGTGGTCTTCGGCGTCGACGGTGACCCACACTTCGGCCTGAGCCGCCTTGGTGCATAGTATGCGCAGGTTCTCGGTGGCGATGGCCGGGCCGTCCGCGGGCAGTGCCTGCCCGAGCGCGGAGAGTTTCACCGAAACCTCGGTACGCACCGCGGCATCTCGGAAACCGTTCAATGCCGCCAAGTCGTTGATCAGCGACAGGTATTCGGCCACCGTGGCAGCGGCCTGCGCACGGTCGGTGGTGTTCTCCCCGAGAAAGTCGACGCTGATCAGCCGACCGCTCGTGAGCAGTTCACACACCACCGGAATCAATTCGTCACGGCCCTCACCGGCCACGAACCGCCGGACGATCTCCGCGGTCACCGGCGTCCCGGTCAGCATGCGCTTCATCCGCGGCGAAGCGGAGGCCGCGAGTATGACCGGCCGCAATGGGTTCATTCCGACCCCATGTGCGGATACCGGTAATCACCCGGCGGCACGAAGGTCTCCTTGATCGTGCGTGGCGCGACCCAGCGCAGCAGGTTCAGTGGCGAACCCGCCTTATCGTCGGTGCCCGACGCACGCGCGCCGCCGAACGGCTGCTGACCGACGACCGCGCCGGTCGGCTTATCATTGATGTAGAAGTTGCCCGCGGCGAATCGCAATGCGGCCGAGGCCTGGTCGATGGCTGTGCGGTCCTGTGCGAAGACCGCACCGGTCAATGCGTAGGGTGCCGCAGACTCCACCTCGGCCAATACGCCCGCGTAGGAGCCGGGTTCGGCATCGTCGTAGACGTGCACCGCGAGGATGGGACCGAAATATTCGGTGGCGAAGGCGTCGTCGTGCGGATCGTCCACCAGCAACACGGTCGGCCGGACGAACCAGCCCTCGCTGTCGTCGTATTCACCGCCCGCCGCAATGGCGATACCCGCCGACCTAGCGCGTTCGATGGCAGCCACATTCTTGTCGTAGGCGCGCCGATCGATCAGTGCCCCACCGAAATTCGTCAGATTCGCGATATCGCCGTAGGCGAGTTCGCGGGTCAGCTGCAGGAAGTCTTCACCGATCGTGCGCCACACCGAACGAGCGATATAGGCGCGGGAAGCCGCCGAGCATTTCTGGCCCTGATATTCGAAGGCACCGCGAATCAGCGCGGTACGCAAGGCATCCGGATCGGCCGACGGGTGCGCGACAATGAAGTCCTTACCGCCGGTCTCCCCCACCAAACGTGGATAGCAATGGTAGCGGCCGATATTCGCGCCGACCTGAGACCACAGGTGCTGAAATGTCTTGGTGGAGCCGGTGAAATGGATACCCGCGAGTCGCGGATCGACGAGCGCGACCGCCGACAATTCGACACCGTCGCCGGTCACCATGTTGATGACACCCGGCGGCAGTCCGGCCGCTTCCAGCAGCCGCATAGTGTAGAAAGCCGCGAGCGTCTGCGTCGGCGAGGGCTTCCACACCACGGTATTGCCCATCAACGCCGGTGCGGTCGGCAGATTGCCCGCGATGGCGGTGAAGTTGAACGGCGTGATCGCGTAGACGAACCCCTCCAGCGGACGGTAGTCCATCTGGTTCCACACCCCGGCGCTCGACTGCGGCTGTTGTTGCAGAATCTGGCGCGCGAACGCCACATTGAAGCGCCAGAAGTCGACCAATTCGCACGGCGCATCGATTTCGGCCTGCTGGACCGTCTTGGATTGACCGAGCATGGTGGCGGCGGCGACCGTCTCCCGCCACGGCCCGGCCAGCAGATCCGCGGCGCGCAGGAAGATGGCGGCACGGTCGTCGAAGGTCGTGGTGCGCCAGCCGGGTGCCGCCGCGATCGCGGCCTCGATGGCGCCGTGAGCTTCCGAATGTGTGGTGTCGGTGTAGGTGCCGAGCACCTGCCGATATCGGTGCGGGGCGACGATATCGTGCCGTGCCCCGATGCCCGGCCGGTGTTTGCCACCGATGACCAGCGGAATATCGATGGATTCGGCGGCGATCTCATTCAGCTTGGTGATCAGCAGCTCCCGCTCGGGGCTGCCCGGCGCGTAGGAATGCACCGGCTCGTTGCTGGGGATAGGGACTACCGTGACAGCGTCCATACCCCAAGGCTATCGCCGTTCCCGGGTCATCGGGCACGAGTGCGGGTCGTGTCAGGCCAGGCGTTGCGCCGCGGCCTCGATGCATTCGTCAGCGCGATACACACGTACTCCCAGTGCCCGGCCCGCAGAAGTCGCCGGGCGCGGCGAGTAAAGGCAGGCGATTGCGGACCCAACTGGGTGAGGCCATCCGGCCCGCACCACTTCGGTGTCGGCCGGGTCGAGGCGACCGCCGCATGCTGGACCGAGGACGGCTGGCTCGAGACCGGCGGCGTCGCGGCGATCGACGCCGATGGTTGGCACCGCATCGTCGCCGGGAATCGGTCGACCTCATCAAGTCCGGTGGGTAATCGCATCGGCACGGGCGGCGTCGAGACCGTACTGCTCGGACATCCGGAAGTGGCCGAGGTCGCGGTGGTTGGCTCCGGCCCTCACGGTGAATACGCGGGCAGGACGGTACGCATCCAGTCGAGGGTATGACGCAAGCCATGGTCCAGGGATGTGCTCGGTCGCCAGCCCAGCAAGGCGTGGGTGCGGTCGAGGTTCGGGCTGTGCGCGGTTGGCGCGATGAGATCGGCGGGGGCGATCTCCACCCAGCCGCTACCGGCGCGGGCTATGGCGGTGTAGGCGAATTCGGCGGTCGTCACCGCGGCAGAGCCGCCGATGTCGACCGGGCCGGTCGTGGTGCTGTCGAGCATCGCGACCAATGCGTCGACGGTATCGGTGATGTAGACGAATGATCGCAGATCACCGTCGATGACCTGCAGTGTCTGATCACGTAGTGCGGCAGCGCAGATCGTGGCCGCGATGCGGCCGTCGCCCGGCCAGTGGTGTGGACCATAAACCTCGAAGGGCCGCACGATGCCCACGTCCGCGCCACCGTAATGACGGGCGATGACCTCAGCGAGGAGGATGCACAACGCCTGCACGTGACAATCGCCTGCCAGGCCGGCGTTTCGCGGGTCGCCGTTGCTGTCGGGACCGGATGCGACGACGATGCGCGCGCCGCGACTCGCGGCCAGGTCGAGAGCGGCCAGGGTGCCGGTCGAGGCCGCTCGGAGAGTGTCGGTCGGCCGCCGGACAGTGGCTTTCGGGCTGCCGGGGCAGGCGAGATGCGCGATATGGGTGATCGTGGCGAGGTCGGCGAATGCGCCGGGTGTGGTCACATCCGCGACGCGGAGGGTGAAATGCGGGTGCGCCGTGAGGTTTTCGACGGCCGCCCGACAGCCGGTGCTGAGGTTATCGATCGCGGTGACCCGGTCTCCGCGCGCGAGCAGTGCACGACACAGATGCGAGCCGAGGAATCCAGCGCCGCCGGTGACGACGACGTGGTTACCGGTACGCGGGGATTCTTCCTTCGTGGATAGACGATCGTTCACAAGGGCATCTCCCACCAACGGTATCGACGTGCCGAATCAGGTGTGGCGTGCCCTGCCGCGACCAGTGTCGCGAAGGCGGCCCGCTTTCTGGCGCAGTCGTGTTCACGGTGCAGTTGCATCGCGCGATGGGCGTCGGCGAGCGTCAACGGCGGGGACGGCAGGTCGCATGTCCACGCCTTCGGCCACTCGATGGGACGCAAAGGGCACTGCGCGCGGGCGCGCCGATGTGCGACAGAGCGGTATGGCCGGTCGACCGGCCATACGCATCCGAGAGCGATCACCGCGACCATACCCCCGCCGAGTACGGCCGCCACACTGGACAACACATGCCACGGACTCACCGTCGCTCCCCCTCGCGGCCGTCGCGCAGATGGGCGCGCATGTCTTCTTCAAGGCCGTTCAGCACCCGATGCAAGAGCGTGAATTCTGCTGTGCCGCAAGCGGAAAGCGATCTGGTAGCAGGCGATTGCGGTGCGGCGGCGAGAAATTCGATGCCGCGCCGGTGCGCGCGCTCGCGCGGACTCAACGTCTGCGGCGCGATCCGACCGTAGGCGACGAGGGTGTGGTACGCGACCCACTTCCACGCGCACACCTGTATCCGGCACGCCCGATGTCGCCGCATCTGCTGGTGCGCCAGCTCGATTTCGGCGCTGCCGCACAGCGCCAGTGGCGTGACGATCGTCTCCTCACTCAACTCGCCGCCCCCGTTTCGATACCGGGCACGGGCTGGGCGGTGCGTGTCCAAGTGCTCTGCGGGCAAACAGTTTCCAGGTCGTACCCCTGATCGCAGACCAGTGCGGGTTGATCGTTCACATGCGCCAACTCGAAAACCACGACGACCTCGACATCGAGCCCGGCCGCCATGGCGAGCAGGTAACCGATCGGATCGGGCTCGTCCCCCGGTGGACGGACGGTATACACATACTGATATCCCAATGTGCCTGCATGCCTGTGTATTTCGCTGACATGCCGAGGCACGTGCGGTCCGGAGACATCCGCGCGAACGAACCCGATCGCCTTGGGCTTACCGGTGTACGGCGACGGTGCGGTGGATTGCGTGTGGGTCATGTGGGTCCCTCCCCGGAACCTGGTCGGTATTGGAGATCCGTCAGGCGTCCGGATCAGCGAGCAGCAACAGCGGTGCCGGGTCGGCTCGCGAGAGTGCCCACGAGCCGTGAATCGGTCGCTGATGTTGTTGCGGTTCCGCCAGATTGGGGTTTCAAGGGGCTGCTGTGTCACCCGAACGCCTGACACAGCACATCACGGGCACTAGTCTGATTCGAGACGAATCGAATCTTCGAAATAAGCTGATACGAAGGCCCAGAATGCGATTCGCTCCTGGATCACGATTGATTCGATTTCACAGTACCGAACCACTCACTTTTCCGTAGGGGAGGCATAGACCATGACCAGCGACGACGTATCCGAGCCCTCGACCTTGCCCAGGCGACAGCTGGGCCGATTCCTGCGCGAGCGCCGAGAAGCGACCGGCTTGACCATCGCCAAGGCTGCCGCCCTGGTGGAGCTGAGCCAGGCAGCTTTGCAGCGCATCGAGGCGGCCAAGACGAAGAAGGTCCGCGCGATAGATGTACAGGCACTGTGTGATCTGTATGAAGTCTCACGCGCGGACACCACACGGGCCGTCGAGCTTGCCAAGCAAGCCAGGGTCACCTCGTGGTATTCGGCGTTCGCCGGTCTCCACAGCGATGAGGCGTTCAACATGATCGTCGAGTTGACGCCCGCTGCGCGCCAACTGATCTCGTACCAGGAGATCGTTCTCGGTTTGGTGCAAACTCCCGATTACGCGCGGGCAGTGATCAGCGCCCTGCCAGGTCAGGAAGATATCGATCGCAAAATGGAGCTGCGTATGAAGCGCCAGATGATCATCACCCGCAAGACAGACCCGGTGCAGCTCGAGCTACTTCTTCACGAGTCGGCGCTGCACCGCGTCATAGGCGGCCCCCGCGTGATGGCGGCGCAGCTGCGGCACTTGGCAGAGATCGGTAAGTTGCCGAACGTCAGTATCCGGATTCATCCGTTCAGTGCCGGGTGCACATGGGGACTGCTGCATGGCCCCTTCATGATTCTGAACTTCGACCTCGATACCAAGGGCAACCCGGTGGAACCGCCGCTGGTCTACTTCGAAGGCATGGGCAAGGCGGATCTGTATCTGGAGAGTACCGATGGTGTACGACGCTACGATGAGATTGCTTCGGTCATTCGGAGTACATCGCACGATGAAGTGAAATCGCGAGACCTGCTGAGGCGAGTCGCAAGGGAGTATGAAGCGTGAGAACCGACCTATCCGGAGCGAACTGGTTCAAGAGCAGCCACAGCGGCAGCCAGACCGACTGCGTTGAGGTAGCTTGGCTCGACGGTGCGGTCGGTGTCCGTGACTCGAAGAACCCGACCGACCCGGCGTTGGTCTTCGCACCAGAGGTGTGGGACGCCTTCGCCGCAGGCGTGCGAGCGGGCGAATTCAAGGGAGCATGAATCATGAAACCCGACCTGCTCCAGGCGAACTAGTTCAAGAGCAACCACAGCAGCGGCCAGACCGGGTGATCGCCGCCGTCGGCCGTGTCCTCGAAGCCGCGCCGCAGCGCCACACCGGGACCGAAGGGATCAAGATCAGGTGGCGCTGAGGGCGGGGGCTTCTCGACCGATGCCGCCACAGATTCCACCTGATCTTGGTTGCGAGCGGAACCAGCGACTCAGCCGAGCAGGAAGCGCGTTGAGATGGCGTAGCTCGGGGGGCGGCGTCGGTATTTGCGACTCGAAGAACTCAACCGGCCCGGCACTGGTTTTTCACACCCGGCCGCCGCGGGCGTGGGCGACGGAGAGTTCGGCCGCCCAGCCTAATGGGAGCTACCGGGTCAGCTGTTCGGGCAGACTTGGTGCCTGGTAGCCGCTGGTGGGTGAGCACTCTCGCTGCCTGGACCTCCGAGTCCTAGGGTCAGATCGTGCCCTCACCAGTGGTCAGGAGTCTTGATCGCTGATGGGATGTCGTGCCCGCCTGGGGTATTGGCGTGAGCACTTGTCCATTAGGTCGCCGACCGACTCCTGCGGGCTGCTGAAAACTGTTGTCGATCAGGAGGTTCGGTGCTTTTCGTTGGAGATGACTGGGCTGAGGATCACCACGATGTGGAGGTCCAGGACGAGCACGGCCGAACATTGAAACGGGTGCGGCTACCCGAGGGGATGGCCGGGATGTCCCGGTTCCATGAACTCCTCGGCCGGTTCGTGCCCGAGGACGGGCAGCCCTGTGAGGTGCTGGTGTGTATCGAGACCGACCGGGGACCGTGGGTGCGGGCGTTGCGGGCGGCGGGCTATCGAGTGTTCGGGGTGGACCCCAAGCAAGCCGCCCGGCATCGAGAGATCCTCGGCAGCTCGGGGGCCAAGAGCGACAAGGGCGACGCCCACGCGCTCGCCGACATGATCCGCACCCGCCGTCACCAGCTCCTCGAGGTCGCCGGCGACTCCGAGATCGCCGAAGCGGTCAAGGTTGTCACCCGCGCGCATCAGACGCTGATCTGGGAACGAACCCGCCACATGCTCCGGTTACGGGTGGCGTTGCGGGATTACTTCCCCGCCGCTCTGCAGGCATACAAGCCCCTCGGTCTCACCTCTGATGCGGTACTCCAGTTGCTGGCCAAGGCTCCCACTCCCGCGTCGGCCGCGAAGCTCACGACCAGCCAGATCGGCGTCACGCTCAAGGGCCGCCGCGACATCGCGGCCAAAGCGCAGGCGATCAAGGACGTGCTTCGGTCCGAGCAACTCGGTCAAGCGGACTTGGTCACGGCCGCCTACGCCTCGACCGTTCGGGCGCTGGCCGCGGTCATCACTACGTTGAATACCGAGATCAAGACCCTCGAAGGCGAGGTCGAGGCCCATTTTGGCCGGCACCCGGACGCTGAGGTCATCCTCAGCCAGCCCGGCATCGGCGTCGTCCTCGGCGCCCGGGTGCTCGCCGAATTCGGGGACGCCCCCGGCCGCTACGCCACCGCGAAAGCACGCAAGAACTACGCAGGAACCAGCCCGATCACCCGCCAATCCGGCAAGATGCGGACCGTCCACGCCCGGTTCGTCCACAACGACCGGCTCGTCGATGCCCTGCATATGCAGGCCTCCTGCGCGATCCTGCACGACCCACAGGTCCGCGCCTACTACGACCAACTACGCGCCCGCGACGTCGGACACAACGCCGCTCTCCGCCAGGTCGGCAACCGCCTCGTCGGCATCCTCCACGGCTGCCTCAAAACCCACACCCCCTACGACCAAACAACCGCCTGGTCACACCACAACCACGACCTCGCCGCTTGACATCCAAGCTCCAGGGATGTCTGACCCCTCGTTCCACCCGGGCACCACGGTCTGTCCTCGACTACCCACCGGCATTTCGGCAGTGCGCACAGTTCACCGAGTGCGCACTGCCGTCAGCGCATCTTTCCTCGGGATGCCGCACAGATTCGCGCGCCAAGTGCGTTCTCGCCCCGCGATTCCGTGCGCGACGTGGCCAAAGGTACGAGGGAGTAGTCCTCCCCCGACCGAGTTGTACATGTTGAAAACCGGTGGAACCGAATGGGTGTCAAGCGCGTCCTACACTGTGAGCGGAGTAATGGCGGCCGGACGGGAGTAGTGGTGAGACGACGGACGACAGCAGCGGTGGCGATGCTGGCCGGGGTGTTGATCGCCGCCACCGGGTGTGGGGCTACGAACGGGAGGACGGCGACACCCGCCACCACCACGGATAAGGCAGCAGCGACTGCGGCACTGTGGGATCCATGCACCCAGATCAGCGACTCGATTCTGCGCCAGGTTGGGGTAGACCCGTCGACACGGAACAACACGATCTCCGGGGTCGAGAATGTTGAGGGGTGGAAACTGTGCTCGTGGAACGACCAGCCTGGCCGGGCGAACTACAACCTCGGGGTGTGGTCCACGACCCACACGATTGATGAGTCGAAGAAGGATGGCAACAACGTCGACTTCACCGCTATCTCGATTGCCGGTCGAGAAGGCGTCCAGTTTCGCCGAGCATACGACTCAGACAATGAGGTCTGCTATTTCAGCTTTCCGTCAAACGGCCATACCATAGAAATCTCCATCTACAAGACAACACTGACGAAGGACAAACGAAATCCGTGTGTCATCGCAACTGCCGCAGCGGATACATTAGTGCCGAATTTTCCGAAGTGAAGGATTCAAGGTACGTCGATGAGCATGCAAGAAAACATTACGCTCTGGCAGTATCTCGCAGACGAGGCAAAAGCTGGCAGATTGTACCTTGACGATTCAGTGGCGAAGCGGTGTCGTACGGCAATCGATAACCAGATCGCGGTGTATGACGAAGCCCGGCGCGAGGTCGAGCGGATGGCCCGTGTGACTGGTCTAGGCGAGTTCGAGTGCGGCAAAGAATTAGGGCGCTTGCTTGGATTGAAAGCGATCGACCCGACAGGCGACGGAGACTTGGACACTTCACTCAAAGACCACATCCGAGTCCTCGGCCTCATGGGTGACACCATCCAAGCCTCACTGGACCGCCTGCAAGAGCAGGATACCAGCAACGCGCAAGACTTCGGCCGGATCTGAATCCAAGGGGGTGCACGGTGTTCGGTCTTCCGTCTTTCGAGTCGATTGTCATCAATATCGGCAAAGCAATAAATAGTGGCCCGCTCGGCGCGATAATTTCCGGTTCCAATGACATTGATAAATCGGCGACAGCATTGGCGACCGCCCTGGGCGATCAAAGCCCGGAGTCGATCGCCGCACGCAACCGCATCAAGGATCTGACCGATCACCATTTCGAGGGCAAATTCCACAATTCGCGCATTCCGGAATCCCTGTACGGAAATGTTCGGAGCGAGGATCTGAACGAGCTGTATCGGAAGGCGCAGACGATCGACGTCGGCGTCATGACGACGCTGCAACAGATGTGGAAGTCCCGCGCCGAGAAACTCGACTCCGGCCTCACCCAGTTCGGCCCGGAAATCTTGTCGGCGATAGCGGAGTCGTGGACAGGGGCGGCCAGCCAGGCCGCTGCCAGCGGGATCGTCGATTATGTGGCGAAAGCGCGGAATATGGTGTCGGCCACGAAGATCGTCGCCGACAAAGTGGAGATCGTGAAGTCAGCGGTCGAGGTGACCAAGGCGAATGTGCAGCCGCAGCCGGAAACCGGGTGGGCCAGCACCGTCGCCGGTTGGATACCCGGTCCGACTTGGAAGATGGACCGCAACCGCACCGACGCCGCCGAGTTGGCCACCTATACCGTCCTCGAAAAGGTCTACCAGCCAGGTATTCGGGAGGGAGACACCGCGCAGCCGCGTATTCCGTTGGCCTACAACCCTGTTCATGATCCTGGCACCGTCGCGCCGATGCCGCCGCAAATAGAACGGGAACCCGGTCCCGGCGGAGGGGAGCTGTCTGACCGCCCGAAGCCAGAAGGCGGTGGTCCGACAGGCGGGACCGGAGAATCTGGCGACACGGCCCCGGCGGGCGTGGATTCGCTTGCGGCGCAGGCAGATCAGCCGAGCCTCAGCTCCGGGTCGACCACCCCGACCGGGCTCGGTACGACACCATCGACCACTACCACGCCTGCTGGCCTCGGTCCTGGATCCACCCCGGGCTCCGGCCTCGGCAGCACCGGACTCAGCGGCCCTGGAACCACGGTTTCCCCGGGTCCCGGGAGCGCGGTTCCTGGTCCGGGTCGCTCGATTCCGGGCACGGGCGCAGTGACCGGCGTGGGCTCAGGTGGCGGCAACGGCGGCGGTAGCGTGGGCCGCAACGGCATGTCCGGTACCGGCTCTATGATGCCCGGCGCGGCCCGAGGTAAGGGCGACGAGGACAAAGAGAAGGGCAAATCGGCGGTGGCCGAGGCGATGGTGACCCGCGAGCGCGGCGAGGAATTGACCGGCCTCGATCCAGACCATCGCCCCAAAACGGTTCCACCGGTGCTGGGCGAATAGCGTACCGGGCCAATGACATACGAGACGGATAGCGGTGCCTGGCGCGCGACACAGCGGATGTGGTCGATGTCGGCACTCGAGTTGACCGTACTGTGGCACGCCATGGGCCGCGACGTGCTGCCCTACCCACTGCGGTACCGACCGACCGAGGACACCGCCGCGGCCTACGAACACGCCTACAAAACCGCCGCCTCCGGGGTACGAGCGATTCTCGACGAGGACGTCTACGGCCCGCTACGGGTCCTCGTCGAACCAGAGGCCAGGATCGAGGTCGCGGGATTCGCCGGTGCGGCAAAGGGTGTGCTGCCACGCGAGAACGCGGCCCCGACGGCACTGGCACGCATCCATGCCGCCGTCTCCGCCCGCAGCGCGGTAATCCTCACGCAGCAACCGACATCCGATCCCGACCGCGGCGGCGCCGTGCGCATGACCCTGGTCGGGACACACACCCTGGCCCGCCGCATCATCGCCGCCCTACCCGACGCACCGCGCGGCACCGCCTCGAGCTTCGCGATCAACCGCGCCGACCTCGACAGCGATGACGATCGACCATTCACCGCATTCTCCGACGACGCGCCTATCTCCCGCCACACCGAGGCGCAACGATTCTTCGAACGCCACCGCACCACAGTCGCACACATCGCCGTATACCCCGGCGGCGCATTCGACAACCGCCCCACACCCAAACGCGACTTCCACATCATGGACTACCCCGACGGCCGCTACCGAGTACAAGCCACCGCGGCCATCCACGTAACCCCAACCGACAACGCCGAACTATCCACACACCTGCAAAACCTGCTCGACCGAACCCTGCGCGAATACCGCGAAGACAATGACCCCACATACGAATACACCTGAGCCGCCACCGACATTCAGGTGAGCAGATGACCGCCGAGTTCACCCAGATCAGTTCGCCGTCACGCGCTGGGCAGCAGCGGCGATCCGCTCGTCGGTCGCCGTCAATGCGATCCGGACATGCTCGCCACTGCCCGGGTGCGGCGAGGATGCCACGCTCGGCCAGCCAGTCCAGGGTGCTGCGGCACGGCTCGCACGTCGATACGTGTCGTTGTTGCTGCGACGATGGCCTGCCCTCGTCGCGCCTGGGCGAAACGAGTTTGTCGGAGCTATCAACTACGTTTAATAGGCTGTCGATCTGGAGGTGAACGTGCTGCTCGAGGAATTGAAACCGGGACTGCGCATCGAGGGTGTCATACCCTCGGAGGTGGTAACGGTGATCTACGCGCAGTGGCACGGGACCGATACTCTCGAGCTCACCTACAAGACCACCGCTGGTGCGCTCGGCCAACAGGTTGTGTTCCGCAAGGATCAGGACAGCCTGTCTGTCGCCAGCGCTGGCAGCCGCACCTTCAACGCCAGGGCCGGCGATTTCAAGCTCGTCGCGGAAGCCCAACGGATCAAGCTCGCAGGCTTGTATGACCCAATGCTCGCCGTGGCCACCAGCGATGTGCAACCGCTCCCTCATCAGATCCGCGCCGTCTACGGTGAGCTCCTGCCCCGGACCCCGCTGCGCTTCCTCCTTGCCGACGACCCGGGCGCTGGCAAGACGATTATGGCTGGCCTCTACCTCAAGGAACTGATCCTGCGCGGAGATGTGCAGCGGTGCCTGATTGTCGCCCCGGGCGGCCTGGTGGAGCAGTGGCAGGACGAGCTGGCTTTCAAGTTCGGACTCACCTTCGACTTGCTCACCAACCAGCTGATCGACGCGAACGTCAATCAGAACGTCTTCGAGAAGCATGAGCTTCTGATCGCCCGTATGGATCAGCTCGCACGTAACGATCCGCTGCGCGCTCTGCTCGGGGAGACCGAATGGGACTTGGTGATCGTCGACGAGGCGCACCGGATGGGTGCCCATTACTTCGGCGGGAAGCTCGAGAAGACCAAGCGCTTCCAGCTCGGCGAAGCCCTCGGCAACCTCACCCGCCACCTGCTGCTCATGACCGCCACCCCGCATTCGGGCAAGGAGGAGGACTTCCAGCTTTTCCTCACTTTGCTGGACCGCGACCGGTTCGAGGGTAAGAACAAGGTGACCGCCGATACCAGCGGCATCATGCGCCGGATGGTCAAGGAGGATCTGCTCACCTTCGAGGGGAAGAAGCTGTTCCCCGAGCGGATCGCCGAATCCGTCCCCTACGACCTGACCGCATTGGAATACGTGCTCTACGAGCAGGTTACGGCTTACGTCCGGGAGGGAATGAATCGAGCGGACAGGGTCGGCGGCAAACGCAAGAACACCGTCGGCTTCGCCCTCACCGTCCTGCAGCGCCGCCTCGCATCAAGCCCCGAGGCCATCTACCGCAGCCTCGTGCGCCGCTCACAGCGGTTGGAACGCAAGAAGCAGGAAATCCTCAACGGCACATACCGAGACGACGATCCGACGTATGACCTCGACGATATCGATTCCGACGTCTACAACGCGGAAGAACTCGAGCACATCGAAGAGGAGCTGCTCGACGAGGCCACCGCAGCCCAGACCGTGGCCGAGCTCGAAACCGAGCTACGCGAGCTCACCAAGCTGATCCAGCTCGCACAGCAGGTCCGTGACCGAGGTACCGATCGCAAGTGGACCGAGTTGTCCAGCATTCTGCAGGATCACGGCCTGACCACCGATTCCAACGGCCAGCCGCGCAAATTCATCATTTTCACCGAGCACCGCGACACCCTCGAGTACCTGCGGAATCGGATCGGCTCGCTGATAGGGCGGCCGGACTCGGTGAAGGCGATCCACGGTGGCGTGCGGCGCGGTGAGCGCCGTCAGATCACCGAGGAGTTCACCAAAAACCGCGGCTGTCAGATCCTGCTCGCCACCGACGCCGCCGGTGAGGGCCTGAACCTGCAGGCCGCGCACCTGATGGTGAACTACGACCTGCCGTGGAACCCGAACCGCATCGAGCAGCGATTCGGCCGAATTCACCGCATCGGTCAGGAAGAGGTCTGCCGCCTGTGGAATCTCGTCGCGGTCAACACCCGCGAGGGCGAGGTGTTCGCCAGATTGCTCCAGAAGATCGATGAGCAGCGAAAAGCATACGGCGGCAAGGTGTTCGATGTTCTCGGCGAAGCATTCACCGAGACACCGCTGCGTGAGCTGCTGATGAATGCCATCCAGTACGGCGAACGGCCCGACGTCAAGGCCAAGATGCACGAGGTCATCGACCGGACAGTCGGGGAAGGGTTGCAGGAACTTCTCAAAGAGCGCGCTCTAGCCGCTGAACACCTCAGCAAAGCGCAACTGGATGAACTCCGCGCGGCGATGGATGATGCCCGCGCACGCCGCCTCCAGCCGCATTACATCGAAATGGCATTCAAAGAGGCATTCACCAGGCTCGGCGGCCGAATCGCTCGCCGCGAACGCGGCCGATACGAAATCACAAACGTTCCGGCACAGGTCCGGGCGAGTAAGCACGGCCCGATCGCGACACGTTACGGACGGGTGACGTTCGATTTGCCTTATGTTCAGCCTGACGATCTCGCCCGCGCCGATCTCCTTGCGCCAGGCCACCCGCTCCACGATGCGGTGATGGACGAAGTGATCCGGCAGTTCGGCGCCACGCTCAACGCCGGGACCGTCCTGGTGTCCGCAACGATCGAGGAGCCGCAACTCCTCGTCGGAGTAGTCGAAGAAGTCGCCGACGCCACGGGCGCTTCCGTTGCCCGCCGCTTCGGCTACGCCTATGTCGATCGCACCGGCACCGTCACCCCGGCCGGACCGGCGCCCTATCTGGACTGCGTCGCCGCACCCGATGTTCCCGCGGTTGTCCAGGCTCGCGCCGAACATTGGCTGGCCGATGCCGAGGACAAGGCCATGAGCTGGATCATCACCAGTAGGCTCCCCGAGTACCTCGCCGAAGTTCAGCCGCGCCGAACCGATGAACTCCACAAGACCCGCGAGCTCATCACCGAACGTCTGGCTGGTGAACGCGATCGCCTCACCCTGGACGCCGCCGTAGCTGCGGAGGCCGAGCTCAAGGGCGAGAAGGCCAAGGAATCGTCGGAAAGCCTGTACCGCAAGGCAGTCGAGCTCGACGAACGGTTGCGCCGCCGGCTGGCACTGCTCGAGCAACAGACACTAATGTCCACCAAACCGCCCAGCATCAAGACCGCCGCGATCGTGCTGCCTATCAGCATGGTGGAGGACGAGATCCCTTCGCGCGCACCGATTCACGCGAAGGAAACCAAGGAGGTCGAGCGTCGTGGTGTGGACCTGGTGCTGGCCCTGGAGCGAGAGCTCGGCCGTGATCCGGTGGAGCAGGCATTCAACAACAAGGGTTTCGATATCCTGTCCACCGCGCTGGACGGCGACACCTACCGGATCGAAGTGAAAGCCAGGATCGCCGGGGCTACGGATTTCTTCGTCACCCACAACGAGGTGATGACCGGGAAAAACGCCTTCCCGCGTTATCGGCTCGCCCTCGTCAAGGTTGACCCGCGGGGTCCGCAGCATGACGAGGTCCGCTACCTCGACAATCCCTTCGCCACAACCGATCTCGGGGGATTCGAAGCGACCGGTCTCCGCGGCGACTGGGACAAGATGTGGGGGAAGGGAAGACCACCGTTCTGACTACGGCTGCACTGGATACCCGGCAGGCAGGCTGTACCACTCGGGCATTCCCATGCGATGTACCGGCCGCAGGACAACGTCAGCACGACTACCAGAGGATTGAGGAATTGGTGCAGAAGCGGAAGCTGATCGAAGTGGCTCTGCCACTGGAGGCGATCAACCGGGAATCGGCCCGGGAGAAGTCGATCCGCCACGGTCACCCGTCGACTCTGCACCTGTGGTGGGCACGCCGACCGCTCGCTGCGGCCCGCGCTGTGCTCTTCGCCCAACTGGTGGATGATCCGTCCGCACGCCCCGAGGAGTTCCCGACCGAGGAGCTTCAGCGGAAGGAACGCGAGCGGCTACACAAGCTGATCGAACGACTCGTTGTCTGGGAGAACGTGCGCGACGAGAAGCTGCTCGCCGAAGCGCACGCCGAAATTCTCAAGTCGACCGATGGAAACCCGCCGCCAATACTCGATCCGTTTGCTGGGGGCGGGACCATCCCGCTCGAGGCGCAGAGGCTCGGGCTGGAGGCGCATGCCTCGGACCTCAACCCGGTCGCGGTGCTCATCAACAAGGCTCTGATCGAGATTCCGCCAAAGTTCCGCGACCAGCCTCCGGTTTTCCCGGGGTTGATCGAGTCCGGTGGCCTCCGAACTTCTTGGAAAGGTGCGGAAGGGCTTGCTGCCGATGTGCGCGCGTACGGGCAGTGGATGCGTGACCGCGCAGCGGAGCGCATCGGGCACTTGTACCCGGAAGCGACTCTTTCCGACGGAACGAAGGCCACCGTCATCGCGTGGATCTGGGCACGCACGGTCACTTGCCCGAACCCCGCATGTGGAATCGAAATGCCGCTGGTCCGCTCGTGGTGGCTGGGAAAGAAAAAGGGGAAGGAAGCCTATGTCGTTCCTGGTGTCGCCGCCGATCCGACCCAGCGATCCGGACGGCGCGTAAATTTCGAAATCAGAAATAGCCCAGCTGGCGCACCGACCAAAATCAGCGATGGAACTATGAACCGCGGTAACGCGACCTGTGTAGCTTGTAGTTCAATAGCTGACAACCAGTACATCCGTTCTCAGGCGACGAGTGCAGGTCTCAGCCAACAGTTGATGGCTGTCGTGGCGGAAGGAGTACGTCAGCGACACTACCTTGCACCCGATTCCCGCCATATAGAGTCAGCGACTATCGAACGGCCGAACGATGTGCCGGATCAGTTCGTGCCAACACCGAATCATGATGTCGACAGACTCCCAATGTATGGAATGCCACGCTGGTCAGATGCTTTCACTGACCGCCAACTGGTTGCGCTTACCACTTTTAGTGACCTGATCTCAGAGGCTCACAACAGAATGATCTCGGATGGCAGTTCTTATGAGTATGCCGATGCTGTAGCCACCCTTCTTGGATTTGGCATATCGAAGGCCGCCGACTATCATAACGCTCTCTGTTCTTGGAGGTCGGATGTCAAGAACGAAGGTATTGGCCATCTATTTGCTCGGCAGGCGATCCCAATGGTCTGGGACTTCTGCGAGGCAAACCCGTTTTCCCAGTCGTCGGGAAATATGCGGGACCAGTGGACATGGATTGCCAAAGCACTGGATCATCTGGCTCCACGGGCACCAGGAAACGTCATACAGAGCGACGCGGCCAGCCGAAGTTACGACGGGCTACTGATTGCGACGGATCCTCCATACTACGACAACATTGGGTACTCAGACCTATCCGACTTCTTTTACGTATGGCTCCGCCGTTCACTACGCTCAATCCATCCAAATCTACTATCGACGATTCTGGTTCCAAAATCTGAAGAATTGGTCGCCAACTCATACAGGCATGGCGGCAAGAAAGGCGCACATGAGTTTTTCGAAAATGGATTCCGGGCGGTATTCGCACGCGCCCGAGAATCAGCGCAGCCAGACTTCCCCATAACTATCTGGTACGCCTTCAAGCAGAGCGAAAGTGATGCTGAGGGCGCAGCTTCGACAGGGTGGGAGACCCTTCTTGAAGGTATGATTCGTGCCGGGTGGGAGATCACGTCTACATGGCCGAACCGATCGGAGCTCGGCAATCGAATGATCGCCAGCGGAACAAACGCCCTGGCATCAGCTATCGTCCTATCGCTTCGCCCGCGTGCAACAGACTCACCTGCAACCGATCGTCGAGGATTCATCGCCGCACTTGAAACCGAGCTGCCGGAGGCCTTGCGCAAACTGCAGCAAGGCCAGATCGCACCGGTCGATTTGCCGCAGGCAGCAATTGGACCGGGAATGGCGGTGTTCAGCCGATATAGTGCGGTCCTTGAGCCGGATGGCAAGAAGATGACAGTGCGGTCGGCTTTGGCGCGGATCAACGAGAGCCTCGATCAAGTACTGAACGAGCAAGAAGGCGACTTCGACACCGGCAGCCGATTTGCTCTCGCCTGGTACCGCCAGCGCGGCTACGGCGTCGGTAAGTTCGGTGACGCCGACAACCTCGCCCGAGCCCGCAATACCAGCGTCGAGGTCATGGACCGCAGCGGCATCCTGACCAGTCGCGCGGGCAACGTCCAGCTCATCAAACCCACCGACTTCCCATGGCACTATGACGTACTCGCCGACACCCACACCAGCAACTGGGAAGCCCTGCACCACCTGATCAAGGTCCTCGAACGCGACGGCGTCGCCTCCGCGGGAGACTTCCTCTCCACTGCCCTGAGCCGCCCCGGAAGCGAAATCGACGCGGACCTGGTGAAGGAACTGGCCCACCTGCTGTTCCGCATCGCCGAGGGCAACGGCTGGACCAAAGATGCGCTCAGCTTCAACACCCTGGTCACGAGCTGGCCGGAGATCCTGGAGGTAGCGCGGACGCCGAAGCAGCGGAGTACCGAAGAACCCCAGGGGGCCTTCAATTTCGACGGGGATGTCGACTGATGCCGAAAACCCTCACCGCCCATGAACATCCGCTGTGCAAGGTGTTCTCCAGCGACTACGAGTTCACTATCCCTTCCTACCAGCGTCCCTACAGGTGGGGTACAGACCAGGCCTTGCAGCTCCTCGACGATCTCGAGGAAGCCCTCAGACGCGACATCGATGAGCCCTACTTCCTCGGCTCCGTAGTCCTGGTGCAACAGTCGGAGGCCCAGTTCGATGTCATCGATGGCCAGCAGCGCCTAACCACCTTGAGCATCCTGTTCGCGGTACTGCGGGACCTGTCCTCAGGACGCTTCTCCGAGGATCTGAGCGACCTGGTTATGGAGCCAGGGAACGAACTTCGGGGAATCGCCTCCAAACCGCGCCTCACGATGCGCCGGCAGGATCGCCGATTCTTCGAAAAGTACGTGCAGGAACCGGACAACATCTCCACACTCATCAGGCTCTCGGATCAGACGGTCGAAAGCGAACCCCAGCGGGCCATGCGGGATAATGCCGCCGCGCTGCACGCCCGTCTCGAGTCATGGAGCGATAGGCGGCGCAAATCCCTCGCCACACTCATGAGCAACCGCACCTTCCTGGTGATCGTGAGCACTCCCGACCTGGGCAGCGCGCATCGAATCTTCAGCGTGATGAACGCACGCGGCCTCGATCTCGCCCCCACCGATATATTCAAATCCGATGTCATCGGTGTCTTAGATGAAAACTCTGGCTATGCCGAGCAATGGGAGTATGTCGAAGAATCCCTCGGCAGCGATGGTTTCACCGAGCTGTTCCAGGACATCCGGACCATCGTCAACGGGAAGCGCGCGCAACGGGAACTGCTCAAAGAGTTTCCCGATCAGGTGCTCGGTCCGTATCTGCAATCCGGCCGTGCCGCTGCTTTCGTCGATGAGCTACTGCTGCCCTACAGCAAAGCCTTCGAACGCACCCTGGCCCGCGACTTCGGCCCCGGCGCGGAATGGCAACCTATCAACAACTGGCTGAAGCGGCTCAGCATGCTGGACAACAAGGACTGGCGTCCGCCGGCGCTCTGGGCGATCAAGGACCATGGCGACGACGCAGCGTTCCTCACGGCGTTCTTCCGCAAGCTGGAGCGGCTGGCAGCCGACTCACTGCTGCGCGGCGAGTACACCACTCCCCGTGTCCTCCGGTATCTCCGGCTCCTCGGCGAACTGCGCGGCGGTGCTGGCCTCGATGCCCCCTCGTTCCAACTCGGCGACGAGGAGAAGCGCATCGCGCGCGAGACACTGGACGGCGAAATCTACCGGAAGACGGACCGGGCTCGCTACGTCCTGCTGCGGCTCGACGAAATCCTCGCCAACGATCCCGGCGCGACCTATTCGCACAGCATCATCAGCATCGAACATGTCCTGCCCCAGAACCCGAAGCAGGACAGCCACTGGGTGAAAGACTTCACGCCGGAGCAGCGTGAATACTGGACTCACCGATTGGGGAACCTGCTGCTGCTCAACCGCCGGAAGAACAGCCAGGCCAGAAACTACGACTTCGCGGCAAAGAAGGCGAAGTACTTCACCACCTCCACAGGGTCGGCGGTTTTCGCGTTGACGACCCAGGTACTCGGCTATAACGAATGGACTCCTGCCGTCGTGAAAATGCGCCAGCAGGAACTTACGGATCTGCTGGTCCGCGAATGGGAGCTGGATTGATATGGGACTGAGCAACCGCGACCGGGTCGACCGGATGTTCCAAATAATGGCGCCGGCACTGGACGATTACATCTCCGAGGTGATCGGACAGGAAGACAAGGAACTGGGCGCCCGCTGGACAGATCTGGTCGAGAGCAAGGACCGGAAGAACGACGCTCCTCCGGGCAAAGCCTATGATCCCTTAGATCCGCAAGTACAGTTCCGGATGCTCACCGAAAATAGCATCACCACCGGTTACAAGGCTAAGTGGTATCCATTCAGTAAGGCACTGGGTCGCGCGGCAGCGACCTACGCGAACGAGCTGCGCGAGGTGCGGAACACCTGGGCGCACAACGGCGCTTTCAGTGATGACGATGCGTATCGAGCGCTGGACACCGGTGAACGGCTCCTCAAACTGATCGGTGCCCACGCTGAGGCCGATGAGGTCCGTGGTATCCGGCTGGCACTGCGACGTGTCACAGCGGACAAGGCAGACAAGAAGGTGCTGAAGGGTGTGGTCGATAACCCGGAAGCGGCTGGGTTGAAGCCCTGGCGCGAAGTGCTGCGGCCGCATGATGATGTCGCCACCGGTAACTTCCACGCTTCAGAATTCGCCGCGGACCTCTACAAGGTCTCGA
Source organism: Nocardia citri (assembly GCF_054065835.1). Taxonomy (NCBI): domain Bacteria; kingdom Bacillati; phylum Actinomycetota; class Actinomycetes; order Mycobacteriales; family Nocardiaceae; genus Nocardia; species Nocardia citri. The sequence continues at coordinate 94,597 of NZ_JBSUQM010000004.1, forward strand.
CCGGCGGAGAAACAGATTCCGACTATGCCGACCCCGTCGAATTCTTCAAGCGCACTTACCTGACTGAGGGACTGCGTGATCTCATCGGACGCGCGGTGCGGCGACTGTCCGGCGATGACAACGCGTCCCCTGTCGTCAATCTGCAAACGAACTTCGGTGGCGGGAAGACGCACTCGATGCTGTCCCTGTGGCATATCGCCGCAGGACTTCCGATCACGGCATTTCCCCAGGAGACGCAAGAACTACTGCACGCCAACGGGTACCAGGACACCGCAGTCAATCGCGTGGCGATCGTGGGCAATCACTTCAGCCCAGCGGGTGAAGTGAAGGACGACGACACCCGGGTCAACACCATCTGGGGTGAGCTGGCATGGCAGCTCGGCGGCGCCGAGGGCTACGCAGTGGTTGCCGAAGCGGATCGCGAGCGGACCCTTCCCGGCGATGCGCTACATAAACTCTTGGCCGCATACTCACCCGCGGTGATTCTGATCGATGAATGGGTGGCCTACGCTCGTGCCCTCGTCGGCAACGACCAGCTGGCCGGGGGCAAATTCGACGACCAGTTCACCTTCGCCCAGTCCCTCACCGAAGCGACGAAAGGCACTCCCGGTATTTTCCTCGCCATCTCCATTCCGGCATCGGAGCGCGGCGACGACCCGGCGGAGATAGTCGCGGGAAGCGCCGAAGAAGTAGGCGGCGCCCACGGCCTCGAGGCGTTGAAGCGTTTGCAGAACGCGGTGCGGCGCATAGCCGATCAGTGGCGGCCGGCGTCGTCCGACGAGGCGTACCATATCGTGAAGCAGCGGCTGTTCAACCAGCCCGATGCCGATGCGCTGGCAGCCATCGGCGAGACCGCTCGCACCTACGTCGAGATGTACCGCAAGTACACCGACGACTTTCCCCGCGAGGTCCGCGACCCAGCGTACGAGACCCGCATCAAACAGACCTATCCGATCCATCCGGAGATGTTCGACACCCTCTACGAAGAGTGGTCCTCACTCGATCGCTTCCAGCGGACCCGCGGTGTGCTCCGGCTGATGAGCACCATTATTCATGCTCTCTGGATCGGAGAAGACTCCGCTCCGCTCATCATGCCCGGATCGCTGCCTCTGGCCGCGGCGAACGTGAATGCCGAACTGACGCAATACCTTCAAGACTCCTGGAAGACCATCATCGACGCCGATGTCGATGGCGCGAACTCCGAACCGCACCGGATCGACAAGGAGAAACCGCTGTTCGGCCAGCGACATCTCACCAAACGCCTCGCCCGCACCGTGTTCTTCGGCGCCGCGCCCACCATTGCCCCCGGATCTATCCACAAAGGTATTGGCACCCAGCGCGTCTTCCTCGGCACCGCTATCCCCGGTGATGTCCCCGGCAACTTCCATGCCGCACTCACTCAGCTCGCCGATCGGGCCACATACTTCTACTCCGGGTCAGGGAAATACTGGTACGACGTACAGCCGAATATCACCCGCACCGCCAAGGACCAGGCCGAGCGTCTCCATAAGGAGGAAGTCTGGGCAGAAATCGTTCGGCGCCTGCAAGGTCAAGCCAGAACACGCGGCGACTTCTCCAGAGTGCACATCTGCCCCGAAAGCACCGCCGATATACCGGATACCGAAGAAGCTCGGCTCGTCATCCTGCATCCAAAGGTCTGCCACAAACGCGCCACCGGCTCTCTCGCAAAGAGCTTCGCGCACAAGACGACTGAACAACGTGGCACCGCAAACCGCACCCACCGAAATACTCTCGTCTACTTGGCCGCCGATGAAGCCCGGCTGGAAGAACTGGATAGCGCCACCCGCGATTACCTCGGCTGGAAGCACGTCCTCGACAACGAGGCCGACCTTGACCTGACCAACAACCAGAGGATCCAGGCGGCCCAACGCCAGGCGCAGGCCGATAAGACGGTCTCTTCGCGGCTGTTGCAGACATTCACCTGGGCACTCGTGCCAACCCAGCCCGAACCGAACGCGCCCTTCACAATCCGTGAAACCAAGGTAGAAGGCCAGTCCGACTCCTTAGCCGAACGAGTCTCCAGACGACTCGGCAACGACGGCGACCTCTCCACTCAACAAGCAGCAACAACCATCCGACTTGCCATAAACAAGGTGCCGGCCATCTGGAAGGACGGCCACGTCACCCTCGGAACGCTATGGGGCTTGTATACCGAATACCCGTATATGCCCCGTCTCCGAGACCGGAGCATCCTGGACGCTGGCATCCTAGACATCCCACTGATCTGGCAGACCGACGCATTTGCCCTCGCAACCGAATACGACGAGAAAGCGGGCCGCTACGTCGGCCTCTGGATTCCTGGCGACGCCAACTCCGCGCCCGCTCCCACTGACTCCCTCTTACTCGTACGCCCCGACCGTGCGGAGGAGCAACGCTTCGCCGAGACGACAACGGCAACGCCACCCAATGACAAGCCCGCTGCGGGATCTCTGACGAACACCAGCTCCAAGTCCCCTGAGCCCAAATCCGATGGTCCGCTCCCCAACCCCAAGACCCGCTTCTACGGGGTCAAAACGCTCAACACCGACAAGATCGCCATGGATTTCAAGAACATCGCTGAAGAAGTCATCGGCCATCTCCGCTCTGACACCACCCAACTCATCGTCCGCATCGAGATCGAAGCCATCACCGACACTACCGGCTTCGAGGAAGGCAAAATCCGTACGGTCTCCGAGAATGCCGACACCCTCAAGTTCGATCAGTCAGGCTTCGAAGAAGTATGAGCGACTGACCGGTGCAGATCGAGTACTCGATCCCGATTGCGGCTGGTGCTGAGGTTCGCCAGTAGTGCTGGCCAGCGAAGGGCATTGCGGAATGGGGTGAGATGTGATGAAAGTCCGGCGATATACACGTATCCGGTCACTGTCTGGCCTCTCGATCCAGATGCGCGTCACCAAGCTGCGACATATCTTCGGCCATGCCGTGTCGGCTCCGGCCTGATCGAACCAGGTCCCGGCAGTTCCTGATCTAGCGCACTTCGACTTCGGGGGCGCCATTGGCCGCGAACCACGATTCAAGTTCTGTCCCGTTGAGAATGTACGATGCTTCGACACCCACATCTATCGGTCCGAGAACTATTCCCTTGGAGCCTGCCACTACGCTGCCACCGAATCGGCAGTCCGAGAAATCCGTCCATCCGAACTGACATGCGCGGAGATCGGCGTCCCGCAGGTCGGCCCCAACGAAGCTAGCATCGCGAAGATTAGCTTCGTGGAAGTCAGCTCCCTGAAAAGACGCATCCTCGAAAACGGCCCCTTGCATATCTGCCGCATGGAACACCGAATTGACGGCATTGCATCCTCGGCCCTCTACTTTCCGAAGATCAGAGCGTGTCAAGTCAGCCGAGCTGATATTGGCCCCCATCAGCCACGCTCGATACATGTCAGCGTCAGCAGCACGAATATTGCGTAAATTGGCCTCATTGAAAGCCGCCTCTTGAAGTTCTAAACCGGAAAGGTCCGCTCCAGAGAAATTCATCCCATCAGCTGCAAGTAATGAATCTGCCGAAAGTTCGGTTGCAGGCTCCGCGGAAAGCCGGTCCAGGTATCGCTCAAGCCTCTCGCGTGCTGTTACTTCCAGCGGCCAAGAAATTACACTTCCACGAGACCGGCCATATACCTTGGTCATCGTCCCCAGACCACCTTTCCTTGCCAATTCGAGTTGTTGGCAACCAACTGCTCTAGATGCGCTCGTCGAGCAGGCGACATCCCGTCGGAATCCAGGAGAACTTTCTCGCCGGTCGCGATATCTTTGTCAATCATTCTAGTAAATGCTTCGTCCGACTGTGGGTTAGTGATCGGTTTACCTGCCTCCGGACGGTAACTCGGTTGGGAGTCAGGTGAACTCTTGACATCCCATCGTTGATTGGTGGAATCCACAAACTCGCCTTGATCCTCTCCGTTTGGTCCAGGTTGCGCTCTGGTGATTGGGCCGGGGATTGAACCGTCGTGTTCTGCCTGCAGTCCAACCTCAGCTTCGCGCTTGGACTGTGGGCTCGTAGCCCCGTTCTTCGCGGGATCCTTCGCCAACTCCTCGACTCGCCGTTGGTACTCGCTAGTCCCCGGGGTATTCGCTGAGTTCGATGGGCTGGCGGATTGGCCATCGTCGTCAGTCGCGATTTTGACCATCATGCCCGCGATGGAGGCCAGGGCCGCGTTGATGCCGTTCTGGGTGAGGTCGGGGATGGCGGTGAAGACGCCCGCTGCGGTTCCGGTGGCCACGACTGCGCCGAAGATGATCAGGATGCGGCTAATGGAGACGGTGTTGCGGATGATTCCGGCTGTGGTGGTGACGATTTCGGCGGTGACAGCGACACCGCCCGCAGCAGCGGGGGCGGCAGCAGTGCCCGCAGAGGCGACCGCGAGGATTCCCACGATGGCGACAGTGATGACGACGGCGCCTGCGAGTTCCTTCGCGGCGCTGGTGACGGCGGATTGGACATCACTGCGCATCGTGTCCAGGGCATCGTGATGGTCTTTCACCGGTCCGGCCAACGCGGTCGCCGCCTGCCACAGCAGTTCCGCAGCCCGCTGCAGGGTGGTCAGTTTCTCTTCGATGTCGCGGATATTCGGGTCACTGCTGCCGCTGAACTTCGCGTCGATGCCCTTGATGCGGTCCGCGGCTGTGGTGATGTTGGTGTTGTCGGCAAATGTTCGCCAGGCACCCGCCGCGATGCCGAGCTTGGTGACGTCACCGTTGGGGATCTTTCCGACTTGTTCGAGCAATCCGGTGATCGAGGTGTCGATTCCGGCACCGTTGGCGCCCTTGGCGGTGGTCGGCAGTGCCATGCCGGAGTCGTACAGCGGTTCGGACGGGGTGGGTCGGGGCGGCTCGGCGCCACTGCTGGTGGATCGGTTGGACTGCCACCAGTTGTAGCCGTTGGCGGCCAGCACATCTCCGAAACGTTGCAACGCATTGCACAGGGTCGCGGCGAAAGTGACGATGTCGCGAGCATTCTGGTCGTACGCGGTCGTCCACTGCTCGGACTTCTCGTGATCCCCTGCCATACCAGCGCAGTCGTGCACCAGCGCACGCTGCAGCGCCCCCAACGCAAGCGAGATGTCGCTGGCCAACGACTGGCATTTCTTCGCGGCATCGAAGTACATACCGGAGTCGATGACCCACGTGTCACCCACGGCTCACCCGCCCTGCAACATCTGCTTGTTCACATCGGCGGCCGTGCTGTAGCGCGTATGCGCCCTGCGGGCAGCGTCGCTGATCTCGCGGACCCCCTCGGTGAACTCGCGCGCTCCGGTCATCCATTGCTGATGCGCATCGGAATACGCTTGGGCGGCAACGCTTTCCCAACCAGTACCGGTCAGTGTCGCGACCTTGTCATCGATGTCGTCGAGATGATCGCTGATGAAACCGGAAAGCCCGGACAACCGGGCCACGATCCGATCGAGGTCATCGAGATTGACCGAGAACTCGCTCATGGCAAATCCAAACTCGAGGTGCTGGACGCGTTGCTCTCATCGCTGGCTTGATACGTATCGGCGGTGACACCGAGCTTCTCAGCCATCGCAGCGAGCGCGGTAATGATCTGACCGCCACCGTCGCGGACATCACTCCAGCCGTCGGCGAACTCCGACGCCAAACCACCGGTCCAACTGCCGTTGGCGACCGCATCCACGTCCGTGGCCGCGGAATCCAATGCCGTGCGCAGTGTTTCGGCCAACTCGTAGACGTATGTGCCGACCTCACGAACCTGCTCGGGCACCACCGAGAGCCACTGGCCCGAGGCTGACGTCCCCCCATCGCTCACGCTGCCGAATGCTACCGACCTCGTATGACAGTGTCGAACCCGAAGGTCCACCGGCTCGCGCACACCTTCGACGCCGTCGCACATCGACTCTCCGCGCAACACGCCGCTCAGAAAACCCTCGGAGGCAGGCTCGTCGGCGTGCTGCGGTTTGCGCGCGATCACCTCCGCGGAGCACCGCATTCGTCCAGCCATGATCCCTATCGTCCCGGCCCCATCCTGACAAGCCCAATGTCGCGATGGACCGTCTGCCGTCTCAACACCCTCAAATCCATGCTCGCGCAGAACTGCGGCAGTGGATCTGCGACCGCGACCGATGGTCATCGGTTACCACAGCTCGGATGCCGATATCAATGATATCATTGATTGCATGGCAAGCATCACGATTCGAGACTTGGACGATACGGTGAAGGAGCGTCTGCGCCGCCGCGCCGCAGCACACGGTCGCAGCATGGAGGCTGAAGCACGCGCGATCCTGTCCGACTCCGTACGACCGACGAACATTCTCCGCGACATCTATGACGCCACGCGGGAACTCCCCGACGGCCCCGATCTCGACATCCCCGAGCAGGAGCCCGCGCGGGTGATCGAGCTGTGATCGTCGCCGACACCAACGTCTTGTCGGAGATCATGCGGGCGAACCCCGACCGCCGCGTCGTCGCATGGATGTCGGCGCGTGAGGACATCACGATCACCGCGGTGACAGTTGGTGAGACCTGGGCCGGTATCCAGGTGATGCCGGAGGGGCGGCGGCGCAATGGGTTCGCCGAAGTGGCGCAGCGCCTGTTCGACGCCCACGCGGGCGAGATCCTCCCCTACGACGATCGGGCTGCGGTCGAGTACAGCCGGATCGTTGCCGACCGGCGTGCCATTGGCCGCCCCACCGGGCAAGCCGATGCCATGATCGCGGGAATCTGCCTCGCGAACGGCTGCGACCTCGCCACGCGGAACGTGAAAGATTTCGCCGACATTGGATTGACGATCGTAAATCCTTGGGAGTGAACGTATTACAGCCCCGATACGAACGAATGCGACCAATCACTTACCAGAGGCGACCTCTTGTTCAGCTGGACGCACGAATGCATGAAATGAACGCTGGGCCGATCGAGTTCTGCGAATCTGTAGGGCCGCGAGATCTGCTTCAGCGGTCCTTCTCAGAGCCTCCCCGAGGACACTTCAGGTCAGCAGATCCCGCCGATCTCGCCCCAGATCAGTTCGCCGTCAGGCGACGCGACGCCGCCTCGATGCGTTCATCGGAGGCGGTCAGCGCGATGCGCACGTACTCCCCGGCGCCCGGTCCGTAGAAGTCACCCGGTGCGGCGAGGATGCCGCGCTCGGCCAACCAGTCCAGAGTGGTGCGGCACGGCTCGCCCCTGGTGGACCACAGGTAGAGGCCCGCCTCGGAGTGATCGATGCGGAAACCTGCATCCTGCAAGGCCTTTCGCAGCACCTCGCGACGGGCACGGTAGCGCTCACGCTGCCGTGCCTCGTGGGCGTCGTCGCCGAGTGCGGCGGTCATGGCCGCCTGGATCGGGAACGGCACCATCATGCCGGAATGTTTGCGCACCTCCAGCAATTCGGCGACGAGTTCCGCATCGCCGGCCACAAATCCGGCACGGTAGCTGGCCAGGTTGGAGGTCTTCGACAGTGAATGCACCGCGAGCAGGCCGGTGTGGTCGCCGTCGCATACCTCGGGGTCGAGGATGGAGGCGGCCCGACCAGTCGACACTTCCCAGGCCAGGCCGAGGTAGCACTCATCGGAGGCCACGATCGCCCCACGCTCACGCGCGAACTGCACCACCTTGCGCAGATGCTCGACACCGAGCACCTTCCCCGTCGGGTTCGACGGGGAGTTCACATAGGTAAGGGCAGGCGACTGCGGACCCAGCTGGGTGAGGCCGTCCGCCCGCACCACCTGGGCACCGGCGAGCAGCGCACCCACCTCATACGTCGGATACGCGACCTCCGGGATAACGACCAGATCGTCCGCGCCGAGGCCGAGCAGCCGCGGCAGCCCGGCGATCAGTTCCTTGGTGCCGATCACCGGCAGCACCGCGGTCGGGTCGAGGCCGATGATCCCGTAGCGCCGCTTCAGTGCGTCGACCGCCGCGACCCGCAGTTCGGGCGTGCCGTGCGTGGTCGGATAGCCGGGCACCTCGGCGACCGAACTCAGTGCCGCGCGGATCAGCGGGTCCACCGGATCGACCGGAGTGCCGACCGACAGGTCGACGATCCCGTCCGGATGCGCCGCGGCCTTCGCCTTCACCGCCGCGATGGTGTCCCAGGGGAAATCCGGCAGCACAGCGCTGGCTCGGCGACGCGATGACACAGAACTCACTCAGTACCCATTACTCATTCGGTCGCCATCGGCGGAAGCTCTTTGATGAATGGCGGGTCGTAGTCCACCTTGCCGACCTTCGTCGCACCGCCGGGCGAACCCAGCTCGTCGAAGAAGTCGACATTGGCGTTCACGTATCCGCTCCACTGGTCCGGGGTGTCGTCTTCGTAGAAGATCGCCTCCACCGGGCACACCGGCTCACATGCACCACAGTCCACGCACTCGTCGGGATGGATGTACAGCATGCGACCGCCCTCGTAGATGCAGTCCACGGGGCATTCTTCGATGCATGCCTTGTCCTTCACGTCAACGCACGGTTCAGCGATGATGTACGGCACTGCCGCTCTCCTAGTCTGTCCTCACGGGGATAGTCCGCCCTGCGTCACACTATCCCGACAGCCCAGGTTACTCCGGGTCAGCCTGCCCTAACCAACTTGGTCCCGCGTGCCGCTCGCTGGATTCGAAACACCCATGGCATCCGGGCCTTTACGAATCCGCCGAGCGCGGCGACCGGGAATCCGATCCCGACCCGATGCCGCTAGCCCACCGTCAGTGGCAGCGCCGCGGCGATCTTCCGTGGTGGTACCCCATAGGTGGTGGTGCGTTCGCGCACCGGTCGGCCGATGCCCTCGGCGACTTCGGCGAGTTCGGCGACGGTCTTGGCGGAGCCGTGTTGGGATCCGGCCATGCGGGAGATGGTCTCCTCCATCAAGGTACCGCCGAGGTCGTTGGCACCGCCGTTGAGCATTGTGCGGGTGCCCGCCGTGCCGAGTTTCACCCAGCTGGTCTGAATGTTATCGATGCGGCCGTGCAACATGATCCGCGCGAGCGCGTGCGCCGCGCGGTTGTCCCGAATAGTCGGGCCCGGTCGCGCCGCACCGGCCAGGTACAGCGGTGCGCTCTGATGCACGAACGGCAACAGCACGAATTCGGTGAAACCGCCTGTCTCGTCCTGGATTCCGCGCAGCACCCGCAGATGTCCGACCCAGTGCTTCGGATTGTCCACGTGGCCGTACATCATCGTGGAACTCGAACGCACGCCGACCTGATGTGCGGTGGTGATCACCTCGACCCATGCCGAGGTCGGCAGTTTGCCCTTGGTGAGTACCCAGCGCACCTCATCGTCGAGGATCTCCGCGGCCGTCCCGGGAATCGTGTCCAGCCCGGCTTCCTTCAGTGCGACCAGCCAGTCGCGGACGCTCTGCCCGCCACGGGAGGCGCCGTTCACAATCTCCATCGGGCTGAACGCGTGCACATGCATCGATGGCACCCGCTGTTTGATCGCGCGGATCAGATCGGCATAGCCGGTGACCGGGAGGTCCGGATCGATGCCGCCCTGCATGCAGATTTCGGTCGCGCCATCGACATGCGCCTCCCAGGCGCGGTCGGCGACCTCGTCCGTGCTCAGGGTGAACGCGTCGGCATCGCCCTTGCGCTGGGCGAATGCGCAGAAGCGGCAGCCGGTGTAGCAGATATTGGTGAAGTTGATATTCCGGTTCACCACGTAGGTGACATCGTCGCCGTTGACATCGCGGCGCAGTTGGTCGGCGAGTGCGGCCACCGCATCCATTGCCGGGCCCTCCGCCGTTGCCAGCGCGAGGTATTCGGCGTCGGTGAGCCCAGCCGGATCGTTTTCGGCGGCGCGCAGGGCGGCGAGCACATCGGAATCGAGCCGCTCGGGTGCCGCGACGGCGAGGTCACGGGCCTGTTCGCGAATAGTGTCCCAGTCACCGAAAGCTCCGACGACATCCTGGCCGAGCGCGGAATCGCTGCGGCTCTCGGTGTTTCGGCCCTCGGTATCGATCGAGGTGTTGAGGTCGATGCGGCCCTCGGATTCCCACGACTCGTCGGGTTCCTGCCACGGCAGGCCGACCGGAATCACATCCGGATTCGCCAGACCGGTCTTCGGGTCGGTGAGCGCGGCGACGTGGGCGCCGATGCGCGGATCGACCCACGGGTTGCCAGCGCGCACATATTTCGGATGCGCCGAAGTGCGTTCGACGAGTTGGTAGCCTGCGGCCTCGGTGATTTCGCGCAACGTATCGAGGTTCGGCCAGGGCCGCTCCGGATTAACGTGGTCAGGGGTGACCGGCGAAACACCGCCCCAGTCATCGATGCCCGCATCGATGAGGGCCTGGCATTGCTCGTGCGACACCAGATTCGGCGGCGCCTGCACCGGAACGTCGGGGCCGAGCAGCAGCCGAGTGACCGCGATGGTGGCCCGGAACTCCTCCATGCCCGCGTCCGGAACATCGCGCATGGCGGTGTCGTGCTTGGCGCGGAAGTTCTGGATGATCACTTCCTGGATATGCCCGAATGCCTTGTGCTGCTTACGAATCGCCATGATCGACTCGGCGCGCTCGGTCAGCGTTTCGCCGATGCCGACCAGAATGCCGGTGGTGTAGGGCACCGAAAGCCGACCGGCGTCGGTAATGGCGCGCAGCCGCACCGTCGGATCCTTATCCGGACTTCCGTAGTGGCAGCTGCCCTTTTCGGTGAACAGCCGGGTGGCGGTGGTCTCGAGCATCATGCCCATGGACTGCGCAACCGGCTTGAGCCGCGAGATCTCCGCCCAGCTCATGACGCCCGGATTCAGATGCGGCAGGAGACCGGTCTCCTCGAGCACCATGATCGAGACGGCGCGCAAGTAGTCCAGTGTGGAGTCGTAGCCGCGTTCGTCGAGCCACTGCGCGGCCTCCGGCCACCGGTCCTCGGGCCGGTCACCGAGAGTGAACAGGGCCTCCTTGCAGCCGAGCTCGGCACCGTGACGCGCGATCTCCAGCACCTCGTCGGGCTCCAGGAACATGCCCTTGCCCTCGGCGCGCAACTTGCCCGGCACCGTGACGAAGGTGCAGTAGTGGCATTTGTCGCGGCAGAGCTTGGTCAGCGGGATGAAGACATTGCGCGAATAACTGATGGTCTGGGGCCGACCCGCCGATTCCAGTCCGGCATCGCGCACCCGGGCGGCGCTGCTACACAGGTCGACGAGATCGTCACCGCGTGCGTGCAGCAATACGGCCGCCTCGTCCACATTCAGTGTCACACCGTCGCGGGCCCGGCGCAGCGCGCGGCGCATTGCCGACGGCGTTGGCGGTACGGGCGGGATGCTCGGGGTCGCTAGCTCGGTCACGCCCTCGATCATGCGCTACACATCCTGGGCTGTCTCCCTTCAGTGCTTGTGAGCGGTGATAACTATCGGGTTTCGCCCAGTATTCCGGGACGCCGGGGCGGAATCGTTCTCGTGCAGGTCGGTGGGTTGGGGGTGCAGCCAGGACGTGGAACCATGGCTAGCATGTCGCAGCCGCGCACGATCATGTCCGATCCGGCCTGGCGTCCAAGCCCCAAGGCCAAGCTGTTGTGGACGATTCAGGCCGTGCTGGGGTGGGCGCTTCCCATCGTGGCACTGATCGTCTGGGTTGTCGTGGACTCCAGGCATCGCGGTGCGCAACTGATGGTGTCCGCGGTGGGGCTCGCGCTCGCGGCGGTGAGTATCGGGGTGGTGCCGCTGTGGCGGTACGCGGTGCATCGGTGGGAGGTGACCGATGAGGCGGTGTACACCCGGGTCGGCTGGTTGACGGTGGAGAGCCGGGTGGCGCCCATCTCCCGGGTGCAGACCGTCGATACCGAGCGCGGGCCGCTGGAGCGATTCCTGGGGTTGGCGACGGTGACCGTGACGACCGCGTCCTCGGCCGGCGCGGTACGAATCTCCGCACTCGATCTGCCGGTCGCCGAACAGACCGTCACGCGGTTGACCGAAATCGCCGCACTGCACCGCGGGGATGCGACGTGAGCAGGTATCTACCGGAGACCGCCGTCGCACCGGAGCCGGAACGGCCGTGGTTGCGGCTGGATAAACGAATGTTGTTGGTACACCCCGTCAACGAGGTCGTGAAGTTCATCCCGGTGCTGATCGGGTCGGTGATCCTCGGCACCAATACCGGTAACCATCTGTGGGGGCTCATCGCATTGGCCGCGATCGTCGGCTTCGCGCTGACGCGCTGGTTCACCACCACCTATCGAGTCGGGCCGACCCATGTCGAGTTGCGGACCGGGTTGATACAGCGCAAGAAGCTATCGGTACCGCGGTCACGAATCCGGTCGGTCGATATCGAGGCCGACCTGTTGCATCGCGTGCTCGGGCTCGCGGTATTGGCGATCGGGACGGGGCAGCATGCGAATTCGGGTGAGAAATTCAAGCTCGACGCATTGGACGCGGATGCGGTGCCGGGATTACGGGCTGCGCTGCTCGCGCACACCGCGCTCGACGCTGCACCGGAATCCGCTGCTGGCCAACAGATTCCACTCGAGGACCCGCATCGGACAGCACTGCCGACGTCCCGGGAGATCGGTCACTGGCAGGCGAGCTGGGTGCGTTACGCGCCGCTGTCGCTGACCGGCTTCGCGATCATCGCGCCCATTGTCGGTGTGGCATTTCAGTACGGGTTCGGCGAGATCGTGTTCAGTTCGGACGCGGTGCACAGTATCGAGGACAGTAGCGTGGTGCTGATCGCCGTCGCCATCGCACTGCTGGTCGTCGCCATCGTGGTGATCGTCAGTCTCGCGGCCTGCACACGTTATCTGACAACGTATTTCGGGCTGCGGGTGCTCGACGACGACCGCACGTTGCACCTGCGCCACGGACTGTTCACGACCAGACAGATCACCCTGGATCTGGCTCGTTTCCGGGGCGCGACCGTCAACGAGCCGCTGCTGCTGCGCCTGGCCGGTGCCGCCGAACTCGAAGCTATCATGACCGGCCAGAGCCCGCGCCAGAAAATCCTGCCCCAGGCACCGCGTTCCGCGATCGAACGCACCCTCGCGGAATTGCTGGCACCCCGGGGTGTCAGGCATGCCGGTGATGCGACGGTGCACATCCCACCCCGGGGCACCGGGCAGACCGGCGACGCATCGGCCGGCACCCCATCCCAGGGCGCCCGCCAGACCGGTAACACAGCAGCGCGCACCGCGACCCGAGGCGCCCGCCATGCCGGTGATGCACTGGTGAGCACCGCACCGCTGATCGCGCATGGCCCGGCCGCGCGCCGCCGCCGGTACACCCGCGCGCTGAGCCCGATCCTGATCCTCGCCGCCGCAATGTTGACCAGCGCCCTTGCCGGAGTTGACTTTTCGCCATGGTGGTGGCTGCTTCCCGCACTGACCGCACCGCTGGCCGCCGCGCTGGCCGCCGATCGCTACCGCGGCCTCGGGCACGCCGTACTACCAGCCGGCGATGGCAGTCCGCCCTGGCTCATCACCCGTTCCGGCTCGCTCGACCGCGACCGCGACTGCTTGGAGGCACCCGGCATCATCGGTTGGACGGTCCGCCAATCCTTTTGGCAGCGACGCTCCGGCATCGCCACCGTCGTGGCCGCCACCGCAGCCGGTAAGAAGCGTTACCTCGTCGTCGACATCACACTCGAACAGGCCTGGGACCTCATCGAATCGGCAACCCCCGGCCGTCTCGGCACCCGCTGACCGATGCGGCTCCGCCGCACCGGGCCGCACACACATCCAACGCCACCTCGGTGGAACGAATTAGCTTGCGGCCGAGTGGGATCGGCCCGGGTTGGCGAGTAAGTCGCGGGGTGCGGCGGCCACCTGGGCCGGGGTTTCGACATCGGGTGAGTGGCCCGCGGTGCTGATCAGCTCGATGCGCGCGCCCGCGGCGGTGTATCGGCCGGTGCTTTTGCGCCAACCGTAGAGGTTGTCGTGTCTGCCGTCGATCTGCGCATCCAGCGGCCGTGCGGCCAGGGCCTGTGGGCGGCGCACCAGGACGGCGCGAGTGGCGCGCCAGGACATGGCGCGGTGATCCGAGTGCCGTCGGTTCCGAGAATAGAGCGCGACTGGGCCGGATCCGGCCACACGCCCCGAATCGCATGGTGTCGCTGACCGATTGCCAGCACCGCGCCGAGTTCAATGGTCAACGTGGTCGAGACCCCGACATCGCCGACACGGGAGTTACCCATTGCCGATCGTCGAGTGCGGCGGATGCAACGGGGCGACAAATATCGACTGACCGCCATCGGCGGTTTGGCGGCGTTATCGCTGGATGCGCTGTCGAGTGTGGCGTATGGGCCCGAGGCGATCGTGCTGGTTCTGGTCGCGGCGGGTGCGGCGGCGGTGTCGTGGACCCTGCCGGTATCGCTGGCGATCGCGGCACTGTTGCTGGTACTGGTGCTGTCGTATCGGCAGGTTATCGCCGTACATCCGGATGGCGGTGGATCATATGCGGTGGCGAAGAAGGATCTCGGGCGCAGTGCCAGTTTGCTCGCGGCGGCGAGTCTGGTGGTGGACTATGTGCTGACCGTCGCGGTGAGTCTGGCGGCCGGTGCGGCCAGTTTGGCCAGCGCTTTTCCGGTGCTGGCCGATCATCTGCTGCTGCTGACCCTGAGCGGACTCGCGGTGCTCACCGTGATCAATCTGATCGGGGTGGCCGAATCGGCGAAAGTGCTGATGGGGCCAACACTGCTGTTCATCGTCGCAATCCTCGCGGTCATCATGGTCGGACTGTTCCGCGCGTCACCGGCCGCGGTGATCGGCACCGATCTCGGGCCGATCGTGCCGGTCGATACCGTCGGAATCCTGTTGTTGCTCAAGGCATTTTCCGCCGGATGTTCGGCGCTGACCGGAGTCGAGGCGATCGCCAATGCGGTGCCGTCGTTCCGGGCGCCCGCAGTGCGACGGGCCCAGCACACCGAGGTCGCGCTCGGCGTGCTGCTGTGCACGATGCTGCTCGGTTTGGCGCTGCTCATCTGTCGCCATCACGCGGTGCCGCGTGGCAATGTGACCCTGCTCGCGCAATTGACCGCGGCGGCATTCGGGACAGGGTGGCCGTTCTATGTGACGAGTCTGGCCGTCACGCTGGCGCTGTGCTTGGCCGCGAATACCAGTTTCGGCGGACTGCCGGTGTTGCTGTCACTGTTGGCGAAGGACCACCGGGTGGCTCATTTGTTCGCGTTGCGCTCCGAGCGTCCGGTATTTCGCTATGGCGTTGCGGCCCTTGCCATTCTGGCCGCCTCGGTGCTGTTGGTCGTGCATGCCGAAACTCACCGCCTGCTACCGGTTTATGCGGTTGGCGTGTTCATCGGATTCACCATCAGCCAAACCGGGCTGGTACGGCACTGGCGCGAACAGCGTGGCTCGGGATGGATTCCACGCGCCGCCCTCAACGGCTTCGGCGCACTGCTCACCGCCGTGGCCGCCGTAGTTCTGCTCATCGAGAAGTTCAACGAAGGCGCGTGGCTACTGCTCATCATCGTGCCCGCGTTGATAACGCTGTTCGCCCGCACCGAAAACTACTACCGCCGAGTCGCCGATCAACTCGGCCTCGGCCGAATCCCTGTCCGCCCATCGCAATCCCCGGATCACGAACCGATGCTCGTAGTGGTTCCGGTGGTCGCGGTCAGCGAGGTGACCGCGCGTGCCCTGCGCACCGCACAAGCCTTCGGCGGCGAAATCGTCGCCGTCGCAGCCGAAATCGACCCCGCCGCCACCCGCCGACTCAGCGCCCAGTGGAAGCAGTGGGATCCGGGCGTCCCTCTCACCGTCCTGCCGAGTCCACATCGCAGTCTCATCACCACCCTCGTCGGCTACATCCGTGGCCGAACCCGGACCGGCCGCCAAGTCGCCGTGCTGCTGGCCCAGGTAGAAGCGGCGCACTGGTATCACCGCCCGCTCCACAACCCGCGCGGACCTGTCCTGGCCGCCACCCTCCGTGCCCGCACCGACGCCGTAATCGCCAGCTTGGCCGTCCGCCTCGACTGAGACCGTTGCTTCCTGACAACCCGGCGCAACAAACGCCATGACTCCGCGCACCGAATCCGGAGACCTGAATACCGGCCGGACAACCCGCTGGCATTAACCCAGCGGCACCTTTCCCCGGCTCAGTGGTTGGTGAACAAACCGGCGTTTGTTCGGAAATAGATGTAGAGCAGAGGTGGGACCAAACCGCAGAACAGCAGGAGCAGAGTCCGCCAGTCGCTGCCCAGCAGGATGTCGCCGCCGGGGCCGGTGACAGAGCAGAGCAGGAAGCCGAAGGTCCAGGCGACCAAGGGGAGGATCATGACGCTGACGCGGTGGGTTATGGAACGCACTCCCATGACCAGCAGGACATTCACTACTCCGGCCAGCACCGCGGATACCGGAAAAGCGACGGTGTTGATGTAGGTGGGGAGGTAGAGGACCTCCAACGCCAGAGTGATCAGGGCATCCAGGACCAGGACGCTGATGATCACCGGGCCGAGAGGCAGGGTTTCGCGGGCGCCGTAGGCGCGCTTCGCCGCCTTGTCGAAGGTGACATTCACGGCTTCGCCTCACTGACGCTCGGCTCCGCCGTGCGCGACGGCGCGCTGTGCCGATGGTTCACTCGCTGACGCTCACTCACGCGACCGGTGGGAAACCGACGAGAGTGAGCAGATGGCTCTGCATATCGACGAACGCGTACAGCACCGACATGTAGAGGTCGTGCTGTTGCTGCGCGCCGGGGCGCAGGCTGTCCACGAAGGCAGCGATAGCGTTCTGCAGATCCCAGTTGTACATCCTCGGAGTCTATTCCGAAATCAGTCACCTTCAACGGGGATGTTCGCGACGACGGGGAACTCACCGGTGTAGCCCTCGCGCATCCGGGCGATCGCGAGCACTCGTTTGCGGGCAGCGAACCAACCGATGATCAGCGCCGGGATGAGCACCACGAGTGCGGCGACGGTCCAGGTGCCGACCGGATAGTCGACGCCGGTGAGCACCACCACGAAGAACAGGAATACCAGCGTGATCAAGCCGGTCCACGGCGCACCCCACATACGGAACTTGAATGCGACCTTCTCTCCGAAGAATTCGCGGGCATAGGAAACGAACGAACCGGATGACGGCCGGTGCAGCACCAGCTCACCGAGCGCACGCAGAATGAGGAATACGAAGACGCCACAGACCGCGTAGACCAGGAACAACCCGGGTCCAGCGCTCGCGAGTCGACCACCCGCACCGAGGAACAGACCGGTGCCGATCGCGCCGCCCATGGCGATCATCTGGAGCTGACGCGGTTTGAGACTCTTGTGGTACCCGTGATCCTCGATGCTGAGGTGAGCTATGTCGCCAACCGCTGTCATAAACCGCTATGCCCTCCACATTGATGTCAGAAATCACAGAGACGGTACTCGCCACCGAAAATCGCCGCGACAGCAACCCTCAGGCAATGTCGGAAAACCTACAGCCCCGCCAATAAATCGTGTTCGCGCCCGTCCGCCCCGACCGGACCGCGCATACCGCGAACCAAGACGAAGTGCTCCTCCGGAAGCACCGGCTGCGCAACATTATTGGACAGCACGAACTCGCGGCCCGACGGCGCGACCGTTACCTGCGTGGCATGCGCACGCAGCGCCGCGCGCTTGGCGGCCAGCGAATCGGATACGTCGATGGTGGCCGTCACCGTATGACTCGGCACGCTCGCGAGTTCTCCTGCCGCGGGTAACCGCCAACCGCGCGGCAATGCGCCGGGCAACCCCGCCACGGTCCGCCGGGCCAGTGCCTCGGTGTGCAGGCGCAACATGTCCTCGTCGGTGACCGTCCAATAGAACTTCGGGGTGTCCCACCCCTGCTCGGCCGCGGCTGTCACGGCCGCCGAGGTGACCCAGTGCGCCCGAATATGGTCCGGATGCCCATAACCGCCGCGCGGATCGTAACCGATCACCACCTCGGGCCGCAGTTCCAGCACGATCGCGGTCAGCGCCTCCACCGCCGCGGCACCGGAATGCACGAAGGCTCGCGGATGCTCCGCCGCCGCGGTGCCCGCCATACCTGAGTCACGCCAGCGGCCCGCGCCGCCCAGGAAATGCGGCGGTCCGGCCTTCAGCGCGGCCAGCGCCTTGGTCAGCTCCGCGATCCGATAACCACCCAACTGATCGGCGTGCTCGGCGGTCAGCAGCGCCCATTCGTCGCCGATCACCTCACCCTCTTCACCGAGAGTGCAGGTCACCACCGTCACAGGTATGCCGCGGCGACGGTAGTGCGCGATGGTGCCCCCGGTGGTGATGGACTCGTCGTCCGGATGCGCGTGCACCAGCAGCAGTCCACCCGTCATGGGATCCTGCGCCACATCGCCGCATCACCGAAGATGCCGACCTGAATGGCACCGCTCAACGACGCACCGTCGACGCGCGGACCGGATGCGGCGACCACATTGTCCTGCACGATCGGCAGCACCGTCGCCAATGCCCACAGCCGCGGCTCGGCATCGGCCAGCGCTCGGCCGACCTCGACACCGCGCAACGCCTCATCGATCGAGGGCTGCAGTCCGGGATCACAGATGCCGGACAGATTGCTCGGCGCCTTCTTGGCCGCCTCGGTGGCGGTCTGCGAATCCCCGTTGCTCGCAGCGGTATCCACCGGCGGGCAACCGTAACGTGATGCGAGCACGGTGGCCGGATCCGATCCGGCCACCTCCCAGCCGACAATGGCGTCGATGCCGCCGTCGGTGAGTTCCTTACCGTAGAGAGCGTCCGCCGCGAGACTACGCACACTGGCATCGATTCCGGCACTGCGCAATTGGTCCGCCGCGGTATTGGCGACGGCCAGCGAGGTGGCGTCACCGGCCACCGCGCCGATTCGAATTGCCAGCGCCTTACCGTTTTTCGCGACCGAGCGGGGGCGCGGTGCGGGTGAGGTCGGTGACTGCACCGGCGGCGTCTCCGGCGACCGGGCATAACCCGCCTCGGCGAGCAGCGCGAACGCGTCCTCGGCGGAGGGCCGCGGCGGCGCGGTCGGTGTATATCCGGGATCCGACGGTGTCAGGATCTGCGCACGCACCGGCTCAACCCAGCCACCGGTCTGCCCGGCGACCGTTGCCAGCAGTGTCGGATCGATCAACGCGGTCACTCCGCGCCGCACCCGCGGATCGCTGAGATCGCTACCGCGCCCATTGATTACGAATTGCAGCTCACGCGACTGCGGCATGATCGCGGTGCGCACCGACGGGATCGCCGCCAGCTGCGCCTGGGTCGCGACCCCGCCGTGCACCAATGCCATCTGCGCGTCGCCGGTGCGCAGCGAATCGGCTAGCTGCGCGGGAGTTCCGCCGCGGCGCAACAGAATCTGATCCGGCGCGGACGGAGTGCCCCAGTACCGATCGTTGCGCTCGAGCAGGATCTCGTCGCGGCCGCGGTCGGTCGATTTGATGCGGAAGTTGCCACCCGAGACCTGAACGCCCTCGACCAGTCCGGTAGCGAAACCGCCGGGCTGATCCTTGATCAGATGTGATGGCAGCAGATTCGTGAACAGCTCGCGCCAGGCCGGATACGGCCCGGTCATCGTGACGGTGACCGTCTTACCGCCACCGGAGGAGCTGATATCGGCAATGTGCCGATAGCCCGCCGGATCGACGACACCCGGCTGAGTGATCATCTGCTGCCACAGGAACCGGAAGTCCTCCGCCGCGATCGGCGCACCGTCGGACCAGTTCGCCTGGTTGCGCAGCGTATAGGTGACGGTGAACGGTTCCTGCGCGGTCACCTCGGCCGAGACCATCAGCGCGGAATCCGGCACCCATTCGGTGGCGCCGGGCACCGCCGGATTCGGCACCGGCCGGAACGGGCTCGGCAACACCATCGAACTCACCGCGGCGGTGGCCGGTGACTGATCGGAACGCAGATGCGGATTGAATCCGATGCCGATGTCATCGATAGCCACCACGACGGTGTTCTTACCGGGTTTGGCCGGTGTCGTCTTCGGGCTGTCGGTGCTCTCGATCGGCGGTGGCGGATTCGCGGTGCAGCTGGCGAGCACCGTGGTGGAGGCCGCCATCATGATCAGCATCGCGCGTCGCATAGCCCCCGTGCTCACGTGCCGCACTCTACTTGGCCGAGCTATGGCTCGGCCAAGTAGAGTGCCGGTGACGCTGGGCTCGTGGTTCACTCGCACAAGGTTGCCGGAGAGGCCCATGCCTTTTAGAGCGCGGCCCGGTCTCGTGCCTTCCGTCGCGACAGTTCGCGCCCGCGTTCGGTGGCACCGAGGACGACCTTGCGCACCCGCACGATCTCCGGGGTGACCTCGACGCATTCATCAGCGGCACAGAACTCCATCGCCGCCTCCAAGTCGAGCTGCAGCGGCTTGGCGAGCGTTTCCATCACATCGGCGGTCGAGCTGCGCATATTGGTCAGCTTCTTCTCGCGGGTGACATTGATATCGAGATCCTCGGCGCGCGGGTTGATGCCGACGACATGCCCCTCGTAGGTGTCCGCACCGGGCTCGACGAAGAACTGACCGCGATCGGCCAGCTGGATCATGGCGAACGGGGTCACCGAGCCCGCGCGGTCGGAGACCAGCGAACCGGTGTGGCGGGCCCGGATCTCACCGGCCCAGGGGGCGTAGCCGTGCGAGACCGCGTTGGCGATACCGGTGCCGCGGGTTTCGGTGAGGAAGTCGGTGCGGAAGCCGATCAGACCGCGCGAGGGCACAATGAACTCCATCCGCACCCAACCCGCGGCATGGTTGTTCATCTGGACCATCTTGCCCTTGCGGGCGGCCAGTAGCTGAGTGATCGCGCCGAGGTACTCGTCGGGGCAGTCGATGGTCAGCTCTTCGTAGGGCTCGTGCACCTTGCCGTCGACCTGTTTGGTGACCACCTGCGGCTTGCCGACGGTCAACTCGAAGCCCTCGCGACGCATCTGCTCGACCAGGATGGCCAGCGCGAGCTCACCGCGGCCCTGCACCTCCCAGGCATCCGGACGGCCGATATCGAGCACGCGCAGCGAGACATTGCCGACCAGTTCGGAGTCCAACCGCGACTTCACCATGCGAGCGGTCAGCTTGTGGCCCTGCACCCGGCCGACCAGCGGCGAGGTGTTGGTGCCGATGGTGACCGAGATGGCGGGCTCGTCCACCGTGATGCGCGGCAGCGCAACGGGAGTGTCGACATCGGCGAGAGTGTCACCGATCATGATGTCCGCGATGCCCGCGATCGCGACGATGTCACCGGCCACCGCGACCTCGCCGGGCTGGCGCTCGACACCGATGGTCTGCAACAACTCGGTGATCTTGACCTGCTTGACGCCGTCGGCGTGCATCCACGCGACGTTCTGGCCCTTGCGCAGCTCACCACTATAGATGCGGACCAGCGCGAGCCGACCGAGGAAGGCCGAGGCGTCGAGGTTGGTGACGTGCGCCTGCAGCGGTGCGGTCGAATCGCCCTTGGGCGCCGGGATGTTCTCCATCAGCACGTCGAACAGGGCATCCAGGTTCTCCGCGTCCGGCGCGCTGCCGTTCTCGGGACGTTCCTTGGAGGCCTTGCCCTCCCGGCCGGAGGCGTAGAGGACGGGAAGATCCAGCGCGAGTTCGGCGGCCTCGGCGGCCTCGTCGTCCAGATCGGAGGCGAGGTCGAGCAGCAGATCGTGGCTCTCCTCGACGACCTCTTCGATGCGGGCGTCGGGGCGGTCGGTCTTGTTCACCACCAGGATGACCGGCAGCTTCGCGGCCAACGCCTTGCGCAGCACGAAGCGGGTCTGCGGCAGCGGGCCCTCGGACGCGTCGACCAGCAGCACGACACCGTCGACCATGGACAGACCGCGCTCGACCTCACCACCGAAATCGGCGTGGCCGGGGGTGTCGATGACGTTGATCACGGTGACCGAACCATCCGGGTGGTGCCGGTGCACCGCCGTGTTCTTGGCCAGAATGGTGATGCCCTTCTCGCGCTCCAGGTCACCGGAGTCCATCACGCGATCGACGAGCTCGGCGCGTTCGGCGAAGGCGCCGGACTGGCGCAGCATGGCGTCGACCAGCGTCGTCTTACCGTGGTCGACGTGGGCCACGATGGCGACGTTGCGAAAATCGCGTGCAGACGACACGCCTCAATCCTCCTGCTGTTGGTATAGATGCCGGCCGACCATTGCAATCGGGTGGAGAATCGAAACTCACCGGACATTGCGGCCAGTTACACAGTACCGGTATCCCCGTAGCTTGCAGACCACACACCCAGCTAAGGGTATGCTAACCAGCCATGGGCAAGGTCAAGGCGAAGAAGGTTTCCAGCCTGAAGCCGAAGAAGAAGTGCTGCCGCAAGAAGACGCGATGCCTGAAGTGCCCCGTCGTCATCATGCGGATGAAACGCCTGGAAGCGGCGGGGTGCTGCGGTAAGGACCTGAAGAAGGGCCTCGAGAAGGCCCGAGCCGCCTGATCTACGAATTCGCCGCGCCGACAGATTCCGTGATGCCTTTGCGGCACTCGGGGTACAACTCGGATATGAGCGAACGCAGTGAGCGAACGAACAACACAGCCGCCCGAGCGGTCACGCCGGAGCCGAGCGTCAGCGAGGTGCAGGCATGAGCGAACGCAGTGAGCGAACGAACAACACAGCCGCCCGAGCGGTCACGCCGGAGCCGAGCGTCAGCGAGGTGCAGGCATGAGCGCTCCCAAACTAACCGAGGCAGAACTCACCGAAGCTTTGACCGAACTGTCGGACTGGACCCGGTCCGGCGACACCATCACCCGCACGATCGACGCCAAGTCCTTCCCGGCGGGCATCGAACTCGTACGTCAGGTCGCCGAAGTCGCCGAGAACGCCAACCATCATCCCGATATCGATATCCGCTGGCGTCGGGTGAGCTTCATGCTGTCGACCCACGACTCGGGCGGACTCACCGCACTGGACGTATCGCTGGCTCGTGAGATAGATCGGCTTGCGGCGCAATCCGATTGACCACGCGTCCGGACCAGATCACCCAGGCAAAGAACACCAGTACGCCGAGCACGTCGACGGTGCCGAGCCAGGCCAGCACCCCTGGCCGTGAGACGGTCCAGATCGACGGCTGGGCGAACGACAGCACCCACGGCACGCCGACCAACGTGGTGACCAGCCAATACCCCGCCAGGATCCGTGCGCCCGGCGCCTGCCGCAGCGGCCCGTACAGCAACCACATCACTGTGGGCAGCAGCCAGACGAAGTGATGCGACCACGAGATGGGCGAAACCATCAGTCCGAACAGCTGCACGATGATCAGGGTGCCCAGCCGATCGTCGGGACCCAATGCGCGCCAAGCGAAGAAGGCCAGCACGGCAACAATCGCGACGGCCGCTAGCCACCACGGCCCGGTTTTGACGTCATGGCCGAGCAGACGGCTCAGAGCACCGCGCAGCGACTGATTCCACACCGAGCCCACCGGCCCGATCCGATCCGCGTCACCGAGCAGCGTGCCGAAGTACCGCTCGGCCTCCTTGTGGTTGATCAGGAAGCTGACTCCGACCGTCGCGCCGAAAACCACCGCCGACCAGACCGCGGTCCCCCACCGCCGTCGGGCCACGAAGTACAGCCCCGAAATCGCCGGTGTCAGTTTGATTCCCGCGATCACACCGATCAGACCCCCGGACAGCCACCAGCGCGAACTGCGCACGGCGAACATGGCCCCGAGCACCAGGAATACATTGACCTGGCCGTAGTCGATCGTGGTCCGCACCGGCTCCATCCAGATGCCGATCGCGGTCCACCAGACCGCGGCGGTGCGCCACCGCGACTCGCGCATCCGCTCCGCGCCGAGGATGAATTCGAAGGATATCCACACCACCGCGTACAGCGCGACGGCAATGGCCAGCAGCCAGAACACCGCGACCACGGTGAACGGGAAGTAGTGCAGCGGGAAGAAGACCAGCGCCGCGAACGGCGGATAGGTGAACGGCAGCGGGAAGTCCGGGGTCTTCTCCGCGTAGGTGAAGTCGTAGAGGCGGTCGGTCAGCAGGTCCGCCGAACCGTCGACATAGACGTGCAGATCGACGAGATTCATCCCGTTCTTCGACAGCAGCATCCACAACAGCCTGGCCAACACGGACAGACCGAGCACCGGCACAGCCATTCGGAGGCTTCGGTTCAATTCGTAGGCTTTCGAGTCGTTTCCGGGAAGGCTGCGACTAGCCTAACCGCCGCCGCGAAAGGTCCCGTCAATCCCCCGTACCGGCCCCCGGCATGCGCGGTCGAGCCGGAGGGGGTAGCTTGCGTACCGCACAGTCGGCCCGACCGCCGAATATCACTGGTAACATTCGCATCACCTTTCACTCCGGTAACACGCGGACAAGCGATACCGTCTGATAACACTGATCGTCCACAACAGAAGTAGGGGCGCGGCGGCTGTACAACAGGACGCCCATGTCCCTAGAGTGACCCCGAAACGATGGCTTTTTGCATCGCTCCTGTGACGTACCCGAGGTTAAGGACGGCTAGACCTGTGCTTCGCACCCCAGGATCGCGGATCATGTTGTCCGCGCTCGCCATCGCCGCGAGCGCTTCACTCGCCGCGCCGTCGACGGCAGTCGCGGCGCCGGCTCCCGCGCCCATCGCATCGAGGAACACCATTCCGATGATTCCCGAGGGCGTCCCGATCGATGCGGTCGCGTCGCTGGTCCCGGCCATCGTCGGCGCCATCGCCGGGCCGGCCGATGCCAAGCCCATCGCGGATGCCCCGAAGAACGCCATCCTCGATCAGGTCCGGGCGCTGCTCAACACGCTGAACCTGCCGCCGCAGATCAAGTCCACGCTGGAACGGATCATCACCTTCCTGGATGGCAGCGGCGGCGGCGGTCCGGAGGTCCCGCAGGGCGGCCCGGCCATCGCGCAGTTCCTCTACCCGTCCATCGGCAAGGGCTGCATCGGACCCGGCGCCGATTCGGTCGGCACCGCACTCGCCGTCCCCGGCCCGGCCACGCTGCCGCCGCCGGGACCGCAAGCCGGACAGACCGGATTCGTCTTCACCGCACTCGGCACCAAGGGGCCGACGCCGGAGCAGAATCCACCGATGACGGTCCAGTGGCTGAACCTCGACACCCGTCAGTCCGGCATCCAGCCGCTGACCGATGAGGCGAAGATCAACCCGGACGGCCCGGCTACGCTCTCGGCGATCGTCAACACCGGCTCGGGCCGGGTCGTCGCGGTTGTCTCCGGTTCGCTGACCACCAAGGCCGATGACGCCGACCCACGGACCTGCTCTTTCTTACCGACCCTCGGCTTCTTCACCGTCGGCTAGTCGGTGCTTTCGAAGCGCGGTGGCCCTTGGTGGGGCACCGCGCTTCGTTCTTGTCAACACACTTGGTGCGAATCGTCGCGATAGTGCGCCGTCATGACGGGACTGTGGTAGACCAAAGTTATGGCGACTGTCGATGATTCGCTTCGGTCCCGTCCCGCGATCCACCCGGGGCGTTCGATCCGCAGCAGACGTTCGCATCGATCGATCCTGTCCTTCCGCTCGGAAGGCTCGATCCTGTCGATCGGCTCCGCCTACTCGATCCTGTCGATCGGCAGCGTGGGTTCGGTGCTGTCGATCGGGGCCGTCGGCTCCTTCGGCTCGGTGATCTCTTCCTTCTCCTTCGGTAGCCTCGGCTCTGCCTTCTCCGGCATCTCCCGCTGGTCCCTGTTCTCCTGGCGCGGCGACCACGAGGCCCCCGACAACCGACCCACCCTCCGCGTGGTCCCCGACGACGAACCCGAACTCCGACTCGCCCCCACCTGCCACTGCCAGACCTGACGCTCGAGATCAGATGGATCCATGGCGGGCAGAGGAGCAGCCGCCACCACTGCCACCTGATCTCGAGCCGCTAGTTCACCACTGGCCGTATTCGGCGGCGAGGATGTTGTTGACGTCGACACCGATACCGTCGATATCGCGTTTGTCGATCTCGATCTGGTGCAGATGTGCGGCCGGATGTACGAACCCCTTGGGCGTACCCCAGTTGTGCTGCCAATACCAGGAACCCAGGCCCGCGGCGCTTGCCAGTTCGATGGTCGGTGCGTTGGCGTAGATGCCGACGTTCTGTTTGCCGAGCACCGACTCCCAACCGAGGATGTAGGGCGCGATCATGGTCGCGAAATCGGCCGGGGCCGGATTGTCGTCGATGGAGGCGTAGATCGGCCGGTTCTCCGGACCGCCCGCGGCGAGGTGCAGTTCCAGGCCGCGATCGGCGTGTTTCTTGCCCGCCTCCAGGCCACCGCGCCAGTCGGCGGTCGGGCCCTTGCCGAACTGGTAGTTCGACACGATCGTCAGCCCGGCGGCGTGCAGCTGATCGACCTCCTTGGCGCGCAAGGGCTTACCCTCCATCCATTCGGCGCCCGGACGGCGATCGGAGACGTAGCGGATGACGCCGAGGTGACCGTCGTCCCGGATCGCGTCGGCGGAGGGCACGCCACCCGCGTAGTCGACGAGGGTGCCGAGCACACCGACCGCCGAGGCGCGGGGCGCGATGATTCCGACGGCCGCGGCCGCTGCGGAGTAGGCGAACAGCTGGCGGCGAGACACAGAAACGGAGCGCATCGCAGGACTCCTTCGCGCAAACCCGACATGGACAGGTAGCAGCGTGCCCGGCGCACCTTCCCCAAGGTCCACTCGCGCGCCGGGAGCCTCGAACGTGGACTAATTTCACCATATTCACATTGGAATCGCTAGTCCCACTGGAAACAGCAATTC
The DNA here is from genome assembly GCF_054065835.1 of Nocardia citri. Taxonomy (NCBI): domain Bacteria; kingdom Bacillati; phylum Actinomycetota; class Actinomycetes; order Mycobacteriales; family Nocardiaceae; genus Nocardia; species Nocardia citri. The sequence continues at coordinate 121,148 of NZ_JBSUQM010000004.1, forward strand.
ACACTTGCCACACAGGTCGAGCGAGGGTTCTAGGCGATGCCATCGATCCGCGCGGCGACATCGATTGTGCGGCGCGAACTGTCGCTGAGTTCCTCGCGCACGACCTGGGCCACCTGCTCGACGACTTGTTTCTTGATACCGGCCAGCGCAGCGAGCGTGGCGGCCCGCATCCCGCGCGCCTTGAACTCCAGCCGCAGGTCATCGACCGCGGGCGGCGGTACATCGATGACGATCAGCAGCGGATCGGCGGCCCGCGCGATCAACACCAGCGGTATCTCGACATCAGCGCGATAGCGGTTGGCCTTGAGCACATCGACGGTGATATCCAGGCTCACCGGCAGGGTCAAATCGAAAGCTACCGATTCGTCCGGGCGATCCGTCACCTGCGGCATGCGAATATCGCCCTTTACCGTGACCGTGGCAGAGTCACGCGGTCCGGCGCGCAGCGGCCCGACCTCGATGGGACGGCCCGCCATCGGCTCGACGAATTCGAAGACCCGATCGCGGGTCACGATGCGGGAAAAGAACTGACGTCCGAATTCGTCGTAGCCGATCCAGTCGAATTCGCTCTGGTCGACGTGCTGGGACCGGACGCCGTTGATGATGGCCGCCACGTCGAAGACCCGACCGCGCCGGACGCGCGGTTCGGCGAGCATGGCATTCACCCGATTGGCGACCTCGCGCTGCACCACCCCGGCGATCGGATCGAGCAACCATTCCCAGGCCGATTCGATGGCCTGTGCACGCAGTACGAAGCTGGCATCACGCGCGCGGATCGGCGGGATATCAATGACGATGAGCAGCGGATCCGCGGTGCGCGCATGCAATGTGAGATCGATTTCGGCGACCGCCTCCAGCCGCAGTTTCCGCCCGCCGATCAGCACCTTTACCGACATCGTCAGCGGCACGGTCACCTCGAAGGTGATGTGCGGACCGCTGCGCAGAATGACCGGCTTGCCCACCTTGCCCTCGGCCATGAATCCGGCCAGTCCGACTGGTCCGAGGGAGAACGGGCCGATGGTGACGCCGTGATCGGTCATCGCGGAGACCGCGGCTTCGATCCGTTCCGGCGTCACCGCGTGGGTGACGAACCGCTCCCCGAACTCGGCATAGTCGATCCAGACGGGATCACCGGTCTTTTCCTCGATTGGCAGCATCAGAGTTTCCGCAACCCCTCACCTCTCAACGGACAACCACACGGTACGCGACACAGATTTCGGCAAGGTCGGGCCGACCTCCCCCAACCCGGAGGTCCCTGTCCTGCTGATGAGGGGGTAGCAGGACAGGGACCGAAGACGGCGCTGCCGGGCGCCGCCTAGTCAATGGTAATTGCTGGCACGGGCCCCGCCGACAAGGCATAGCCACTGGAAGGACCGGCCGAGTGCCAACACTATGCACAAACGACCGAATCCCGCTACCCCCGGTACCTGCGCCGGTGCGAGGTGGTGAGTCGCGACCTCGCCGAATTCGTTGCCGCCCATGGCCGTCGGTCCCGTCGCGGCCGTGAGCACGAAATTCAGGGAGTTTCGACCGGACGGGTACCGGGCAGTCTCTCGACGACATGGCGGTGGTCGGCAATCGACACTTGCCCGTACTGCGCGAATCTCGTCGCGGTCGAGCGGCCGACACGATAGTCTCCGAAGACACCGGGCGGCGGGGAGGTAGAGGCCCTGGACACACTGTGGACATTCGTGGTGCATCGGCGCGCACAGCTGATCACCGATTCGTATTTACATGTCTCGGCGGTGGTGCAGTCATTGCTGCTCGCGACGATCATGGCCGTGCTGATCGGCGTACTGGTCTACCGCAGCCCGTTCGGATCCTCGGTAGCGACGGCACTGGCAAGCGCGGTACTCACCGTCCCGTCATTCGCGCTGCTCGGATTGCTGATTCCAGTTCTCGGACTGGGCGTCGGGCCGACCATCACCGCCTTGGTGCTCTATGCCCTGCTGCCGATTCTGCGCAACACCATCATCGGGTTGGCCTCGGTGGATCCGGCGATCGTGGATGCCGCGCGCGGGGTCGGTATGAATCGGCTGCGGGTCCTCGCGCACATAGAGCTGCCGCTGGCCTGGCCATCTATTCTGACCGGGATGCGGGTCAGCACCCAGATGATCATGGGCATTCTGGCCATCGCCGCCTATGCCAAGGGGCCCGGACTCGGCAATCTGATCTTCTCCGGCCTGGCTCGCCTCGGCAGTCCGAATGCGGTGCCGCAGGCGCTGGTCGGCACGATCCTGATCGTCGTGCTCGCGCTGATCCTCGATGGGATCTTCGTCATTGCCGGGCGTCTCACCACCTCGAGGGGAATACGTGACTGATACCGAAATCCGCGGCGACAGTACGGCATCGGCGGTATCCGGCGTCGAGATCGTGCTCGACGCGGTCACCAAACACTATCCGGGCCAACGCGATCCGGCCGTCGACCGAGTTTCGCTGACCATTCCGGCCGGCGAAATCGTCGTCCTGGTCGGGCCGTCCGGCTGCGGTAAAACCACCACCATGCGGATGATCAACCGCCTCATCGAACCCACCTCGGGCACCATCACGATCGGCGGACGCGATGTCACCGGCGTGAATCCGGACCAATTGCGCAGGGGTATCGGCTATTCCATCCAGCAGGCCGGGCTGTTCCCGCATCTGACAGTCGCGAAAAACGTTGCGACCGTGCCCGGTCTGATCGGTTGGGACCGCAAGAAGATCCGCACGCGGACCGACGAAATGCTCGAGCTGGTCGGCCTCGATCCCGATACCTACCGCAACCGCTATCCCCGGCAACTCTCGGGCGGCCAGCAGCAGCGTGTCGGTGTGGCTCGCGCTTTGGCGGCCGATCCGCCGGTGCTGCTGATGGACGAGCCGTTCGGCGCGGTCGATCCGATCACCCGCGCCCTGTTGCAGGACGAACTGCTGCGCCTGCAATCCGAACTGGGTAAGACCATCGTGTTCGTCACCCACGATTTCAACGAGGCGGTGAAGCTCGGCGATCGAATCGCGGTGCTGGGCAACCGATCTCGGATCCTGCAGTACGACAGCCCGGCAGCCGTCCTGGCCGATCCCGCGGATGAGACCGTGGCCGGTTTCGTCGGCGCGGATGCCTCGCTCAAACAACTCACCCTCACCCGGGTCCGTGATGTCGAACTCGGCAGCTGCCCGACGGCTCTGGACTCCGATTCGATCGACAGCGTTCGCGCCGCGCTGGCCGGACGTGATCGGCCGTGGGCGCTGATCCTGGACGCGCAGCGGCGGCCGCGGCGTTGGGTATCGAGTGAGCAACTGGCACAGGCGAATTCGTTGCACGATGTCGGATCCCCGGTCGGTGAGCAGTTGTCGCTGCAGTCGACCCTGCAGGATGCGTTGGAGGCCTTGCTCGCCGAGCAGACCGCGACGGCGGTCGTCACCGGTCGAGGCGGTGAATACGCCGGGTTGATCACGATCGATACGCTCGTAGGCCATCTGTCGGCGATGCGCGCCACCCATGTGGGCGCGCAGACGGACGCGACGACATGACCACGGCGACCACCGCACCGCCCACGGCATCGCCGACGACACTGCGTCGGGCCGAAAGCATTCGGCTGCTCGTCCAACCGGCGCTCGTGCTCTTACTGACCGCGGGTGTGCTGGTGTGGGCGTTGCGGCGCGATCTCACCGCCACCCAGCAGGCCAGCATCAGTGTATCCACTATCGCGACCGTCACCTGGCAGCATGTGCTGATCACCGCGACCGTCGTGCTGATCGTCGTCGTGGTGGCGGTACCGCTGGGTACACTGCTCACCCGGCCCGGATATCGGCGGCTGGCACCACTTTTCGTCGGTATCGCCAATATCGGCGCGGCCGCACCCGCGATCGGTCTGATCGTGCTGTTCTATCTCGCCACCCGCACCACCGGGTTCTGGATCGGTGTCACGCCCATCGCGTTCTATTCGCTGCTTCCGGTGCTACGCAATACGATCCTGGGCTATCAGCAGGTGGATGCCGCCGTCATCGACGCCGGGCGCGGCCAGGGCATGTCGGCGCTGACGATATTGCGCCGCATCGAATTTCCACTCGCCATTCCCTACATCCTGGCCGGGCTGCGCACCTCGCTGGTGCTCGCCGTCGGTACCGCGACGCTGTCGTTCCTGGTGAGCGCGGGTGGTCTCGGCATTCTGATCGATACGGGGTACAAGCTGCGCGATAACGTCACGCTGGTGGTCGGCGCCGTCCTCGCGGTGGCACTGGCGCTGCTCGTCGACTGGCTCGGCGCATTGGCCGAACAGTACTTGGGGCCGAAGGGGTTGAAGTGAGGGCGTGGGTGCTGGGCCCGTGGGTGCTGGGCCTCGCGGCCGTATTCGTATTGAGCGCCTGCGGATTACAGTCCGGTAGCGCGGTGCCGCTGCGGGTTGATCCCGGCAGCATTCGTCCGGTGCCGGAGCTCGACGGCGTGCCGATGACGGTGGGCTCCAAGGACTTCACCGAACAGAACATCCTCGGGTACATCATCGAATTCGCGCTGTCCGCAGCCGGTGCGCAGGTCCGGGATCTGACGAATATCCAGGGCTCCAACAGTGTTCGCGATGCCCAGCTGCACGGTCAGATCGATATCTCCTACGAATACACCGGCACCGGGTGGATCAACTATCTCGGCAATGAGACGCCGGTTCCGGATGAGGTCGGACAGTTCGAGGCGGTCCGCGGCGCGGACCTGGCGGCGCACGGCATCGTGTGGACGGATATGGCCCCCATGAACAACACCTACGCGCTCGTGATGAGCGCGCACACCGCGAAGGAGACCGGCGTTGTCACGCTGTCCGACTATGCCCGGCTGATCGCCACCGACCCGGCCGCCGCCGCGACGTGTGTCGGCACCGAATTCAATGTGCGCCAGGACGGTTATCCCGGAATGGCGCGCAAATACGGAATCGATGTCGGCAAGGTACACAAGCAGATAGTGCAGGATCCGGTGGTCTATCAGGCCACCGCCGATGCCAAGCAATGCCGGTTCGGTTCGGTCGCCGCCACCGACGGCCGGATCCCGGCCCTCGGGCTGGTCTTGCTGAAAGACGATCTGGGCTTCTTCCCGAAATACAACGCCGCACTCGTGATGCGGAAGTCCTTCGCCGATGCGCATCCACAGGTCGCCGAAATCATGGCACCGATATCGAAGAAGCTGACCAATGAAGCGATCACCGAATTGAATCGCCAGGTCGACGTGGATGGTCGTGAACCGGCCGAGGTGGCTCGCGATTGGATGGTGGCGGAAGGGTTCGTCACCGCTCGCTGACGGAAAGGGGTCCGAACGTGCACTTCTCGCGTGCACGCTCGGAACCGTTCGAATCAGGCCCGGCCATTCGAGCGCGTGACCTCAGGCGTGCCCGGCCTTATCGGCGGCATCGGCTGCCTTGCGCATCGGAATGATCAGGGTGAGCCCGATGGCCACCAGGGCCGCGGCCGTGGCGATCAGGAAGGTGGTGTGGAAACCGTCGCGTGAGGGCAGCACGTGTGGGCCGAGCTGCATCGTCATATGGGCGAGCACCACGCTCATCACCGCCGACGAGGTCGAGGTACCGATCGAGCGCATCAGCGAATTGAGGCCGTTGGCCGCCGCGGTCTCCGTAAGTGGCACCGCACCCATGATCAATGCGGGCATCGCGGCGAAGGCCAGACCGACACCACCCGCGACGATCATCGCCGCGACTATGAGCTCCCAGACGCTGTTCATCAGCACCACCGCACACAGATAACCGACCGCGATGACCGCCGAGCCGAGCGCCAGCGTGACCTTCGGGCCGCGTGCCGCGGACAGCCGCGCCGAGACCGGCGACAGCAGGATCATCACGAATCCTGTTGGAGCCAACGCCAATCCGGCATTGACCATGGAGAGACCGAAGCCGTAACCGGTCTGCTTCGGTGCCATCATCAGCTGCGGGAAGGTCAACGACATGCCGTAGAGCGCGAACCCGACCGCGATGGAAGCGGCGTTGGTGAACAGTACCCGTGGCCGCGCCGAAACCCGCAGGTCGACCAGCGGCGAGCGCTGCTTCAGTTCGTAGTAGCCCCAGATGAGGAATACCGCTACCGACAGCACGAACAGGCCGAGGATGCTCGCACTGCCCCAACCCCAGTCCGCGCCCTTGGTGATCGGAATCAGTAAGGCCAGCAGCGCGATCGACAATCCGAGCGCGCCACCGAAATCGAAACGCGCGGGCATGCGCACCGGTGACTCCGGCACGAAGACGAAAACCAGTGCGGCACAGACGACACCGAGTCCGGCCGCGGTCCAGAAAAGCATGTGCCAGTCGGCATTCTGCGCGATGGCAGCTGCCAGCGGCAGGCCGAGCGCACCGCCGACTCCGAGTGTGGCACTCATGATCGCCATCGCGGAACCCACCTTCTCGGCGGGCAATTCGTCACGCATGATGCTGATGCCGAGCGGAATCGCGCCGACCGCCGCGCCCTGCAGCGAGCGCCCGATGATCTCGGGAGCCAGCGAGGAGAACAGTGCACACACCACCGAACCGGCGACCAGCAACAACAGGTTGGCGAACAGCACCCGACGCTTGCCGAACATATCGCCGAGCCGGCCACTGATCGGGGTCGTCACAGCACCGGCCAGCAGGGTCGCGGTGATCACCCAGGAGGCATTGGACGCCGAGGTGTCCAGCAGCCTCGGCAGCGTGGGAATGATCGGGATGACCAGCGTCTGCATCAGCGATACGACAACACCGACCATGCCGAGCGTCGCGATGAGCAGGCCTGATTTGAGACGGCGCCGGGCGTCGTGCGCGGTGACGGTCGATGACGCGTCGGCTGCAACAGTCATGAATGTGTACGGTACATATCATATGTATCGTGCACAATTTGTCATCGACATGATTCAGCCGACATAGTGTGGGCCATGTTCGAATCAGGTCCCGAAGATGACGATGCGCTCGCCCGCCTCGTCTTCGAGTTGACCCTGCTCGCCCGGCACTTCCCGGCCTCGCTGGTGCGGCGGCGGGGATTCCGGCTCGACCGGTCGGCGTATCTGATCCTGACCAGACTGGAGATGGATGCACCGCTCAGCCTGCGCGAGCTGTCGCAGGCCTTCCAGCTCGATATCTCCACCATCAACCGGCAGGTCGCCGCGATGCTGAAGCAGGGGTTGGTCGAACGCGTCCCCGATCCGGACGGCGGCATTGCCCGCAAGATCCGAGCCAGCGCCAAGGGCCTGGAATTGGTGGCCGCCGATCGCGAGCAGAGTCACGAAGGCATCGGCGCGGTCGTCGCGGACTGGGCGGTCGCCGATATCACGCAATTGAGCGGGCTCATCTCCCGGTTCAATATGTCCATCGAGCATCTCGAGGAGAATCCGTGGCCGCGCCCGCCCGCTGCCCGGTAGGCCGACCGGTAGCGCGGCACCCGCTGCGTCCGGCAGGACTGCGGCGGCGAGGTTCGGGTTCGGGCTGGTCGCGGCATCACTGTTCGTGGCGTCGCCGCTCGCCGTCGGCTGCGGACTCGATACCGAGGCCGACGAATGGAACGGCTGGACGGTGACGGTGCAACTACACCGCGGTCGATTTCTACCACTTCGGACCACTCGAAACAGTGCACGGCTGCGGCGATCTCGAATGTACCGATGCCCATGTCGAAATCGGCTCGCTACCAGAGTAGTTCGCCGATGCGGTAGGCGATGAGGGCACCAGCGGCGAATATGCGGGGCACTACCTGAACTGGTCCTACGATGTCGACTTCCGGCTGGACACCGAACCGCGTGGCACCCGAGGCGAGGCGCTGCATCCGTTCGACAGCGCCGCCGCCGATGACATCGAACCCGGAACTCGATTACGGCTCACCGGTTACGGGAGCGTGCGCCGCGAACCCGACAGCGCATGTATCAGATTCAGTGCGACAACTTGAAGACCCGCCGCGCAACACCGCGTGCAATTCCACCCACACCACAGCCGGTAGAGGTGAGTTCCTGAGGTTTGGATGGCCGCCGGCGAGGCATTACGTGAACGATACGACCGTCTGAGTTAGGAGGCACGAGTGTCTTCCGTACTGGTGGCAATAGTGGTCGTCGTGGCGGTATTGGTCGCGGTCGGGTCGCTGGTCGGGGTCCGGTCGATGCGGCAGAGACGACGGCTGCGCAGGAAGTTCGGGCCCGAATACGACCGGACCTTGGCGGAGTTGGACAGCCGCAAGGCCACCGACCGCGAGCTGACCGGGCGCGAGCAGCGCCATGCCGAGCTCGATATCCGGGAGCTGTCGGAGCAGGAGAAGCAGCGGTATCGCACCGAGTGGGCGCACATGCAGCAGCACTTCGTCGATGCTCCGGCGGATGCGGTGACGGCGGCCGATGTGCTGGTGGCCGACATCATGGCCGAGCGCGGCTATCCCCTCGAAGGCTATGACCAGCAGCTCGCCGATCTGTCCGTCGAGCACGCGGCGACGGTGGGGCACTATCGCGCCGCGCATGAAATCGCGATCCGGCGCTCCGATACCCGAGTTTCCACCGAGGACATGCGATTCGCAGTGGTGCAGTACCGCGAGTTGTTCGAGGAATTGCTCGCCGGTGCGGCGGTGGATAAGAAGGATGCGAAACGATGAGCACGGAACCGGAGCGGAATCTGGAAGCCGAAGTGCCGGATGGCGTTTCGCCGACCGCGACCGATTCTGCCGCCTCGTATGGACCGTCGCCGCTATCGGAATCCGATATGAACGAGGCGGCCGCTGGTGAGCCCGCGGACGCCACCGAGACTGCGGACGAGCGGGAAATCGGAGATCAGCCACTCTTCGGTGCCGCCGACCGCGAGCGCCTGCGCGGCGCATGGCGGCAGTTGCAGGGCAGTTTCGTGGACAACCCGCACGAGGCGGTGACGCAGGCCGATGACCTCGTCATGGCGACCGTTCAGCAGTTGTCCGCCACGCTGGCCGAGCGGAAGCAGTCGCTGGAACGGCTGTGGTCGCGTACGGAGGACGGCGATACCGAGGATCTACGGCTGGCATTGCGCAGCTACCGCGCCTTCTTCGAGCAGTTGGTCGGTACCGATCGATGATCTTGCGACCCATCTGAAACACGCATATCGCGTGGGTGCGGCAATGCCATAGGCTTGCGCCGTGGTTTCCGAGCGTGCAGTGGTCGACGGGCGTTTCGAGTTGCTCGAGCCGCTCGGTAGCGGCGGGATGGGGACGGTGTGGCGCGCATATGATCTCGCGCTGCATCGCGAGGTCGCGCTCAAGGAGGTGCGGGCGGAGACGGATGCGGTGAGGTCACCCGAGGTGCACCGCGAGCGGGTGCTGCGGGAGGCCAGGGCGCTGGCCCGGATCGGTCATCCGAATGTCGTTGCCATCCACCACATCGTGGATTCACCCGAAGTGGCGCATCCATGGATCGTCATGGAACTGGTTCGCGGACAGAGTCTCGCCGATCACCTGGCCCGCGGACCGATGCCGCCCACCCAGGTGGCACACCTGGGCCGCGGCATTCTCGCCGCGCTTCGCGCCGCACATCAGGTGGGTGTGCTGCACCGCGATATCAAACCCGCGAATGTACTGCTGCGCGAAGACGGCTCACCGGTGTTGACCGACTTCGGTATCGCGGCGATCAACGGCATGCAGGGGCTGACCTCCACCGGCAGTGTGGTCGGCTCGCTGGATTATGTCGCGCCGGAACGGCTCAGTGGGCAGGAGGGGCAAACGGCCTCTGATCTGTGGTCGTTCGGTCTGCTGCTGTATGTCGCGGTGGAGGGGTTTCACCCGATGCGGCGGGACTCGACTGTTGCCACGCTGGCGGCCGTCATCGCCGGTACGGTTGCGCCGCCGCAGCGGGCCGGGGTGTTGACATCGGTTTTGATGGCGCTGTTGGTGCCTGATCCGAATCGTCGGCCCAGTGCTGAGCAGGTGGATTCGATGCTCGCGCAGGCGGTTGGGTTGGCCGGTACGCCGCGGATGTTCGATGCGGCGGGTGCAGCCAACTCGCCAGACGGATTCGAAACTCCAGGCGTGGGCAACACCGGATTCAACACACCCAGCGCATTCAGCACGCCTGGCACGATCGACACCCCCGGCGGATACAACACACCCGGCGTAGGCGCACCTGGTGCGTTCAATACGCCGAACGCAACGATCCGCCTGGGTGCGGTCGGCGAGCCCCACGGATCCAGCGGCACGGCACCGAACACCACACCCGCGCCGCACTCATATCACTCCACGACTCCCCCTGCACGCAAACCGCCCTCGCGTGGGATCGGCATCGGCCTCGCGGCTGTCGCAGTCGTCGGCGCGGTTATCGCAACGATAGTGATAGTGGCGCTGCGCCCCGATTCGACCGGTAACCAAGCCGCGCCGAGCAATCCACCGGTGACCAACGAATTCCCCGCCACAAGCCGGTCCGCGAGCGCGACATCCGATGCACCCGTGACCGGCAAACCCGTCGACCTACTGACCCCCAACGGCATCCGCCAGGCCATCACTGCACTCGAAAACATTTCCGGCAGTGAAGAATTCAACGAAGCAACATTCTACCCGACCTACGCCAATGTCGGCGCCCCCGTCAAAAGCAAACCCGGCCTCTACGATCTCTTCGTCTACCGCGACGGCACCGCCACCCGAAAGGGCGCAGGCGGCCCACTCTCGGACAAATCCACCGTGAAGCTGAGCTCGATCAACTGGGATATTCTCCCCGACCTCCTCCGCACCGCCGACGAAAGCCTCGGTATCCCCACGCCAACCCTGCGCTACATAATCGTCGACCCCGCCTGGACCTTCAACAACAACCAGCCAACAGTCATGGTCTACCTGACCGACGACTATGGCGGCGCCTACCTAGCCGCCAACCCCGACGGCACCGTTGTATCCAAATACCCCCGAGGCCGCTGACCGCACCCGACCCGGACCCAGGTACCCCGGTAGGTTCACTCCACCACGAAATCACCTGCACCCAAACAGAATCGGGCACGGCAGCGGAATTCGACGACATCAAGTATTCATACCAGGCAGAACACACCGCCCATCGCGACCGATCATCCCGATCACCATGCCGTCCGACAATGTGCAAAAACTCCCGACGGCAACACACTCGCCACGAGTATTCACAACCATATTGTCCCCACATGCCGCACCAGGGTCACCCGGATCAGCCCATGCACTCACCGGAGAAAGCGCCGCAGCAATCACGGCGGCAGCAGTTAATATAAAACGCCAAAAACGAAACATGATCAGTCCTCCAAGTCGATGACATACCCCGATCACTCCCTTTTCACCGTCCAATCAGCGACGGCCAGCACCGATAAAATGCATCCCGACCAGCATGATCCTACTCGCGCGCATCCCCATTCCCACACACGAACAGCGTCCGCATAATCCAGCACGTGATCGCGCTCGACGACCGAGCAGTGAGAAAAATTCTCGATCTGCTTTGTCGGCACACCGATTTCCAATAAAGCTGCCATCGAAGGTATTCGGGCGAAGCCGTTCGAAATCTACAGTCGCCGTGGAATACCGCGGCGGCTGCCGTCAGCGGACTGGTTCGCGATCTCGCCGGTTACGGCCCGGTCAACGACGTGAGACACGGCGCAGCAGGACGGCAGAACCCGCTGCCACCGCGAAACCGCCGACGATGAGGAACCCGTCTGTTGTATTGCGTAGAGATTGCTGCTGGTCGAACGTTCTGACCACGGGGCGGCCTTTATCTGTCTCGGCGCACACCTGCCCCGGTTCCATCTGATGACCGGAGCATTCCACCGGCACAAGCAGAAGCCGAATGATCCCAGCGATCAGCAGGACCAGACCGACACCGATACCAATCGTGTGGGCGATCACCTGTGATCGTCGAGTTGGACTCGGCATTCGCTTTCCTCGTAGCTGCTGTGTCGGCCGATCACGGCATCGAACCCGATGTGGGCGATCTAGTCAATGTGGGAGCACGAACTGAAGAGCAACTGGCCCGCCGCCACCCCACCCGACCTCCGCTCCTGCCGCGTAGCACATTCGCCCGGCTCGAAGCAGAGGTCCCGCGAACCAGCAAGTCACCAGCAATCGCAAGGTAAGTCCGTACGTCACTCGCCGAACGCCACCTCCGCGACGGCGGGCAGAAACTGATAGCCGAAGGATCCCAATTGCGAAAGGAGCAGCCGCTTTCAGCCGACACCGTGCGGCGGCTCGTTGCCGCTGTCGTCCGACTGCCTACCGTCGAGCCGCACATGCATCGCCCGCTCTATGAACAGGCGACCCGCACGCCCGAAAGTGCCCGCGGTTGAGGCAGTTCGAGCGGCCGCTCGCCGACGAGGTCGCCTACCACCTGAGCCGCCTCTGCCTGCCGCGATGCGGCCCGATGGCCGTTTCTTCACAGCGCCCGATCCGCTATACATCGAACCGGAACTCGACCGCCTTGACATCAATCAGCGAACTGCAGTCAACTCGCGAACGACCGTCGGTGAACAGGATTTTTGGCACTCGAAACCACTGCTGCGCACCCAATTCCATCACAATCAGCTCCCACCTGGGAGCAGTTCCGGCGGCAACGACTGGCTCGGCGTGGCCGAGAGCTGCTGCAGGCGGGCACCTCGGAATGCCGCATCGCAATGCTGAATCCAGGTCCGATCCAGCGCCTGTCGTGCGGCGCCGACCGGGCGGGGCCGCGGTTCGGGCGCGGGCTAAATGGCCGAAGACGTCATCCCGGCACGCAAGGCGGGAAAGCGCTCGTGAAGCTGAGTGATCTGGCGGCGTACAGCAGCGAGTTCGGCGTCGTGCCGCGACACCGCGGCCTCGGCAGGAAGGGCTTCGCGCCGGCGTACCAGCGCCTGCGCGTGCTGCGTCAACTCGCGCACGAAGGCGCGGGCCTGGGCGAGTTCGGGGTCCTCGGACATTGCTCTCGTATCGACAGGGGTAGCACGCATCGGCAGGGGCGGCACCCGGGAGCAACCATTTAACCATGGACCGTAAACCCAGAATTCGCCGACTATTCGGACAATCCCTGGCGGAATCGGCGGCGTCGCGGTAGCGGGTGAGCAACGGCCGACACGAACTGTCCTGCGGCGACCCGCTCGACCAGCAGCGCAACGAACTCCCGCACCGGCCGGCCATCAAAGCCGTGGTGGACCTCGTGCACGATCGTGGCGATAGTCCACACACTGATTGCCGGAAACCGCTAAGCGAGCCGATCAGTGAGTTCCGCAAGCCGCCTAATGGGAGCTACCGGGTCAGCTGTTCGGGCAGACTTGGTGCCTGGTAGCCGCTGGTGGGTGAGCACTCTCGCTGCCTGGACCTCCGAGTCCTAGGGTCAGATCGTGCCCTCACCAGTGGTCAGGAGTCTTGATCGCTGATGGGATGTCGTGCCCGCCTGGGGTATTGGCGTGAGCACTTGTCCATTAGGTCGCCGACCGACTCCTGCGGGCTGCTGAAAACTGTTGTCGATCAGGAGGTTCGGTGCTTTTCGTTGGAGATGACTGGGCTGAGGATCACCACGATGTGGAGGTCCAGGACGAGCACGGCCGAACATTGAAACGGGTGCGGCTACCCGAGGGGATGGCCGGGATGTCCCGGTTCCATGAACTCCTCGGCCGGTTCGTGCCCGAGGACGGGCAGCCCTGTGAGGTGCTGGTGTGTATCGAGACCGACCGGGGACCGTGGGTGCGGGCGTTGCGGGCGGCGGGCTATCGAGTGTTCGGGGTGGACCCCAAGCAAGCCGCCCGGCATCGAGAGATCCTCGGCAGCTCGGGGGCCAAGAGCGACAAGGGCGACGCCCACGCGCTCGCCGACATGATCCGCACCCGCCGTCACCAGCTCCTCGAGGTCGCCGGCGACTCCGAGATCGCCGAAGCGGTCAAGGTTGTCACCCGCGCGCATCAGACGCTGATCTGGGAACGAACCCGCCACATGCTCCGGTTACGGGTGGCGTTGCGGGATTACTTCCCCGCCGCTCTGCAGGCATACAAGCCCCTCGGTCTCACCTCTGATGCGGTACTCCAGTTGCTGGCCAAGGCTCCCACTCCCGCGTCGGCCGCGAAGCTCACGACCAGCCAGATCGGCGTCACGCTCAAGGGCCGCCGCGACATCGCGGCCAAAGCGCAGGCGATCAAGGACGTGCTTCGGTCCGAGCAACTCGGTCAAGCGGACTTGGTCACGGCCGCCTACGCCTCGACCGTTCGGGCGCTGGCCGCGGTCATCACTACGTTGAATACCGAGATCAAGACCCTCGAAGGCGAGGTCGAGGCCCATTTTGGCCGGCACCCGGACGCTGAGGTCATCCTCAGCCAGCCCGGCATCGGCGTCGTCCTCGGCGCCCGGGTGCTCGCCGAATTCGGGGACGCCCCCGGCCGCTACGCCACCGCGAAAGCACGCAAGAACTACGCAGGAACCAGCCCGATCACCCGCCAATCCGGCAAGATGCGGACCGTCCACGCCCGGTTCGTCCACAACGACCGGCTCGTCGATGCCCTGCATATGCAGGCCTCCTGCGCGATCCTGCACGACCCACAGGTCCGCGCCTACTACGACCAACTACGCGCCCGCGACGTCGGACACAACGCCGCTCTCCGCCAGGTCGGCAACCGCCTCGTCGGCATCCTCCACGGCTGCCTCAAAACCCACACCCCCTACGACCAAACAACCGCCTGGTCACACCACAACCACGACCTCGCCGCTTGACATCCAAGCTCCAGGGATGTCTGACCTCATCAGATGATGGCATGAACCATGGTTGCTCGCCGTTGACGCGGCAGTCAGCAGACGTCGATCCGCTGCAACCGGTATGCCCTGAAATATCCTCGACCACAGCCAGGAACGGCCCCGATGACCGCACTCGATACGAACGAAAGCTGTCGGCTCCACACGAGGGGGCGACCGACAGCGCGTCATTACTGACCGCTGGGTCAGACGGCCTCAGTCGCGTTTCGGATGATGGCGGCGACCGCGTCGGGACGGGACACGTAAATGCCATGGCTGCCAGGCGTTTCGGCGCGCAACACCGAGACATCCGTCATTTGACGTAGATCGGCGACACTGAAGGCAATCAGCGGATGACACGCCGAGTCGCACACAGTCCACTGCGCCGGCCAACGCTGTGGGCGAGCAATTGCCCCTGGTGTAACCATCCGCTCTAGCCGCATACCGCGGTGACAGAACCGGCCATCGCGCAGTGCCGGCGAAGCGAGTGAGCCCAAGATCACCGAATGAGGGCTCAGCTCTTGTACCGAGAGCAAGGTTCGCCGGCCGGACCCGGTTTCAGGTGAATCCGGGTACGGCCAGGGGAAATCGGTGTGCTCAGCGACGGCGGGCGAGTACCGTCGCACCGCCCAGGGCGATGACACCGAGTCCGATGCCGGTTCCGGCCAGCCAGCGGGCGGTGGTGTCGGATGTTGCGAGTGCCGCGGACGGCGTGTGGTCGCCGTCGGATCCCTTGGGTGCCAACGTGAGTGTGGGGACAGGTCGTTCGGGTTCGGTGCCGTCAGGGTTGTCGGGCTGGTCCCACTTGACGACTTCGCCGTCGGCGTAGGTCTGGATGGCGGGCAGTGTGAGGTGGTCCTGGTCGGGGAGATCGTCGGCGAGGACTTGGAATTGCTGGAACTGCCCCGGGGCGATGCCCGCGCCGGGGTCGGCGGTCCAGGTCACGGCGGTGACCTTGCCGGCGCTGTCCTTGGTGATGGTGGACTTCCACCCGGGCAGGGGCTGGGTATCGACCGACAGTAGTGCGGGGAACTGCACGGTCAGCACGGTGGTCGCGCTGTTGGTACCGGACTCGTTGGGTACCCGGAAGGTCAGGACCGCATCGCCGGAGCGGGTCGCGCCGGGAGCGGAGACGGTGACATGGGCGGAGGCGATGCCCGCGCCCGCGAACAGGGCCGCGGTGCCGACGGCGGCGGTGATGGCTGCCCGTGCGAGCAACGATGGTGACATGGCGGGAAATCCGTTCAGGTGGTGCCGGATTCGCGATCCGACCCGGGTGCCCCGCCACGACGGGGCACCCGGGGGCGGGCATCAATTCTGGCTGGCGTTAAGGGTGTTGTACATCTGGATGGCGCTGACCACAGCTACCGGGACGCCCAGCGCCAGGGTGCCGATGGCGGTGCCGAGCCCGGCGCCGACGCCCGCACCCGCGATGCAGCCGCCCGGCGCGCCGATGAAAAAGACCGGCGGCATCAGTTCGGCGCCGACGACCGCACCGGCGATGCAGCCGCCGGCCAAGCCGATGGCTGCACCGACCATGCCGCCGATGGCGGTGGCCAGGCCGATCTGGGTGCTTGCCACGCCGAGCGCGTCATTGAAGTCGTCCTGGGAGTAGACCGGCTTCAGTGCGGGCTGGTCGATCGCGACGGCGTCGGCGGGGTTGGTGCTCGGGGTCAAGGTCACGCCGTGGCCGTCGGCGTCGACCTGGGCGGCGATCGGCCACTGCTGCTTGTCGAGGTTGTAGGTGAGCGGCATACCGAAGGCCAGGTTGCCGTTGGCGTCGAGGATCTCGAACTGAGTGCCGCGCACGTTGATCCGGCCCTCGTCGGTGCGCAGGACGACCGAGTGGTCCACCACATTGGCGGTGTAGTGGATGCCGGGGGCCACGTCGGTGCTGACGGTCGCGCCCGGCTTCTGCGCGCCGGCGGGCACATCGGCGGTTGCGGTGCCGGCCGCAACGGTGAGAGAAGCGATGGCGAGCGCGGCGACGGCGGCGAACTTCATGGTCTTCATCAGGTGTCCTTCCTCGCGAATCGGGTTCGCGAGATGAATAGTCGAAAGTCTTGGCGTGGAGTGGGTTACTGCTGTGCCGGGCTGCCGTCACCGGCTTGGGTGAGGGTGAAGCTGCGCTGCCCCTCGACGCGGTGGCCGTCCTTGGAGGTGACGGTGAAGCGCGTGGTGTAGACCCCCGCGGGGCCCAGCGGAACCAGATCGATACTGAGAGTGCGGCCGTCGACGTGGACCGCACCCTGGGACCAGGTGTTCCCGTCCGGACCCGTCACCGTCAGCACGGGTTCGTCGACCTTCTCGTTGAACGTGACGCTCACCTGCGGCGGACCGACCTGCAGGACGGCACCATCGGCGGGCTCGGCATGGGTGATATGCGAATGCGCATCCGCCACGCCGGTACTGAGCACCACCACCGCGGCCAGTGCTGCGGCCAGCACGGTGAGCACGGTCCGAAGCCAGCGCAGCCCACCGACGGGCCACGTGAATTTCTTGTTCGACACGACATTTCCTTCCCACCCGGCACCGAATTCCGGTTGCCGGACAGCACGAATTCACAATGCGCGCAGCACGAATTAAGGATCAGTTATTCCTGACCGCGTACTGCGCAATCAATCGACGACAGTCCACCGCAATCCGATGCGGCACCGAGTCCGGCCTGAATTCTTACAGCGCAATGACATCGGCTGTGAGCAGCTACGGAAACGCGGGCACTGATGGTCCTTCCACCACGGAATCGAAGACCGCGGCGGGCAAAGGGCAGCCTTGGAGGACGCGCGAATACCGTTGATATCGGAGCGCGTTCACCAAGCGGCGACGGTGGGCGGGCCCCGCAGGGAGATCGCACCCAGCAGGTCGGCGCGAGCTCCGACCGCGGCCGCGCGGGGCGCGCGAACAGCCCGATCACGATCGGCCGGAAGGAGATCGAATTGGCCGAGCACTGTCCACATCACCCGCGAAACGGTGACGTAAACCCGTTCCACCGCGGCGATGATCAGGGCGCACAGCACGGTGGCACCGACGTGCGCCGCCAGCATCACCTCGCCCGCAACGCCGACTCCCTCCGCTGCCGCATGGGCATGCATCGGATCAGCGTCCACGCAGAGCGCACTGTGCATGAGCAGCTGTCCGGCGCCCAGGGCCGCGAACAGTCGGACCCGGCCACGCCCGGCGGACGAGCCGACCACAGCGCCCACGGCGCCACTGATCAACAGCAGCAGCGCCAAAGCGGCCGAATGCGGCAATTCACCCTCGAATCCGTGCGCCGCAACCGCCAATACTCCGCACAGAATTCCGGTCAAACTCCCTCGAACTCGGTCGCGCGCAGTGTCACGAGCGCAACCGAGTGACATCATCGACAACAACCTTTACAACACGGACCGAGAGGCGAGGTTTCGCGCTGACTATATCTGTCCGCTCAGTTATTCCGAAGTCCCACCCGAGAATTCGGAGCTGGATCACACTGTCGGCCAATAGCTTCCGATCGAAAACAATCGGGAATCTCCCCGGATACGGGGAAACGCGGTGTCCACGTCAGGATGCCCCGACGCTGACGGCCACTAGACGCCGGATGGGGCTCACTAGAGTCTCTGCCTGCCGCGATGCGGCCTGAGAGTTGATTCTTCGCAGCGCCCGATCCGCTATACGTTGAATCGGATTCGACCGCGTTCCGCCACGAACCAACGTCACGGCGAAGGCGCGACGTATTCGCACTGCAAGTCGGATACCTTCGCGATGTGCTCGAAGTCGTGGTCCGCGGCAAGCACGGTCGCATCGTTCACGATGGCGTAGCCGGCGATGATGATGTCGCGTGAGCCGGCCGCACGGACTAGCCCCGCGTTCCACAGTGCTGCCTGGATATCGAGCACGAGCGATTCGTCGGGTGCGTGCTCGAGCGGGAATCCGAGGGATATCTGCTCTCGATAGTTCGCGTGCTCTTCGGGCGTCCGGGCGCTGTGGCAGAACTCGAGCACCTGCGGCGGGCAGGTGACGAACAGGTCGGCCGGCGCTCGCTCGATACGCCGCAGGCGGGCAGTGATACCCGGGTCCCCAGTGGCCAGCCTCGCCCAAACCGAGTTGTCGACCAGGTAGTCGGTCACGAGGACTGGGAATCGCCCGGAGAGACCACCGGCGCGCCGAGCTCGTTGTCGAGGTCGGTCAGTCCTGCAACGCCGTCGATCATCGCGCCCTTCTGCTTCGAGGCGATGAGCCGGCGCAACGCGAGGTCGAGGACGGCTCGATTCGATCGCTCGCCCGTGAGCGCTCGGGCACGCTCGATGAGCTGCGGATCCAGGTCGACGCTGGTGACGGCCATGATTGCCCCTCCCGTTTGTTATATGTCTGATTATATATCGGGCTGCGTCACGGATCCACCCAGCCGTACCGGGACTCCAGCTCGAGCATCAGGACCAAAGCCACCGACGCGAGCCATCGCGCTCTCACTCGCTGCGGTTCCTGTTCCACAGCTGATGCGTCAGACCGCTGGATGTGCTGATCGACTCAACACTGAATCGCTCTTCCAGGCCAGTGAGGTGATCCCAGATCCGAACACCAGCACCGAGCACGATCGGAATGATCGACACGTGCAGAAAATCAATGAGATCGGCCCGGAGGAACTCACTCACGGTGGACGGCCCGCCGCCGATCCGGACGTCCAACCCGCCGGCTGCATCTTGCGCCAAGCGAAGCGCTTCCTGCGGTGAGGCATCCACGAAGTGGAAACTCGTGCCGTTGTCGAACTCGAGTGCTTCGTGCGGGTAATGGGTCAGAATGAAGACCGGGGTGCGGAAGGGCGGCGCATCTCCCCACCACCCCTTCCAGCCGTCGTCCGGCCATTCGCCCGCCTGCGGGCCGAACTTGCGACGACCCATGATCTCCGCCCCGACACCCTGGCCCCACATACTGAACATGGCGCGGTCCACGGTCACCGGTTCGTCGATTCCGCGAATGCCGTGGATGACGCGTCCGTCGAACTTGCCGAAGAGCGCCTCCGCTCCGCCGATCGGCGCTTCGAGCGTCACGTGATCGCCGGCGGCATACCCGTCCGCGGAGACGAAGAGGTTGTGGACTCGCGTACGGGACATATTGGCTCCAAGACAGGTGATTGCAAAATAAAATCACTTACATCGTAGCGTAGAGTGATTTCTATCTGCAATCACTTTGGAGGTCAGATGGCGAGAGAACAGCCCCGATCAGGGTGCGCAATCAATGCGGCGGTCGAGGTGCTGGGCGACGCCTGGAGCCTCATCGTGCTTCGCGACATCGTTTTCGGCGGTCGCCGACACTTCCGGGAGCTCCTGACGCGCAGCGACGAAGGCATCGCGTCGAACATCCTCGCCAACCGCCTCCGAAATCTGGTCGAGGAGGGCCTGCTTTCTCGTGACGATGCGACGCGGGGGCAGCGGGCGGCGTATTCGCTGACCGAGGCAGGGATTCAGACGGTTCCGGTGATGGTGGCCCTCGGGACCTGGGGCATGCATCATCGACCCACGTCGCACGCATTGAGCGTTCGCGCTCGCATCCTGGCCGAGTCTCCGGACCTCGTCGACGACCTCATTGACGAGCTCCGCGAGATTCACCTCGGCATTCCGCGACGCGCTCCCGAACGCCCCCTTGTGTCCGAACGGCTGCAGCACGCGTTCGAGGCCGCCGCAGGGAGCGCGGTGGCATGGTCCAGTGGCAGCGTCGCGCCCGCACCAGCAACCTCGAACGCCGACATCTGAACGTTCGAGCGTCCCGACGCCTTCGTAAGAAGGCCTCGAGGTTGAACCGAAACGCAACTACACGTTGAAGCGGAACTCGACGACGTCGCCGTCCGCCATGACGTAGTCCTTGCCTTCCATGCGGACTTTGCCCGCAGCCTTCGCGGCGGCCATGGAGCCTGCTGCGATGAGGTCGTCGTAGGCGACTACTTCGGCCTTGATGAAACCGCGTTCGAAGTCGGTGTGGATGACACCGGCGGCTTTGGGAGCGGTGTCGCCCTGGTGGATTGTCCAGGCGCGGGCCTCTTTCGGACCCGCGGTGAGGTAGGTCTGCAGGCCGAGGGTGTGGAAGCCGGTGCGGGCCAGGGCGTGCAGGCCCGGCTCGGATTGGCCGATGGATTCGAGGAGTTCCAGGGCGGATTCGTCGTCGAGTTCGAGGAGTTCAGCTTCGACCTTGGCGTCGAGGAAGACCGAATCCGCAGGTGCGACAGCGGCTTTCAGTTCGGCGACCTTGGCTTCGTCGGTGAGTACCGACTCGTCGGCGTTGAAGACATAGAGGAAAGGCTTGGTGGTGAGCAGCGAAAGTTCTTTCAACAGTTCGCCATCCAGTTGGGCGCGCGCCGAGAAGAGGGTTTTGCCGCTGTCGAGAACTTCCTGGGCGGCCTTGGCCGCATCGAGCAGTGGCTTGCGGTCCTTCTTGACCTTGGCTTCCTTCTCCAGCCGGGGGACCGCCTTTTCCAGCGTCTGCATATCGGCGATGATCAGCTCGGTTTCGATCACTTCGATATCGGCGAGCGGGTCGACGCGTCCGTCGACGTGCACCACATCGTCGTCGGCGAAGACGCGCACCACCTGGCAGATGGCATCGGCCTCGCGGATATTGGCGAGGAATTTATTGCCGAGTCCGGCGCCCTCGGACGCGCCCTTCACAATGCCCGCGATGTCGACGAACGATACGACGGCGGGCAGGATGCGCTGGGAGCCGAAGATCTCGGCCAGCTTGTCCAGTCGCGGGTCGGGCAGCGGAACCACCCCGACGTTCGGCTCGATGGTCGCGAACGGATAGTTCGCGGCCAGCACGTCGTTCTTGGTCAGCGCGTTGAACAGCGTCGACTTTCCGACGTTGGGCAGGCCGACGATTCCGAGGGTGAGACTCACGAGGTAGAGAGTCTACGCGGCCTGACGTCGGCCTTCCGCAGCGGCCGAGGGAGCATGACGACGGCTCGGGAACCACACGCTATGCGGTCGCCGAGATTGCGTAGCGCACCCGTAGCACAGCCGTAGCCACCGCTGATACGATGGGAGTGTGGGCACACCCGCCGAGCTGCCGGAGATCCCGCAGCGTGAACTCCGCAACGACGCCAGCCGAATCCTGCGTGAGGTCCGGGCCGGGCAGTCGTACACCGTCACAGTCGATGGCACCGCCGTTGCCGATCTGGTGCCACACCGTCCTGTGCGGCGGCGTACGGCAGTGCCTCGCGACGAGGCGATCGCCGCTTTCGCCGGGCTATCGGGCAGCGACGACTGGGACTTCGTCGATGACTCGTTGTACGACCCCTATGACCGCGCCTACCGCCGCGGGGAATTCGCGCCCGGAAGCGACTCGTGACTACCGTCCGGGAGCGAGGCTTGGTCGATACCAATGTCTTGATCCTCATCGATAGCGTCGACCCGGGTGAACTGCCTGCCGAGATTGTCATCAGCTCGATGACGATGGCCGAACTCGCCGCCGGGCCGCACTTCACGACCGATCCGGGCGAGCGCGCCCGCCGAATCGAACGAGTTCAAAACGCAGAGGCATTGTTCGAGCCGCTGCCGTTCGATACTCGCGCAGCACGCCGCTACGGCCATGTCGTCGCGGCCGTGCTCGCAGCCGGGCGGAATACGAAGCCGCGCAGGATCGATCTGATGATCGCGGCGATAGCGTCTGCGCATGGGCTGCCGCTGTTCACTGTCAACCCGTCGGACTTCGTGGGACTCGACGATCTGGTGACACTCTCGCCCGTTACCCATCCCGACGTACGCTGACTGCTTCAGGGAATCAGGATGACCTTGCCGAGATTCGAGCGAGCTTCGATAACGGCATGGGCCGCGGCGGCGTCCTCCAACGGGAATTCTTCGTGGACGACCGGGCGCAGCAGACCGGAGGCGAAGTACTGCCAGAGTTCTTGGCGCCAGTGTTCGTACAGATCTGGGGAGTCGCGGGCGATGCGGGCCATTTGGAAGCCGATGACCGATTTCGCCCCGACGAGCAAGTCGTAGGCCTGGATGGTGCCGCCGCCTGAGCTGTAGGCGACGAGTCGGCCACCGGGCGCGACGGCCCCGATGGCCGGGGCCAGGAGGTCGCCGCCGACGGCGTCCAGAACGTAGTCGACGGGCTCGCCCCAGGATTGCTGGTCGTAGACGAGGACCTCGTCGGCGCCGAGATCACAGAGGAAGTCGGCCTTGGCGACGTCCGAGACCGCTGCCACCACGCGCGCAGCGCCGCGCACCCGCGCCAATTGCAGGGCGAGGTGGCCGACACCGCTGGCAGCGGCCGTAATCAGGGCGGACTCGTCCGGCTTGGGATTCGCGGCATCGAGGGCACCGAGTGCGACCAAACCGCTACGGACCAGCGCGACAGCGTCGACCGCCGAGGCGCCGTCGGGAATCGGCGAGGCCATCGCGGCGGAGACCAGCGCGTAGTCGGCGTATCCGTGACCGAAGACCAGTCCAGTGACGCGGTAGCCGGGCATACAGCTGGTGACGCCCTCACCGACCGCGATCACCTCCCCCGCGATCTCGCCACCCAGCGCGATCGGCTCCCGCGGCTCACGCACCTTGCGCACCACCGGCAGTGTCACACCAATCGCCTCGACCCGGACCAGCAGTTCCCCCGGGCCGGGCGTCGGCACCTCGGCCGATACGACCTCGAGTACCTCCGGACCACCGCTGCGCTGATATTGCACCCGCCGCATTACACCTCCAAAGTCCTTAGAAGCGCTAAAGGTAGCCCGACGCCGCGATAACCCCCACCTATTTGCGACGCCGAGTGCGAAATCTCACCGCCGCCGCGGCCGGGATGAGAGCTACTCGATCCGAAGCCACGTGCGAGCGTGCGGTCCAGGCTGTCGGCGAGTTCGTCCGGGGCGGCGCTCGCCTCCGCCCCCTCCTCGTAGTAGCGGATAAACGCCCGGTGGAAGCAGGTGCCGTCGACCGGCGCGGGCGTCAGCGACCACCGAGACCCGACGCCGCGATACCGCGCACGAACGCCCGTTGCGCGATCGCGTAGACCACCACCAGCGGCAGCAGAACGACCATCGCCGCGGCCATGAGAATCGGCCATTGCGTGTAGTACTGGCCTTGCAGCCGCACCAAACCCAATGTGGCGGTAGCAATGTCGTTGCGCTGGATCATGATCAGCGGCCACAGGAAATCGTTCCAGACGCTAATCCAGGTGAGCACTGCGAGCACCATGAGCGCGGGACGGGTGTGCGGCAACAACACCCGCCAGAACACCTGCCAGGTGGTGCACCCGTCGACGATCGCCGCCTCTTCGAGTTCGGCGGGCAACGTCCGGAAGAACTGACGCATCAGATAGGTACCGAAAGCGCTGCCGAACAGGCCGGGAACGATCATCGCCCACGGTGTGTCCACCCAGCCGAAGGCGCGCATGATCAGGAATTGCGGAATCACGGTAACGGTCGAAGGCACCATCAGTGTGCCGAGATAGGCGAGGAAAAGTAGGTCACGTCCACGAAATCGCAAGCGCGCGAACGCATAGCCGGCCAGCGAGCAGAATAAGACCTGTCCGGCGGTGACGCATAGCGCATAGCACGCGGTATTGAACAGCATCCGTCCCAGCGGAAGTAGATCGAAGACCTTCCCGTAGTTGGACCACTTCGGACGCGCCGGAACCAGTGTCGGCTCGGTGATCTCGCCATCGCGCTTCAACGATCCCGACAAGGCCCACAGAATAGGGAACAGCGCACACCAGGCGACTCCGATGAGTACCAGGTAGAGCAGGACGCCGCGCACGGTCCGGCGCAGAATGGCCCGCTCCACCCGGCAGTTACTGCGTGCCCGCACACCGATCCGCACCGGAAGCGACCCTCGAACCACGTCGTAGGTATTCACAAATCCACCTCCGCCCGGCGCGCGAAGCGCAGCTGCAATAGCGTCAGCACCAATAGAATCGCGAAGATAACCCAGGCCAGCGCGGCCGCATAGCCGACCTCATAGAACCCGAAGGCGTTCTGGAACAGCATGATTCCGAGCAGATAGGTTCCGGTCTCCGGTCCGCCGTTACCGCCGGTCAGCGCGTAAGCCTGATCGAAGGCCTGCACCGAGTTGATGATGGTGATGACGAAAACGAAAGACACTGCCCCACGAATCAATGGCAGCGTCACCGACCAGAACCGCCGCAGCGCCCCTGCCCCATCGATACGCGCCGCCTCGTACAGCGTCTCGGGTACGCCCTGCATCGCGGCCAGCAGGATGACCGTCGCGAAAGGCACGCTCTTCCATATGGTCACGATGCTCAGCGAGACCAGCGCCCAATCCGGGTCGGTCAGCCACGGCACCGGATCGATGCCGACCCAGCCGAGCATGATATTGAGCAGCCCGTCATCGGTGGTGAAGATGAAGCGCCACACCACGGCCATGGCGACGGTCGAGGCGACCAGCGGCAGGAACGCGATGGTCCGAAATATCCCGATACCGGCCAACTTTCGATTGAGCACGGCAGCAACGGCCAATCCGATCATCACGGTCGGCACCAGCGTCGACACCGTGAACACAGCGGAATTGCGTAATGCGATGAGAAACAACGGATCCGATGTGAACAGCCGCCGATAGTTCGCTATCCCAATAAATCGTGGCGGGCTGAACAAGTCCCACGAGTGCAGACTCAGATACAACGAAAGCCCGAGCGGAAACAGCAAGAACACCATTACCGCAGCCAGATTCGGCGTCACGAAAACCCAGCCCGCCCGCTCACGCCGCCGTGCCAACCGCCCTCGTTCGGGTGGCGCACCAACCGCACTGTGCCGATGCCGCAAACTCATGAGGATTCCAAAAGCGTATTGACATCGGCGGACAGGGAAGCACTGACGGACTCGGCGGTCGCGGCACCGCGTAGCACTCGGTTGCCACCGCGCTCCAACAGCGCGGAAACCTTGCCCCACACCGGAGTAACCGGCAGCGCGCGCGAATTCTCCGGTCCCTCCGTGAATACCCGAAGGTTGCTTATCTCGCGATGCGCGTCCGCGAAGCCTGGCGAGCCCATCGCGGATTTCAGCACCGGTACGAACAGTCCGGATGCCGCGATAATGGCCTGCCCCACCGGTCCGGTCGCGAATTTGACGAATTCCCAGGCCTGCTCGATGCGCGGACTATCTGCGGCAATCGATAATCCGGTGCTGCCGACATCGGTAATCGCCCCCGGGCCGCCATGCGGACCCACCGGCAATACCGTGACATCGATGGGTAAATCGTCGCGCCCCGCGAACTCGGAATACAGCCAGTGCCCACCCATCGTCATCGCCGCCCGACCACTGCGGAACAGATCGGGCGCCGAAACCGACTGCTGGTCAGCGACTTTCGGCGCGACTCGATGGCGAACCGCGAGATCGGCGTAGAACTGGAAACCCTCGACGAACCGTGGATCATCGAGATTGGTCCTGGTCGGATCCACCGGCGGCGAAAACCACTCCGCCCCATTGTTCATACCGAAACACGCGGCCGAGAAATACGGCACCCAGGCGTCGGCGAACCCCCACTGGCGGGTCCGTTCCGATGACTCAGGCCGCGTAAGTGCCCTTGCCGCATCCAGGAATTCGGCGAACGACCACGCATCCTGCCACCGGGTCGGCGCGGTCACTGCGGCATCGGCGAATAGTTTCCGGTTGTAGTAGACAAACACCCCCGACCACTGTTCCGGCAGTGCGTACTGACCACCGCGATAGGTGAAGGTGTCATAGAGCGCCGGATAACTGTCGGCACGCAGTGCGGCAGCGAATTCCGGCTCCCGATCGAGCAACGTGCGCAGATCCAGCAGCACCCCACGCTCGGCGAGTCCGGCATAAAGCAACTCCCACGCCATCATGACGTCGGGACATTTGCCACCCGCACAGTAGGTGAGCATCTGCTGCAGCGGATCCGGCCCGGACATGATGGTGCGAATACGGATCTCCGGGTGCCGCCGCTGGAACTCATCGATGATCTTCAGCCGGACCCGCGCCTCCTCCGGCCTGGCCTGAAAGAAGAAAGTCAGCGCATTGTCGCCGGATCCGCAGCCGGTGCCCGAGAGCAGCGGCGCGGCCAGCACCGTGCCGAGCAGCGTGCGCCTGCGCAACGAGAGCCCTCCTCCAGGCGGGTGTGGAGCTTGGCGGAATCGCATGGCAGCATACGTTCGGCAACACCGACGTGATGGCCGACACACGAACAAAACTTAACGTTGTCCAAAGCCGATGGGAAACCAGCCCGATCGGCGCCACCAATCGGTTACGTTGTCACGTGTTTGATCAGGATCCTGCGCGTTTTACAGGAGAGTAAGCGGATGGCGACAATCGAATATTTGCGGACGGATCCCGATCTGCCACCCGTCGGGGTGGTCGATCAGTCCCCGATCACGCCACGGAAGAAGGCGATCTTCGGGGCGATCGCGGTCGTCGGGGCGATCGCATGGGCCGTCCTCGCCATCTCGCGCGGCGAGAACGTCAACGCCGTCTGGATCGTGATCGCGGCGATCTGTACCTATGTCACCGCCTACCAGTTCTACGCCAGGCTGATCGAATACCGGATCGTCAAGCCGCGCGACGATGTGGCCACGCCCGCCGAGGAATTGGAGAACGGCAAGGATTACATGCCGATGGACCGGCGAGTGCTCTTCGGACACCACTTCGCCGCCATCGCCGGTGCCGGTCCGCTGGTCGGACCGGTGCTGGCCGCGCAGATGGGTTATCTACCGGGCACCATCTGGATCATCGTCGGCGTTGTCCTCGCGGGCGCGGTGCAGGACTACCTGGTGCTGTGGGCCTCGTCGAAGCGCCGTGGGCGCAGCCTCGGACAGATGGCTCGCGACGAACTCGGGCCGATCGGCGGTGTCGCCGCGATCATCGCCGTGCTGGTGATCATGATGATCCTGCTGGCGGTGCTCGGCATCGTGGTCGTGCAGGCACTGGCCGCGGTCAAGGGGCCGGACGGCGACCTGCACGGCGGCAGCCCGTGGGGTGTGTTCTCCATCGGCATGACCATCCCGATCGCCCTGTTCATGGGCCTGTACCTGCGCTTCGTGCGCCCCGGCCGGGTCGGCGAGGTGTCGATCCTCGGCTTCGCGCTGCTGCTGTTCGTCATCATCTCCGGCCGATGGGTTTCCGAATCCGGTTGGGGCCGTGATCTGTTCACGCTGTCCGGTACCACCATCGCCTGGCTGCTGATCGTCTACGGTTTCATCGCCTCGGTGCTACCGGTGTGGTTGCTGCTCGCACCCCGCGACTACCTGTCGACATTCATGAAGATCGGCACCATCGGTTTGCTCGCCCTCGGCATCGTATTCACCATGCCGGTGCTGAAGGCTCCTGCCGTATCGCAGTTCGCGTCCAACAGCAACGGTCCGTCCTTCGCGGGCAGCCTGTTCCCCTTCCTGTTCATCACCATCGCCTGTGGTGCGCTGTCGGGATTCCACGCCCTGGTGTCCTCGGGTACCACGCCGAAGCTGCTGGAGAAGCAGTCGCATGCCCGGATGATCGGCTACGGCGGCATGCTGATGGAGTCGTTCGTCGCGATCATGGCGATGATCACCGCGAGCATTATCGACCAACACCTGTATTTCGCCATGAACGCGGGCGCCGGACTCACCGGCGGCACTGCGGACAAGGCCGCTGCCTACACCAATTCCCTTGGTCTGAGCGGTGATCCGATTTCCGCGGGTGAGTTGACCCAGACCGCGAAGGATGTCGGTGAGACCAGCATCATCTCGCGCACCGGCGGCGCGCCGACACTGGCGATCGGCATGTCCCAGGTGATGTCCGGATTCCTCGGCGGCTCCGGGCTCAAGGCGTTCTGGTACCACTTCGCGATCATGTTCGAGGCGCTGTTCATCCTCACCACCATCGACGCCGGTACCCGGGTCGCGCGCTTCATGCTCTCGGATTCGCTCGGCAATTTGGGTGGTCCGGCACAGAAGTTCAAGGATCCGTCATGGCGGCCCGGTGCGTGGGCGTGCTCGGCCATTGTGGTCGCGGCCTGGGGTTCGGTGCTGCTGATGGGTGTCACCGATCCGCTCGGCGGCATCTACACGCTCTACCCGCTGTTCGGCATCGCCAACCAGCTGCTCGCCGCGATCGCGCTCACCGTCGTGCTGACCATTATGGTCAAGAAGGGCCTGGTGAAATGGGCGTGGATTCCCGCGCTGCCGCTGATCTGGGATCTGACGGTGACCATGACCGCGTCCTGGCAGAAGATCTTCTCCGCCGATCCGAAGCTCGGCTACTGGAAGCAGCACGGTAACTACAGTATCGCCCGCGATGCAGGAAAGCTGTTGGCACCGGCCAAGAATGCCGACGATATGGACAAGATCGTGCGCAACACGTTCATCCAGGGCACGTTGTCGATCATCTTCGCGGTGCTGGTGTTGGTCGTCGCGGTGGTCGGCGTGGTGGTCTGTGTCCGTGCCTGGCGGGCGGGCGGCGGACCGAGCAGCGAAACACCGGAGCAACCGTCGAAGATCTTCGCACCGCGCGGCTTCATCACCACCGCCGAAGAGAAGGCGGTACAGCAGGAATGGGATGCCCTGATCGCATCAGGGCAGGTCCGAGCACCGGGCGCCGCACATGCCAAGGGCGCGGTGGAAACAGCCGGATGACCACAGCAGCGCAGCCGAATGACGGCCGGTCACCTCGACCGGCCGTCATTCGGAGTCTGCGGACGGCCGGAAGTGTCTGTACCGCAAAGGTTCGCGCATTCGCGTCATGGTTCGATGCCGTGCTGGGCGGCCAGGACTACCAGCGCTATGTAGACCATCTGCACCGCAATCACCCCGGTTGTGAGATTCCGTCGGAGCGCGAGTACTGGCGGCGGCGCCACGCGGATGCGGATACCAATCCGCAGAATCGCTGCTGCTGAAGGGAAACGGATTCGCGACTGCGCGTGCGTGGCGACTCAGCGATGCTGTGCTGGCGCGGTCATCGCCGGGTGAGCATTCCAGCGCACGCCTATTCGATGCTCGACTGAGTCGCGCCACGCTCGTGATCCAACAGCCAGCGCTTCACCGGCAGTCCCCAGCGGAACCCGCCGAGCGCTCCCCCGATGCGCAGGACCCGGTGGCACGGCACGAAAAGCGCCGCGGCATTGCGGGCGCAGGCATTGGCGGCGGCGCGGGTGGCATCGGGGCGCCCGGAAAGAGCGGCGTATTCCGTATAGGTGACCGGATCGCCCGCCGGGATTTTGCGCAGCACTTCCCATGCGTGCATGAGGAATTCGCCGGATTGCTGACGCACCTCGATCGCATCGATCGCGGTCAGCTCGCCGCGATGGTAGGCGGTGATCGCGCGGGTCACCGCGCCGAGGTCGTCGCGTCCGCGTAACTCGCTGGGCCGCAGACTCGGGTGGATCAACTGCCGCAAGTTCTCGGCGTCGGCGGTCCAGCCGGCGGCGAGAACGGCACCATCGGCGTCGACCAGTGCGGTGAACGGGCCGATCGGCGTGTCGGAGGTCGCGAAATCGGTTGTCATGAGCGGGTCTTCGCTTTCGGTGCGGCGACGGACTTCGTCGCGGAGGCTTTTGGCGGCGTGGCTTGGCGTCCGGCGAGCGCGCCCTTCCATAGATGCATGGATAGATATGAACGCCACGGTGCCCAGCGCGCGGTATCGGTGAGATCGACGCCGAGCAGGGAGGCGCCTTGGCGGACAACAAGATCGGTGTCGAGCAGCACGTCCGGATCGGCCAGCAACCGCATGGTCACATAGTCGGCGGTCCATGGTCCGACACCGTCCAGAGCCAGCAGGTCGCGGCGCAGATCGGTGGCCGTGCGGCCCGGGTGCAGCACTAGATCGCCGGCGGCGAGTGCCGTGGCCGCGCCGATAATCGAGCGGATCCGCCGCGCCGGACCGGTTAGTATCTCGGCTCCGCGTTCGGCGATCACGCCCGGAGTCGGGAACAGATGTGCGATCGGCCCGTCGATCGGCTCACCGAGCGCCTCGACCAGCCGAGCGGTATGGGTGGCGGCGGCGGATACCGAAATCTGCTGACCGATCATGGTGCGCAGCAACAACTCCGGGCCATCGACGGAGCCGGGTACGCGAATGCCGGGAGTGAACGGCGGGCGGTCCTGGGCGCGGCGGGCGGTGGCCGCACCGACATGGAACGGATGCTCGGCCGGTGCCGCGCCGGCGTCCGGGAGATCTCGTCCGGACATCGCCAGGACGTCGGTATCGGCGGGCACCACGCCGAGCGCGTCATCAATGCCGATCGGGTCCGCATCCAGGTCCAGCAGATGTCGCAGCCGGGCGACGGTCGGTGCGAGATCGCGCATATCGTGCAGGGACAGTTCGGCACGCATGTGATCACGCTGGAAGCTCAACCGCGTCGTCGCATGTCCGTGCGGGGTGCGCAGGCTACGGGTGTAGGCGCGGTCTTCCCACAGTTCCATACCGGGCACAACATGTGCGGAGAGAAACCATTCGAGCCAGCCCCGGTCCAGCGGCTCCCGGAAAGGTAGCCGCAACGTCAACGAGCCGTTGGCGGCGGGTACGAGGTGGTGTCCGGAGCGGGTCACCCGCTGCGCCTCGGTGCGCATGGTGGTCGGACTGACCGCGAATACCTCGCGAACCGTGTCGTTGAACTGGCGAATGCTGGCGAATCCGGCCGCGAAGGCGATATCGGACATCGGCATGGTCGTGGTCTGGATCAGCAGCCGCGCGGTGTGCGCGCGGTACGCCCTGGCCAGTGCGAGCGGGCCGGCCCCCAGTTCGGTGGTGAGCACCCGGGTCAGCTGACGCTGCGAATAGCCCAGCGTGGCGGCCAGCGCGGGCACCCCGCCGCGCTCGATGACGCCGTCGCCGATCAGTCGCATGGCCCGCGCGGCCAGATCGGCGCGGGTATTCCACATCGGTGAGCCGGGTGCGGCATCGGGCAGACAGCGGCGACAGGCCCGGTATCCGGCCTGCTGCGCGGCCGCGGCCGTCGGCAGGAACGTCACATTGGACGGTTTCGGCGTGATCGCCGGACATGAAGGGCGGCAATAGATTCCGGTCGTTCGCACTGCGGTGAAGAACTGACCGTCGAATCGGGAGTCCCGGGTCGACACCGCCCGATAGCAGCGTTCGAAGTCCAAAGCCGTGATCACGTAATCCACAATGGCAGCAACCCACACCAGAAGCTAGCGGAAATCCGCCACTAACCCCTGTGGCGGCGAACAAGACAAACACTCCGGGGTGATCCGAATTGCCGAGCCGCACAACCCTGGCGACTGGTATCGAAAATCGGCGATGTCAGCTGCTACGGACAGCTGACCGTCCCGGGCGATGTCTTGTATGTCAACGCC
The DNA here is from genome assembly GCF_054065835.1 of Nocardia citri. Taxonomy (NCBI): domain Bacteria; kingdom Bacillati; phylum Actinomycetota; class Actinomycetes; order Mycobacteriales; family Nocardiaceae; genus Nocardia; species Nocardia citri. The sequence goes on from NZ_JBSUQM010000004.1 coordinate 153,002, forward strand.
TCGCCGACCGATGTATGTGCCACGTTCGACTGGCTGATCAATCCCTGAAAACCCCGACTGGAGATCGAATTACGCGGAACTGCCGAGTTCGGCCGCCAGAGCAACCGTAAGCTGGACCTCCACCGGGCCGGCCAGCGCGGTTGTCACGCTCGCTACGCGCGATGGTCTGCTCAGGCGACGGTGGCGCGAAGTTGCGAGCCCGCTCGGCCGCGGATGACGTGCAAGCGGCTCGGAATGCGCTGGCGCATTTCGTCGACATGGCTGACCACGCCGACCACGCGCCCGCCCGCGCGCAGTTCGTCGAGCACCCCCATGACCGCGTCGAGGGTGTCGGCATCGAGTCCGCCGAAACCCTCGTCGATGAATATGGTGTCGAGCACCACACCGCCGGATTCGGCCGCCACGGTATCGGCCAGGCCGAGCGCCAATGACAGTGCGGCCATGAAGGATTCGCCGCCGGAGAGGGTTTTGGCGGGGCGTATGACGCCGGTGTAGTCGTCGCGGATATCCAGGCCGAGACCGCCACGACGACCGCGCGGGCCCGCCTTGTCGGAGTGCACGAATTCGTAGCGCCCGCCCGACATTCGACGCAGGCGGACCGAGCCCGCCAACGCCACCTCCTCCAGGCGGGCAGCAAGTACATAGGAGCGCAGCGACATTCGACGATTGTTCTCGCCTCGGCCCGCGACGACCTCCGCGAGCACCGCCAGTTCCTCATGGGCGCGCTGGACCGGTGCGATCCGATCGACCGCGGCCCACAGCTGACCGCCCAGATTCTCCAGGAGGTTCACCCGCCGCGTGGCCTCCGCGTGGGCGGCGACAGCTGCGTTCAGTTGGGTCTGCGCGGCGGACACGGCGGACTCCAACTCCGCGAGATCGCCGGGTTCGGTCGACGCGGCGGCTTGGATCTCGGGTTCGGCGAGCACGGCCTCGGCATGCGCGCGAGACCGATCGGCGGCGATCAGTTCCGCTTCGATCTCGCTCTGCCGCTGTGGGGTCCGTGACGCAGCGGTGACAACTCTCGCATACGCCGTCAGCAAGGCGACGTCATCGCGTGATCGCGGGTCTGCCTCGGCTGACGTCGAAGCGACTGCGCCCCTGGTTGTCTCCACACCGCCGACGAGCGCCTCGGTCGCATGAGAACCCGCGCCGACCCGGTCGGCGTCGACGACTGCGCTACCACTGGCTGCGCCCCCAGGGTCGGTGACCTGCGAAGTATTCGGCCCCGGCACCCGAGCGGGAGTTGCCCCTGGACCGGACGCGACGCAGTTGTCGGCCTGCTCGATAACGAAACCCGCTGCCAGCGCCAGGCTCTCGACTCGGTCGGCGATCACGGTGACCTGCTCGGCCGCGGCCGACTCGTCAGTGCGAGCGTCACGCAGGGCAGTGGCGGCGCCGATCAGGCTATCGAGGCGGGCCCGGCGGCGGTCGATGGTCTCATCCGCGCCCGCGGCGGTGCGCAGGCGGTCGGTGAGTTCGGTGAGGCGCGTCGTGGCGGCGGCGATTCGGGTGGTGACGGTGCTGCGGCGGGTATCGGATTCGCGGAGTTCGTCGTGCAGGCGTGATTCGTCGGTGCGCAAGCGGGTCAGTTCAGCGGTGAGGCTGTCGGAGAGGGTGGCGAGTTCGGCGGCGTCGTCGTAGCGGTCGGTGGCGGCGCGCAGGGCGGCGGCCAGTTCCACGCGATCGGCATCGCCGCCGCGGGCGATGAGCGCATCGATTTCGCGTTCCAGATCCGTGATTCGAGCCTGCACGCGGTCACGGACATCCTCGGCTGCGCGCTCGGCGGTGGCCGCCGCATCTTCGGCCTCCTTCGATACCGCGCTGGCCGCGGCACGAGCCGGTGCGGGGTGGTCGGCGGACCCGCACACCGCGCACGGCGCGCCGTCGATCAGCTGACCGGCGAGCTCGGCGGCCATACCGGCCAGTCTGCGCTCACGCAGATCGAGTACGCGCTCTTTGGCATCGAGATGTGCGGCGCGGGCCGACTCCAATTCGATCCGGGCACGGTCGAGAGTTGTGCTGCGACCAGCGAGTTCGACCGCCGCCATCGCCGCAGCCTGCAGCCGTTCACATTCGGCGCTCAGGGCGGGCAGTTCGGCTGCGGCCTCGGTGGTTTCACGCAGCCGGGTCTCGATTGTTGTGATCGATTCGGGCAGTTGCCGACGCATCCGAGTCAGCTCGTCCACCCGGCCGGTGAGCGCGGCGCCTTCCTCGCGCAGCGTGGCGAGTTCGGCGGTGAGCCGGGTCGCGGTGGTCGCATCGGCGCGCACCTCGTCGAGCGCGCCGATCTGGGCACTCCAGCGTCTGATGGCCGCGTCGACATCCGCGTCGGCGCCGACGATCGGCGTCGCGTCCGGGGCGGGTTCGACCGTGATCAGCTCATTGCCCGCGATGTCCGCGCCAGCGGGTTCGGAAAGCAGTCCGGCCAATTGTGCTGCGATGCCATGGGTTTGATCGGACTTGCGCCTGGCGTGCAGAACTGCCGCGCGGGCCTCATCGATCGCCTCGGCGACCGGCGCGGCACGGCGGGCCGAATCGAGTACGGCCTGCAGATCGGCGCGGTGATCGGCGGTAGCCGCGTATTCGTCGAGCCGCTCGCGGGCCGCGGTCATACGCCGACGCAATTCGTGCAGGCGGCGCTGTTCCTCGGCACGGGACCGGATGCGCGCCGATTCCTGTTGGCACCGTTCGGCTTCCGCCGCAGTCGTGGTGAGTTCGATACGCGCGGTCGCGAGCAGATCCTGCGACCAGCCGACCGCCTCGAGGGGCCCGACCGATTCGGCCGCCGCCTGCCCCGCCGCCACCGCGACCTGCGCGATCAACCGATCTATGCCCTGATTGCGCGAGTCCACATCCGCGGCCGAGGCCCTGCGCTTATCCGCCAACCACTGCTCGGCACTGCCGAAACGTTCAGTGTCGAAGAGCTTTTCGAGCAACTTCTCGCGTTCCTCGTTCTCCGCTCGCAGAAATCGCGCGAAATCACCCTGGGGCAGCAGCACGACTTGAAAGAACTGGTCCGCGCTCATGCCGAGCAGCCGGATGATCTCGTCGCCGATATCAGTCAGGCGAGCGAGATTCGCGCCGCGTCCGTCCAACCATTCCAGCGTCGCGGCGGCATTCTCCTTGACCCAGCCGCTTTTGGCCCGCTTGCTCGGCCGCTGGAACTCCGGCGAACGCGTCAACCGCACGCGTCGGCCACCGAGCGTCGCCTCCAGCACCACCCGCGGCGGTGTCTGCTCGTCGGCATGATCGGAATGCAGCCGCTTACTCTCGCCACGCGCGCCCGGCACGCTGCCGTACAATGCGAAAGCGATCGCATCCAGCACCGTTGTCTTTCCGGCCCCGGTCTGCCCGTGCAGCAGGAACAGTCCATCCGCGCCGAGCGCGTCGAAGTCGACAACCGTGGTCTCGGCGAATGGGCCGAATGCGGTCATCTCCAGCCGGTGCAGCCTCATTCAGAGCTCCCGGCAACTGCCAGTCGCCGCGAACACCATCCGGCGTGCCGTCACGAATTGTGCGGCAAGATGGCCGGATTTCGGCGACCCGGCGGGGCGATCGGTTTTATTGCTCGCGGGACGCACTGTTGCACCGCCGATGCCGGGCCCGGATCCTCTGGAACAAGGCGCAGACTCGAGTGGGTTATCGGTCGACCGATCGCCGCTCATGCGGACAATCCTCCGGCAAGGCTGACGGCTGCGGGCACCACTCGGTCGGGTTCGGCGACGGCGGCGGCGAGCGCTCGCTCCAGCCAGACCATTTCGCCCGGGGTGGGTTCGCCGCGGACGTCGGTCAGGAAGCTCTGCGCTACTTCGGTATCGCGGCGGCCGTGCACGCGCTCACGGTAGCGCAGTTCCGGGTTGCCTTCCGGACGCGTCCATTCCACATGCACTGCGTGTGGGAACCGTTCGCGCAGTTTGCGCAGGGCGTCGACGGGGCGGGCGTAGTCGGTGAGCGTCGCCGAGACGTAGTGCTCCTCGGCCTCGGAATAGGCGGCGTCACCGAGCAATTCGTCGAGTGTGCCGGTGAGACGACTCAGACCGCGCACACGTGGAAGATCGCGGCGCCGCACCGAACGCAGACCGGTGGCGTCCAGATCGACCAGCCATACCGCCTTGCGGTGCGAGGTCTCGGCGAACGAATACGGCAGCGGGGAACCGGAATAGCGCACAGATTCCGACAGCGTCTGTGCTGAATGCAGATGTCCGAGCGCCACATAGTCGATGCCATCGAATGCCGAGAGCGGTACGGTTTCCACACCACCGACCGAAATCGAACGCTCGGAACCGGTCGCCTCGCCACCGACCACGAAGGCGTGGGCAAGCACCACAGTGCGGGTTCCGGGACGCTCGGCGATATCGGCGCGGACCCGGCTCATTGCCGCGTCCAGAATCTCCGCGTGCGAACGCGCATGCGGCACACCGAGATCGGCGCGGGTGATTTCCGGCTCCAGATACGGGATGCCGTAAAAGGCGATCGCACCGTGCTCGTCGGACAGCAGCACCGGCTGATCGGCAGCGGCGACCGTGGTGCGCAGATGCAGACCGCCCGCGGCCGCGAAACTCGCACCGGCGCCGAGTCGTGTCGGCGAATCGTGATTGCCCGACGTCGCGATGATGTGTGCGCCGGCCGCGCGAATGGCCTCGAATCCCCGGATGCACACTGCGATCGCATCGGCGCTCGGAATGGATCGGTCGTACACGTCCCCCGGCAGTACGACGACGTCAACGGATTCCGCGGCCACCAATTCGGCTATGGCCGCGAGCGCGGCGGCCTGATCGGTGAGCAGATCGACCCCATGAAATGTGCGCCCGATGTGCCAGTCCGAGGTGTGCAGCATCCGCATGCCGCGAAACCGTAGGCGATGGCACCGACACACTTCAATTGCCGTCCCCGCCGTGTCGGATTCCGGCGCTCCGGTACGGCGTGTTGGCGGCGTTTCATTCAAGTTTGTTGTATAGCCCCTGGCGACCGACCGCACAATATGAGTCCGCGGTGCCCCCACGTGCATCGTTGCGCTGCGATTCCGGTCTGCTAAGCACGCCTGCGGCCACAACGTGATCCTCGCTACTCTCACGGCTTCGATCGCGTTGCTGCGTACGGTCGCCTTCGGCTGGCGGCAAGAGGCGCTGTCCCGCGAGGTGGCAACCGTTCAGCAATTGGGTCGCGAGCTCCGCAACCGATTCGGCATGTGGACCGCCTCGGCGCGCAACTCGGCAAGGCCGTAGACGCTTTCAACGACACCGTCAGCTCGATGGAGTCGCGGGTAATGGTTACCGCACGCAGACTCCACGATCTGGAAATGGCCGAACAGGAGGTCCCGGCAATCCATCGAGTGGATTCATTGCCGCGGGCGGTGAGCTTCGCCGACGCCGACGATCAGCCCCTGCGACCGCCGTGCCGTAACACCGCCGAACGCGCCGGCAGTTAGTGTCATGGGGTGGCTGCTTCCCAACGTGTGCGACCCCGGGTGCCCGCGCCGCATCGTTCGATCCTGCCCTCGGTGCCGGGTATTCCGGCCGGGGCGGCGGTTCTGATCGCGGTGGCGTGCACGTTTCTGGGGTTCCTGATCGATGCCCACGGCGAGAACGACGAGCTGACCGAGACGTTCAACACGTTATATGTGGTCGGCTGCGTCGCGGCGGTGCTCGCCGTTCGCTATCGCGGAATCTTCACCACGATGGTGCTGCCACCGCTACTGCTGTTCGTCGCGGTGCCGCTGGCTTATCAGCAGCTCATCGGTCACGCTTCGACCGGCCTCAAGGACATCCTGCTGAACCTGGCAATCCCGCTGGTGAACCGGTTCCCGATCATGGCGTTGGCCACCGTGCTGGTACTGGCGATCGGCGCGGGGCGGATCGTGCTGCACAGGCGTGAGGAGGCCGCGGGCCGCGCCGACGAATCCCGTCGCGGCACCAGCTGGGGCCGCGGCAACGCAACCAAACGCACCAGGTCGGAGCGCACCGAACGCGGCTCGCTCGCCGATGCCGCGCGCCGGCGCCCCCGCCGTCCCCAGGCCGATGCCACCGACCGCGATACCGATCTGCATCTGCCACGCCCATCCCGTCGCGGCACCTCGAAAGTAGCCGACGCTGCGCCGCGCGTCGGCGGCGCCAACGGCGCTCGGGCTGACGAGCGTCCGGGCCGCGAGCGCAGATCGAACCCCCGCACCGCCACGGCAGCGACCCGAAGCGAGGCCGAACCGAGCCGAGCCGGACGCCCCGCCGCGGCAACCCCTCGGGCCGAAAGTGATCCGAGCCGAGCCGCTGCCAGCAGGCGACGCGGCGAAGCCCCACCGCCGCACCCCCAGCCCAATGTCCGCTACCGCGAACGCGATTCGAGCCGCACCGAACGACGTCGGCCGGAAAACCTGTAGCCGGACAGTGCCGTGTCTGCGGCGCCCGTCACCTAGTTCCCACGCGACAGCCCCGAAAGCTGTTGACGCGACCCTGCGGCGCGGAACAGTCCAACACCAGTACCCGAAAGCCGTCGCCGCAAGTATGAGACACCGACTACCGACATCGCGTAAAAATCGTCGGCACCGTCCAGCGGCGCAAACGCGAGGCGTCGACCACCAGCGCTGCGTGACAGCTGGCAGCGCAACTCACCTCACGCAAACACCCAGCGCACCGCGAATACGTTGCGCTGGATGCTGAAATCCCCGGTGCAGGTCAGCGACGGGACTCGCGCAACTCCCGAGGAAGTGCGAATACCAAGGTCTCATTGGCGGTCGTGACCGGCTGCACTTCACCGAATCCGCATTCGGCCAACATATCCAGCACGCCGCGCACCAGGATGTCGGGTACCGACGCACCGGAGGTGATGCCGACCGTGCGCACACCCTCCAGCCATGCCGGGTCGACCTCGCGGGCGTAGTCCACCAGGTACGCGGCCTTCGCGCCCGCGCCGAGCGCAACCTCGACCAGGCGTACCGAATTCGACGAATTGCGCGAGCCGACCACGATCACCAGATCGCATTCCGGCGCCATCGCCTTGACCGCGACCTGACGGTTCTGGGTCGCGTAGCAGATGTCATCGCTCGGCGGATCCTGCAGTGCCGGGAAGCGCTGGCGCAACCGCTGCACCGTCTCCATGGTCTCGTCGACGCTCAGCGTGGTCTGGGAGAGCCAGATCACCTTGGACTCGTCGCGCACGGTGACGCGCTCGACCGCATCCGGACCGTCGACGAGTTGCACGTGTTCGGGCGCCTCCCCCGCGGTGCCCTCGACCTCCTCATGCCCCTCGTGACCGATCAGCAGAATGTCGTAGTCGTCGCGGGCGAAGCGCTTGGCCTCCTGATGCACCTTGGTCACCAGCGGGCAGGTCGCGTCGATGGTGCGCAGATTCCGCGCCGCCGCCGACTCGTGCACGGCGGGTGAGACACCGTGCGCGGAAAACACGACCAACGCGCCCTCGGGCACCTCGTCGGTCTCGTCGACGAAGATCACCCCCTGCTCGCGCAGTGTCTCCACCACGTGGCGGTTGTGCACGATCTCCTTGCGCACATAGATCGGCGCACCGTGCTTGTCCAGCGCCTTCTCCACCGTCTCGACCGCACGGTCCACACCCGCGCAGTAGCCACGCGGTTCGGCTAGCAGCACGCGCTTACCACCATCGGCATCGGCGGATCCGGAATCGGCCGAGCGGGCGATTCCGATGTTCAAAGAGATGGCCGAAGACATGCCCCTCAGCTTACGTGCGGCCGATGAATGCCGGGCGGCCGGTCGCCGCCTCGACAAGGTCGTTCTCGACACACTCGCAACCGGGCTGAAGTGTGGTCTCGTAATGCAGAAACCGGCGCGTTTGGTCAGTCCCCGAAGATGCTGCCTGCCTATCCACCTAGGGTCCCGCGCGCGCCGAAGTAGATTCCGTGTCTGTGACACCAGTGCTTTGCATAACATCCTGTATCGGGCAGGCTAGGAGCATGTTTCGACCACCGTTCCTGGCCCGGGTCGCCGTCGGCGCCGCCGTATGCGTCATCGAAGAAACTCGTCGGCTACCGACTGCCGCAGTGAATTTCCCGATCACCGCGATCAGCCAGATATTGCAGACCACCATGCACGTCCAGCAGTTCGTGACCAGCCTCGCCCTCAAGGGCGACGGCGTATTCGAGCGTCTCACGAACACCCCGGTCGAACAGCCCGACTGGGCCACCTTCGACGAGGACACCGAGCCGGAGTTCACCGCTCCCGGCCGCACCAGCCGTTTCGATGTGTACACCGACGACGTGTACACCGACGACGAATCCGCCGACTTCACCGCCGATACCGCCCGTGCCGGTGAGAGCAACGGACACGCCGCCTCGGTCCAGACCATTGCCGTGCCGGATACCGAGGTTTCCGTGGCACCCCAGCCCGGGCTTGAACCCGAACCCCAGCCCGAGATCGAACCCCAGCCCGAGATCGTCGAGCCCGAGATCGTCGAGCCCGAGGTGGCCACGCGCTACGACTACGTCAATATGACGCTGGCCCAGTTGCGCGCCCGCCTGCGCATGCTGACGGTCGAGGACCTGATCGCCCTGCTCGATTACGAACAGCAGACGCGCGCCAGGGCGCCGTTCGTGACCATGCTGACGAATCGGATCGCCACCGTGCGGGCTCAGTGAACGAACCTCCCGCGTCCTCGTCGACGGTTGGCCAGGAATCCGCCGGCCAACCCGACCGTGCGGCTCCCGCCAACTCCGCCGAACACCCGTGGCCGGTGCGTTCGGTGGCCGTCAAGGTCGCGCAGTGGATCGACCGGCTGGGCAGCATCTGGGTGGAGGGCCAGATCACCCAGATCAATCTGCGTCCCGGCACCAGCACCGCCTTCCTGGTGTTGCGCGATACCGCCGCCGATATGTCGCTGTCGGTGACGTGTCATCCGGATCTCATCCGTCGCTCCGCAGTCCCGCTACAAGAGGGCAGCCGGGTCGTGGTGTACGGCAAACTCGCGTTCTTCACCGGTCGCGGCACGATTTCGTTGCGCGCCATGGAGATTCGCCCGGTCGGCATCGGCGAACTGCTGGCCCGCATCGAACGGTTGAAGGCATTGCTCGCCGCGGAGGGACTATTCGACCCCCGGCTGAAGCGGCCGATCCCGTTCCTGCCCAAGACAATCGGTCTGATCACCGGCCGCGCCGGCGCCGCCGAGCATGACGTCCTGACCGTGGCCCGAAACCGTTGGCCCGCTGTGCGTTTCGAAATCCGCAATACCGCGATGCAAGGTCCGAGCGCGGTACCGCAGATGGTGCAAGCGCTGGCGGGACTCGATCGTGATCCGGCCGTCGAGGTCATCGTGCTGGCCCGCGGCGGCGGCAGCGTGGAGGATCTGCTGCCCTTCTCCGACGAGACACTGTGCCGCGCCATAGTCGCCGCGTCCACCCCGATCGTCAGCGCGATCGGACACGAACCCGATAACCCGCTGTGTGATCTGGTCGCCGACCTGCGCGCCGCCACCCCCACCGATGCCGCCAAGCGCGTCGTGCCCGACGCCGCGGCCGAACTCGCCGGGGTGCGCGATATGCGCGCCCGCGCCGCCGCCGCGCTGCGCGGCTGGGTGGACCGCGAGACCAGGGCATTGGCCCAGCTCCGTTCCCGGCCGGTGCTGGCCGACCCGCTACGCGAACTCGACCGCCGCTACGACGAGATCGAACGTCTGCGCGCCGCCGCCCGCCGCACCGCTGAACATGTGATCAGCACCGAAACCACGGCAACCCGCCACCTGCGTGAAAAACTCACCGCGGTGGGCCCGGCCGCGACGCTGGCCCGTGGCTACGCTGTCGTGCAGCGCGTCAGCGGTGAGCAGCGGCATGTGGTCCGCTCGATCGAGGACGCGCCCGCAGGCAGTCAACTGCGGATACGAGTCGCCGACGGCGCCATCACCGCCGCGGCCTTGGGCACCCGAGCAGTGGGCAAGACCGATACAGGGAGGAACTGACCTTGGCCGACCCCGGCAAGGACGACGAGTTGGCCGAGATCTCCACCTTCGGCTACGAACGCGCCCGCGACGAACTGGTCAACGTCGTCAAAATGCTCGAACAGGGCGGCCTCGACCTGGACGAATCCCTCGCGCTGTGGGAGCGCGGCGAGGCACTGGCCATCCGCTGCGAGGAACATCTGGCGGGTGCGCGTCAACGAGTCGAGAACGCCCTGTCCCGCACCGACCTCGAATCCGACGAATAACCATCCGCCGCGCCACGCTGTGTCACAAATTTGTGCCACACTTGGCCACCGCACTGGAACTAGCCACTGATCTGATCGCATTCGTCACCTATGACAAGCGCCTCGGTGCTTGCGGCAGAAGCCGCCGGTTTGACGTGGGTAGCTCCGCTCTGACTAGCGGCTGAGCGGCTGAGCGGCGGCGATGGCGCCGGCCAGGGTCGTGAAGGCGGCGTGGTTGCCCGCGCCGGTGATGAGCACTCGAGACTGGCCGAAGTCGGCGATCCATGCCGTCTCGGAGCCCTGTTCGGCGTACACGACCCACTTCTGGTCGCCGACCTGCTCGGTGCCGGTACCGTAGCGGGAGCCGAGTACGAAGCGCGACAGTGCTTCTTCGGTCGCGCTGCTCTGGCTCATCCGCATGTACGTACCCTGCGGGGTGATGTAACCGACAGTGCTGACCGGCCCGCCACCGGTCGTGGTGATCGTGTCGCGGCTACCGGAGTTCGGCGTCCAGTGCTCGGGCAGGCTCGGTTTGCGGACCGGGAAGGGCATCGTCTTCGCATCGTTGGCCAGTGCGGCCGTCACGTCGAAGTTCGGAATATTGCCCTGGGTCGGCCCGTTCGCGGCGAAACTGCACTGACTGGCGAGTCCGGCGAAGACCACGGCGATCAGCACCAACGGGATCAGTGACCAGAAAAGATCCCGGTAGTCGTGCAGAATGCGTGGTTTTTGGTACGACACGCTCCCAGTATCCATGCCCGTTCGGGCCCGGTCCCGGAGAGGTGGTCCGAGATCTGGACCTGACTATTTCAAGCGACCCGCGAGCAATCGCTACGGGTAGTACCTGACCGGGAACGGTCGCGCTTCTGAGAGAATCAGCGGTAGCAACGACCGTAGGAGGCACACCGTAATGACGGCATCTTCGCCCGCACCCAGCCGCCGCGAGGCGCCGGACCGCAACCTGGCGCTCGAACTGGTCCGGGTCACCGAGGCCGGTGCGATGGCCGCGGGCCGCTGGGTCGGCCGCGGTGATAAGGAAGGTGGCGACGGTGCGGCCGTCGACGCCATGCGGCAGCTGGTCAGCTCCGTTTCCATGCGCGGCATCGTGGTCATCGGTGAGGGCGAGAAGGACGAAGCGCCCATGCTCTACAACGGTGAGCTGGTAGGCGACGGCACCGGTCCCGAGGTCGATTTCGCGGTCGACCCGATCGACGGAACCACCCTGATGTCGAAGGGTTCGCCGGGCGCCATCGCGGTGCTCGCCGTCGCCGAGCGCGGCGCGATGTTCGACCCGTCCGCGGTGTTCTACATGCACAAGATCGCGGTCGGCCCCGATGCGGCGGGTGTGATCGATATCTCCGCCCCGATCGGCGAGAACATCAGCCGGGTGGCCAAGGCCAAGAGCCTGTCGAAGTCCGATCTGACCGTCTGCATCCTGGATCGGCCGCGCCATGCCGAGCTGATTCAGCAGGTCCGCGACTCGGGCGCGCGCATCCGCCTGATCTCCGACGGTGACGTCGCGGGCGCCATCGCCTGCGCCCGTCCCGATTCCGGCACCGACATCCTGGTCGGCATCGGCGGCACCCCCGAAGGCATTATCGCCGCGGCCGCGCTGCGCTGTATGGGCGGCGAACTCCAGGGCATGCTCGCCCCGAAGGACGACGAGGAACGCCAAAAGGCCATCGACGCCGGTCACGACCTCGCTCGCGTCCTCACCATCAATGATCTGGTCTCGGGCGATAACGTCTTCTTCTGCGCCACCGGCGTCACCGATGGCGACCTGCTACGCGGCGTCCGCTACTACCCCGGCGGCGCCTCCACCCAGTCCATCGTCATGCGCTCCAAGTCCGGCACCGTCCGCATGATCGACGCCTACCACCGCCTCACCAAGCTCCGCGAGTACTCCTCGGTCGATTTCATCGGCGACGAGGATGCGGTGCCGCCGCTGCCCTGATTTCTCGGAAAGTGTCGAACCCGGTCCGATTCGGATCGGGCTCGATCTTGCTCTGTGCGCGCGGTGAGGGTGTGCGCATCGCCTCAGGCGTGGTAGCCCCGCGGTGGTCGTCCTGGGCATAGGGTCGGGTTATGACGAGCGAGGAGACGCAGTACCGCATCGAACACGACACCATGGGGGAAGTTCGGGTTCCCGTGCACGCGTTGTGGCGGGCGCAGACCCAGCGGGCCGTGGAGAACTTTCCGATCAGCGGGCGTGGCTTGGAACGGGCGCAGATCCGGGCGCTCGGCCTGCTCAAGGCCGCATGTGCCAAGGTGAACGAGGATCTCGGGCTGCTCGATGCGGCCAAGGCGGATGCCATTATCACCGCCGCGAATGAGATCGCCGACGGTCTACACGACGACCAGTTCCCGATCGATGTCTTCCAAACCGGCTCGGGCACCAGTTCGAATATGAACGCCAACGAGGTGATCGCCTCGATCGCGAAGGCCAATGGCGTGATCGTGCACCCGAACGACGACGTGAACATGTCGCAGTCCTCGAACGACACTTTCCCCACCGCCACTCATCTCGCCGCCACCGAGGCCGCGATCAAGGATCTGATCCCCGCACTGGACCATCTGCGGCTGGCACTGCTGGACAAGTCCACCGAATGGCATACGGTGGTGAAGTCCGGCCGCACCCACCTCATGGATGCCGTGCCGGTGAGCCTCGGCCAGGAGTTCGGCGGTTATACCCGCCAGGTCGCAGCGGGTATCGAACGCGTTATGGCGGTGCTGCCGCGGCTCGGTGAGCTGCCCATCGGCGGCACCGCGGTCGGTACGGGTCTGAACGCGCCCTCGGGTTTCGGCGCGAAAGTCGTTGCCGAACTGGTGCTGTCGACCGATATCGATGCACTCTCCGAGGCGCGCGATCACTTCGAGGCACAGGCCGCCCGTGACGGACTGGTCGAGGCGTCCGGGGCACTGCGCACCATCGCGGTGAGCCTCACCAAGATCGCCAACGATATTCGCTGGATGGGTTCGGGCCCGCTGACCGGTCTCGGCGAACTCCGGCTGCCCGATCTGCAACCCGGCAGTTCGATCATGCCCGGCAAGGTGAATCCGGTACTGCCCGAAGCGGTTACGCAGGTCGCCGCGCAGGTGATCGGCAATGACGCGGCGGTCGCTTTCGCCGGTGCCGGCGGCGCATTCGAGTTGAATGTCTACATCCCGGTGATGGCGCGCAATCTGCTCGAGTCGATTCGGCTGCTCGCCAATGTGTCCCGGCTGTTCGCCGATAGGTGCATTCGCGGACTGGTCGCGAACGAGGATCACCTGCGCACCCTCGCGGAATCGTCACCGTCGATTGTGACGCCGCTGAATTCCGCCATCGGTTACGAAGAAGCGGCCGCGGTCGCGAAAGAGGCGTTGAAACAGCAGAAGACCATCCGCCAGACCGTGATCGATCGCGGTCTGCTCGACGAGAAGCTCACCCTGGAAGAACTCGATCGCCGCTTGGATGTGCTGTCGATGGCCAAGGTCGAGGACGGAAAGTAGCCGGAATCGGGGAAACCGGTCGGCACGCAGACCGTGCGCCGACCGGCATCAGTTCCCAGCTCAGGCCAGCGACCCGGTCCGCAGATGCGAAAGTTCCGCGCGCGCCTTCTCGCCCGCTTCACCGATATCGGTGCGCGTGAAGAACTCCCACCGCTGCAGCAGCGGACCGAATACCGATTCCCCCTCCTTGGCGCGGTCGTAGATGCCCGCCTCGGCCAGCACATCGTCGCTGCTGCGCCCATCGGGCAGCGTCACCGTCGGCACCTGGAACCGCAGCACACTGTCGGTGATGGCACGCATCGTCTGATCCGGTGCGAGGCCGAACGCCGCGCTGATCAGATCGGCGAAGAAGACCGACTGCAGTTCGTCGTCGATCGCGATGCGCTCGGCGATCGCGGTGACCATCTCGTTCTCCCCGAGCGCGGCGGTGTTGCGATGCCGGATGGCGGCGGCGGCCTCCTCGAACGCGCAGGTGGCGAGCACGTCGAGCAGGTGCAGTGGGGGACGTCGGAACCCCTTGGTCATGTAGTCCATCCGCAACCGCTCCAACTGCACCGGGTCGACCGACCGGGTGACCATGAGGTAGTTGCGAATCATGATCTCGTGCCGGTTCTCCTCGGCCGTCCACCGGCCGACCCAGCGCCACCACGATCCCGTGCGCAGGTACTTACCGACCTCGCGGTGGTACGAGGGCAGGTTGTCCGCGATGAGCACGCTGACCGTCAGCGCCAGCTTGGCGGTCTCGCTCAACTCGGATTGCTCCGGCTCCCAATCAATCCCGCCGAGGAACCGGAAATTGCGGCCATCGTCCCACGGCACATAGTCGTGGGGCTGCCACCCGTCGGCGGCGGCGACATGGCGGCGCAGATTCAGCTCCACCTCATCGGCAAGGGACGCGAGTAGTTCGCGATCGGTCAAGAGAATTTGCACTAGCACAACCTAGCGGCTGGGCCCGCGATGCGCGGGATCTACGAATAGGAAAATGAGTACCGGCGTCCCAGCGTACAAGCACCAGGTCCTTCGAGTGAACCGCGCGCATCTGGCACGCGAACGCCCGGACGCCGGGGCTGGATCAGGAGTTCGGTGTGACGGTCGTATTGCCGTCCACCCAGGTGATGGTGCCGCCGACGAAATCGCTCTGCTTACCGCCGGGGATGTCCTTCTCGTCGCTGGTCGGGTAGCCGAGTTTGCCCTCGGGGCCGTCGTTGTCCTCCCACGCCTGACGGATTTCGCCCCAGACGATATGCGCGCCGTTGTCCTTGCTCCAGACGATCGCACCGCCGGTGAAGTCCTGCCATTTGCCGTCGTTGGCGGCATCCTCCTGCGCCTTCAGCGGGGCGCCGAGCGCACCGGTCGGACCTCCGGACTGCACATACTTATCGAAGATGACGCCGGAGACGGTGATATCGCCGCCCTGGGTGGCGATCTTGGTCTCCTCGGCGGCGCCGGACATATGCTCCTCGCCGTGGGCGCCCGCCGTGGTGGTGGTCATGGACGCGGCGGAGTTGTTGTCCTTGTCGTCGTCTTTGCTGCAGCCGGCGGCCAGCAGCAGTGCCGCGGCCGCGGTGACCGCTGTGAATCCAGCCGTTCGTCGAGCGAAGTGGTGCATTTCCATCCTCTCGAAAGTGGCTACCGATGCCACCGCGGACGCGGTGACGTCGCGCGTAGCCTAGGCCGATGCCAGGCAACGGCCCGGCGAATCTTTATAGAATCGCCGGGCCGCCACTGAACAGGTATCACGCGGATATTACCCGTTTGATTGTGATAGGAAACACACCCTGGATGGTTGCTGATAGCGCTAGGCGCTCGGGCCGTACTCCTCCAACATCTCGGTCACCAGCGCCGCGATCGGCGACCGTTCGCTACGGGTCAGCGTGATATGCGCGAAAAGCGGGTGCCCCTTGAGCTTTTCGATCACGGCGGCGACACCGTCGTGCCGACCGACCCGCAGATTGTCACGCTGGGCCACATCGTGGGTGAGTACGACGCGCGATCCGGTGCCCAGTCGGCTGAGCACCGTCAACAGCACGTTGCGCTCCAGCGACTGCGCCTCGTCCACGATCACGAACGAATCGTGTAGCGAGCGACCGCGAATGTGGGTGAGCGGCAAGACTTCCAACATATCGCGGCTGAGCACCTCCTCCATCACCTCGCGACTGGCCAATCCGTCCAGCGTGTCGAAGACAGCCTGGGCCCACGGGCCCATCTTCTCGCTCTCCGATCCCGGTAGATAGCCGAGATCCTGCCCACCGACCGCGTACAGCGGACGGAACACCACCACCTTGCGTTGTGTGCGCCGCTCGAGCACCGCCTCCAAACCAGCTGTCAGGGCCAGCGCCGACTTGCCGGTACCAGCCCGGCCGCCGAGCGAGACGATGCCGACGCTTTCGTCCAGCAGCAGATCCAGCGCGATGCGCTGTTCGGCCGAGCGGCCGTGCAGTCCGAACGCCTCGCGCTCACGTACCAGCTGCACTCGCTTGTCCGGAGTGACCCGACCCAGGGCGCTGGAGCTTGCGCCGAGCAACCGGATTCCGGTGTGGCACGGCAGTTCCCGCGCTTCGTCCAGATCGATCACAGCCTCGGCGTAAAGCTGATCGATCAGTGTTTTGGAGACATCGATCTCCGCCATTCCGGACCAGCCGGAGGTCACCACGTCCTGGGCGTGGTATTCGTCGGCGTGCAAACCCACCGCACTCGCCTTGACGCGCAAGGGAATGTCCTTGGACACCAGCACCACCTGACGGCCCTCGGCCGCCAGATTGAGCGCACAGGCCAGGATGCGGGAATCATTGGTGTCGGTGCGGAATCCGACCGGGAGTACCGCGGGGTCGGTGTGGTTGAGTTCCACCTGCAGCGTTCCGCCCTCGGTGCCGATCGGCACCTGCTGATCCAGCCTGCCGTACTGCAGACGCAGATCATCGAGGTTGCGCAGGGCTTCCCGCGCGAACCAGCCCAGTTCGTGATGATGACGCTTACCTTCGAGTTCGCTGATCACGACCAGCGGTAATACGACATCGTGTTCGCCGAACCTGGTGAAAGCCCAGGGATCCGAGAGGAGAACCGAGGTGTCGATGACGAAGGATTTCTGGGAATGCGAGGGGCGGGCCCCCTTCGCGGCGGCTTCGCATTTCGCGGAGCTGGATTTCGCCGAGGGAGCGGGAACGGAGCGTGCAGCAGTCACGGTGGGCTCCTTTATGTCCGCGCGGCACCCGCACGAACGATCTCGCTGGACCGGTCCGTCCTGATGGGATCCGACTTGCGTCAGATGCCACAAGGGCCGGGTGCCGGCCCCCTCGTACTGAATAGCTCAGTCACGGTTCAGGACCTCCCGTACGAGCCACACCGACGCGGCCCGCACCAACGACGCTACCGCCGACTGCACGGTTCGCGCTCGGGCGCAGGTAGGCGCGTCCGTGAATTTGTCGTTAACCCCTTCATCGTCGGAGCGATAGAGTCGCAGGTATGGCCGGTAACGAGGAGTTGGAGAAGCTGTCGTCCAAGGAACTGCACGACCGTGCGGTCCGGCTCGCGGCGCGGCGCGGCGACATCAAATATCTGTGGCGGCTACTGAAATCGATCCCCGCCGCCGAAGCCGCCGCGGGCGATCTCGGCGAGAGCGAGGCCGATATCAAATACGTATTGCCGATGATCGACGACTACATCCACGCCGGCGACGGCAAGATCGCCGAAGTCCTGCGTCCCTACTACCTCGATTACCTCGCCAAGCACGCCTGACCTCACCGCTGGGGCAGCGCGGCGCGGAACAGGCCGACGGCGGTGCCGCGCAGGAAGTTCTCCCAGCTGAAGTGGTCGTGCCACAGGATGATTCGGCCGTCGCGCAACTCGAAGGTGCCGCACACCCAGAACGCGATCCGCAGCGGACCGACGCGCAGGATATCGGTACGGTCGGTCAGTACGAAGTCGCCGTTCGTGGCGATGTGATGCATTTCGGCGGCGAAGCCGATGGTGTCGCGATTGAGCCCGCGCAGGATCTTGCGCGTGAGGCCCCCACCGACCGTCGGCAGTGAGGTGTTCTTCCAGACGACATCGGGGTGCAGCAGGTCCAGTGCCTCCGCTACCGCACCGATCTCGAGTGCGGCGAAAAACTCCCGCACCGTGGTAACCGCGTCCTGCTCGAGTTCGAGTTCGTCACTCATGCCTGTGCCTCGCTAGCGCTCGGCTCGAGCATGACCGACGTTGTCGCTGTGTTCGATGTTCGCTCGCTGCGCTCACTCATGCACCGAGCCTAAGCCGCTACTGTCGGCGGCGGTCGGCGATGAGGACACCCAGACCATCGAGAATTCGGTCGATGCCGAAGCTCAGCGCAGCACCGGGGCCCCCCGCGGCGGGTGGTTCGCCGGTGGCAGCGGCCTCCTCGGCGAAGGCGGCCGAAACCAGGGGAAACCGGTCGCCAACGGCGGCCATCATCTCGGCGAACCGACCCGCGATCTGCTGCGCGCTCTCCCTCCGGTCCACGGTCGTCACCTGTTGCACCAGGCTGCGGATGTGCCCGTTGAGCAGCACGATGGTGTCCAGCTGCTCGGGACCGGTCAATCCGGTGCCGTCGAGCGCGGTGAGCGCGGCATTCATCCAGCCCATTTCATTCGGGCCGATGGCGCGCACACCGATGGTCAGGCCGATCGACCAGGGGTGTGCGCTGTAGCGCTCGAAGATCGTCTCGGCCCAGCGGCGCAGTCCGGTTCGCCACGACTCATCGCCCGAACCATGTTGCGCTGCAACGATATCCGGCGGACTTCCGATCGCGGCGTCCACCATCAGAGCGGTCAACTGATCCTTGCCCGGCACATATCGGTACAGCGACATCTTGGTGAAGCCGAGGCGTTCGGCCAGGCGCTGCATGGACAGGTTCGCCAGGCCTTCGGCATCAGCGAGGGCAATGGCCTCCGCGACGATCCCCTCCAGTGACAGCGCGGGCTTGGGGCCGCGCTTGGGCCGCCGCTGGGTGCCCCAGAGCAGTTCGAGGGTGGTCGGTGCAGGCATTTCCACATCCTTACGCATTTCATGTTGACAAGTAACTGTGTACATCACACACTAATTTGTGTCCTATGGATACAGATTCCATCGGACGCAGATAACGACGTTCAGGAGACACCATGCGTAACGAGACCGTTCTCATCTCCGGCGCGAGCATCGCCGGCCCCGCACTCGCCTACTGGCTGACCCGCTACGGATTCGCCGTCACGGTGGTCGAGCGCGCACCCCAGCCGCGGCCGGGCGGTCAGGCCGTCGACTTCACCGGCGAAACGCACCACAAGGTGCTCGAAAGGATGGGCATCCTGGACGAGATCTACGCGCACCGCACCGGCACCACCGATATCGCGATCGTCGACGGCAAGGGCGAGCAGCAGGCGCTCATTTCCGGCGATTTCACCGGCGGCGACGTGGAGATCCTGCGCGGGGATCTGTCGCGGATCCTGTACGAAAAGACCTACCAGGACTGCGAATACGTATTCGGCGACTCGATCAGCGCGCTCACCGAGACCGACCACGGCGTGTGGGTCGAATTCGAGAAGGGCGCGCCGCGCGGCTTCGATCTGGTCTTCGGCGCCGATGGAATCCATTCGCGGGTACGGCGTCTGGCGTTCGGGCCGGAAAAGGAATTCGTCAAGCACCTCGGCCACTATTACTGCGTCGCGGGCGCGAGCCCGTGGGCGACCGAGTCCGAAGGCATCCCCGAGCGGATGACGGCCCACGGCTACAACGAGCCGGGCAAATGTGTCATCACCGACGGCTCGAAGGCACAGCAGCTCTACATCTTCGCCTCGCCCGAACTCGACTACGCCCGTGACGACATCGAGACGCAGCGACGCATCATCGAGGAGACCTTCGCCGACGTCGGCTGGGAGGCCCCCCGCATGCTCGCCGAAATGGCGGAGTTCGACGACTTCTTCCTGGACTCGATCAGCATGGTGCGCAAGATGAACAGCTACAGCCGGGGCCGGGTCGCGCTGGTCGGCGATTCGGGCTACGGAAACACTCTGGGCGGCTTCGGAACCGGCCTCGCGGTGCAGGGGGCCTACATCATGGCCGGTGAACTCGCGCTCGCCGACGGCGACTACCGGACGGCTTTCGCGCGCTACGACGAGCTCATGCACTCGCTCGGCAAACTCGTGGACTACAGCAATGCGGGCCGCTTCTTCGCGCCGAAGACCGCGCTCGGCATCAAGTTCCGCAACTGGTTCCTGCACTCGTGGATGTTCGACAAGATGGTGAAAATGACCGAGAACGTCAAGACCATCGAGCTGCCGGACTACCCGGCGCTGGTCGCGGCCGCCACTGCGAACTGATACCGACACCCGTCAGCGGACCGTATGGAACCGGCTGGTTTTCGAGGGAACCGGCGTGGAGTCGAGTGCGTCTATAGGGTCAGACCGCACTGACGGAAGGGGCTGGCTCGGTCATGACAGCACAGATGGACGGCCGCGCGATCACCAATCCCGAGAACGCGCAGAACTTTTCACACGAGGAGATCAAACAGGCCGCCGACCAGATGAATCCGGACGGACTGAACAGCGCGTTCGATGCCTGGGCCGCCATCGCGGCAGCGGTGACCAAGGCCGGACAACAGTTCGAAACCGCGATTCAGCAAGCGGTGGATCAACATTGGGAGGGCACGGCGGCCGACCGGGCGGTACGCGGCATTCGGGAGTATGCCGCGCGCGTCGGTGAGCTGGGTGAGTCGCTGGCTCACCAGTCGACGCCGCTATCGGCGGCCGCGAGTGCGGCGGGGCGGTTCAAGGTGGCGGTGCCGCCGGTGATGGATACCTCGAATAATCCGGAGTCCCGGCATGCGCAGGAGGAGCAGGCTCGCGATGATATGAGCACGCTCTATATCCAGCCGTATGGGAGTACCGCGCCGTTGATTCCGACGTTGCCGCCGGTGGTTGATCCGATTTCCGGGGTGTCAGGGTTGGGGGGTTCACTGGGTGGGAGCGGCGATTCCTCGAGCAGGGGCCGAAATTCCGCTGCGGGTGGTGAAACAGGGAAGCCGGAGGGCAGCGACAAGGCTGGAGATTCCGGTCAGGAAATGAGTAAGGCGGAGAGCACAGGCGGGGACTCTGGTACGGCCGAGGGTACGGGCAGCGGCGGGGCTGGGGATATAGAGAAGTCGGTGGACACCCGTAAGCGCTCCGGGCCGAACGGGGATACGAGTAAGTCGGATCAATCCGAAGCTGTTGGCCCGCAACTAATTTCATCGACGACTGGCAGCGGCACACCGACCACCCTGAGCTCGTACACGCATATTTCCACCACCTCGACCGCCCCAGCGACGGTCAGCCCGCAGATCTCGCCGACCACCATCACGTCGGTCGGGAGCACGCCGGTGACCTCGAGCCCGACGGTTGCCTCCCCGAGCCCCGGCAGCGCGTCCGACACCGGCGCAACTCCGAGTCCTGGCAAGTCGGTGCCGGGCACCACACCGGAACCGACGGCGGCTCAACCCGGCACCAGTGCACCGAGTCGGGTTGGCGCGACGGGATCCGCCGGATACTCCGGGATGTTTCCGCCGGGCGCGCGTAGCCGGCGGGCCGAGGACGGTGACCATAAGTCGGCGGCCTACCTGCGCACCGAGGAGCACGGCGAGCACCTCATCGGCGAGGTGGACAAGACCGTACCGCCCGTGCTCGGGGGGCAATGATGACGCAGTGGACCTTGTCCGCCGAGCAGTTCGCGGCGGCCTGGTTCGGCACCGGCCTCGATCGCATGCCCTTTCCGTTTCGCTTCACCAGCCGCTTCCCCGGACTCCACGAATATCGCGCCTACCAGCGACAATTCCGTGCGGAGCTGGCCCGCGAAGACAATGCGCCACTGCTGCGCGCCATCGGTGTGCTCGCCAAACCAGAGTGGCGCATCGAACTCTTCGGCATCGATAACACCGGCAGAGCGATCGAACTGCGCGCGATCGGCTGCGCCACCCGCACTGGACCGGGCGTCATCGCACTGCAGGCGGCGGCACCGGATGGCGGCACCGTACAGGTGCGGCGCGTGCGCGTCGACCAGCTCGCCACCGAGCTGATTCGACTGCTCCCCGATTCTCCGCCCGGGACGGCAGCCGAAAAGAGTTATCTCCTCGACGATCTCAACGACGAACACCCCGACCCCTTCGGCAACTCCCCGTCCCGCGCCATCCAGGATCGCTACCGCCGCTTCTGGCACCAACCCTGCGATACCAGCGGCACCGCCACCGTCCTGGTCGGCCCCCGCAACGCCGAACCCCTGCGGACCGGAAAGCTCCGCTGGATCGATACCAAGGCCGGGCGCTACTGCGAGGTCCCCGCCAACCGCGCACTCATGATCCGCCCGGGCTCGAGCGCCGATATCACCCGCTACCTCGACGAATCCATCGTCCGCGCGAAAGCCCGCGTGGACCGGTAGCACAGCGGCATACGCACGCGATCGGTGATCGAGGCCTAGACCTTGTCCTCGAAACCGCGCCGTCGCGCGCCTGCGCATCCTCCCGGCCTTCAACCATCAGATCGCGATGGAGAAGGCTTCGGCCTTGTCCACAAACGAATTCGCCTGGGAATCCCCGCACGCGAACGGATGCCGTTGACGCGCAGCTGGATTCCCAGGCGAATCGGAATCAGCGGCTCAGCCGAGCAGGCGCCAGTCTTCGAGCCCGTTGTAGAGGGGCAGATCTCGGGCGAGCTTGGTGACGCGGGCGCGCAGAGCGTCGATGTCGGAGCCGCCCGCCAATGCGGTGGCGATGATGTCGGCTACCTCGGTGAATTCGACATCGCCGAAGCCGCGGGTGGCGAGGGCGGCGGTGCCGATGCGCAGGCCGGAGGTGATCATCGGCGGGCGCGGGTCGAACGGAACGGCGTTGCGGTTGACCGTGATTCCGATTTCGTGCAGCAGATCCTCACCCTGCTGACCGTCGATCTCGGAGTTGCGCAGGTCGACCAGCACCAGGTGCACGTCGGTGCCGCCGGTGAGCACGCTGATGCCCTTGTCCTTGACATCCGCGCCGCCGAGCCGCTCGGCCAGAATCTTCGAACCGGACAGGGTGCGCTCCTGACGCTCCCTGAATTCGGCGCTCGCCGCGATCTTGAACGCGACGGCCTTGGCGGCGATCACATGCATGAGCGGACCGCCCTGCTGGCCGGGGAACACCGAGCTGTTGAGCTTCTTGGCATACTCCTGCTTGGCCAGAATCAGTCCGGAGCGCGGGCCGCCGAGGGTCTTGTGCACGGTGGAGGACACCACATCGGCGTAGGGCACCGGCGAGGGATGTAGACCAGCCGCGACCAGACCGGCGAAGTGCGCCATATCGACCCACAGCTTCGCACCGACCTCATCGGCGATCTCCCGGAACGCGGCGAAATCCTGGTGCCGCGGATAGGCCGACCAACCGGCGACGATCACCTTCGGCCGCGAGCTGAGCGCGGTCTTGCGCACCTCATCCATATCGATGCGGTGATCTTCCTTGCTGACCCCATACGAGTGCACCTCGTAGAGCTTGCCGGAGAAGTTCAGCCGCATGCCGTGGGTGAGGTGACCGCCGTGCGCGAGGTCGAGGCCGAGCAACCGGTCACCCGGCTCCATCAGCGCCATGAGCACCGCGGCATTCGCCTGCGCGCCCGAATGCGGCTGCACATTGGCGAATTCGGCGCCGAAGAGTTCCTTGGCGCGATTGCGGGCGAGGGTCTCGACAATATCGACGTGCTCGCAGCCGCCGTAGTAGCGACGGCCCGGGTACCCCTCGGCGTACTTGTTCGTGAGCACACTGCCCTGCGCCTGCAGCACCGCGCGCGGCACGAAGTTCTCCGAGGCGATCATCTCGAGGGTGTCGCGTTCGCGGGCGAGTTCGCCTGCCATCGCGGCAGCGAGCTCCGGATCGAGCTCACCGAGGGATCGAGTATTGACAGAGGCGGTCGTCTGCGTCACCTGGTCGAGTCTATTTGCCATCCGCGCCGCGCCGATCAGGGGGTTCTGTGTCTCGGTCTGCATCGCAACCTCCGTGGTCCGGATGCCCCGGGGCGCGCACCCCGAAGCCCATGAGCCCGGCACCCAGGCGCGCGGTGCGGGGCGAGGGTGCTTCCCGGTGGTTGCTTCCACCTCGAGTGCGCCAGTCGCGTGGACTCATCTTATCCGGCGACAGACCCGTCAAGCCTCAGGGACCGCGGAGCGCAACAGGGCGGTGAGATGGACTTGCGCATCGTCGAGCGGCCGCGTGGATTTCAGCGCCCGGGATTGAATGATGGCTCCCTCCAGCGCACTGATCACGAACCCGGCCAGCGATCGCGCCTCCTCGGCCGATAGCCCCTTGTCGCACAATCCTTTCGCGAGTTGGTCGGTCCAGTCGGTGAAGACGGCGCCCGCGGTGGCCTGCACCCGCGGTTCGGATTCGGCGAGTGCGGCGCCGACGATCGGACATCCCGCGGTGAACGCGGACCTTTCGAGCGCGCGCCGCCACCGGCCGACCAGCGCGACGATCCATTGCTCGGCCGATCCGGAGCCGGTGATCTTGTCCATCATCGCGGCGAGACGCTCACCCGCCGTCCTGGTCGCGATCTCGACCAGCTCACCCTTACCGGATGGAAAGTGCTGGTAGAGCGAGTTACGGGAGACGCGACTGCGTTCCAGCAGGGTGGCGAGCCCGGCGGCGTGTACGCCCTGTTCGCGCACCAGGTCGATGGCGCTGTCGATCAGCCGGTCGCGCGGACCCGAGGTCATCGCCATCCTCCTAACCATGCTTGCGTGAACCGATCGGTCCATGCTCCAATCATGACAGATGTGGACCGATCGGTTCATCGAAAGGACGAGATCAATGAAGGCTCCGACCGATCCGGCGCAGTTGTCGGGACTCGAACTGCTGCGTACCGCGATGACGACGGACTCGCGGCCACCGTTCATCGGCGATCTGCTCGGTTTGCAGGTCGAGGAACTCGAGTTCGGCAAGGCGGTCTTCGCGCTGCGGACCCGGCCCGATTTCGCCAATCCGCTCGGGACCACGCACGGCGGCATCTGCGCCACCCTGCTCGATTCGGTAATGGGCTGTGCGGTGCACACCACGCTCGATGCCGGTGTCGGCTACACCACGCTGGAACTGAAGATCAACTACATCCGCGCGGTACCCACCGACGACCGTCGCTTGATCGCGACCGGCACCACCATCCATGTCGGCCGCACCACCGCGACCGCCGAGGGCCGCGTCGTGGACGACCAGGGTAAGTTGGTCGCGCACGGCTCCACGACCTGCGTCATCTTCCGCTGAAGGAGACAGCTATGAGCCAACGCTCCGCCGCAGCCGCCGCACGCAAGTTCCGTCGGGAGCGGTTGATCGGCCGCTATCTCGTCAATCCCGCGGTCGGACTGCTCGATCGGATCGGCATCCGCTCCTCGATACTCGCCGAATTGGAGACCATAGGCGCCAAATCCGGTCAGCCGCGCCGCGTGCCGGTCACCGTCTCCATGGATGACGAGGGCGCGTGGCTGATCTCCCAGCACGGCCACCGCGCGGGTTGGGCCCGCAATATCGCCGTGCATCCGGAGGTCCGGCTGCGCCAGGGCAAGCGCTGGTATACCGGCACCGCGGCCTTCGTCCCCGATGACGATGTGGCCGCCCGCGCCCACACCTTCGCCAGGGGCCGCGCCGCCGAATCCGCCACGGCATGGACGATCAAGGCGTTGGAATCCGACCCCATCTCGGTGCGCATCACATGGCGCGCAGAGCGCCGGGGGTGAGAGGTTCGTCGAGGAGGCGGCGGAAGCGGTCGGCGCGGTCATCGGCGTCGACGGCGCGGTCCAGCCAGCCGCCGAGCAGGCGGTAGCCCTCGACGTAGGTGCTGATGTAGGCGCGCCAGAGCGGTGAGGACAGGAAGCGCAGGGACTGGCGGGCACGTTCCTGGGTGGTCAGGCTCCAACGCTGCAAGAATTCGACGACCTCGTCGGCGTCGCGATGTTGATCGTGCAGCAGCAGCGCGGCATCCTGCCTGACCCCGAGCAATTCGGCCGAGGCATTCGAAAGCTGTTCGGCGCGTTCACCTTCGAAACGCAGACCCAGATCGGCGTAGATATCCTGCGCCCACTTGCCCCAGCCGGGTCCGACGATCGAGCGCAGCGCCAGATCCGCCAGCCCCTCCGCCATCAGGCATTGCGGGGTATTCACCAGGAACAGCGTCTGCTCGGCCTGCCCGTTCGCGACCAGACCGGCCTCTTTGCGGCAGTGCTCGGTGTGATGTCCCGGATAGGACTCGTGCGCGACAAGGCTGGGCAGATGCGCCATATGCTGTTTGAGATCCGAGTTGATCGCGACCCGGGAGTGGTAGTTGCCCAGGTAGTAATTGAAGCCCGACCACGGCTTATCCCCCACCACCTCATAGGTGACGTGCTCGTGGTCGGGCAGCGGATAACGCTCGCGCACCCGTTCCCGTAGCGCACTCGAGAACGCCTCGACGCACACCCGCAACCGCTCCGGCGGAATCTCGTCGGCCTTGCGGAATGCCGTCACCCGCTCGGCGAGCGGGCCGTCGCCGGGCAACACCTCGTCCATCTGCCGGTGCGCGTCGCGGTAGTCCGCGATATCGCCGGATGCGATATCGACATCGAAATACGCGCGCACCTCCTCTACGAACCCGATGTCGTCCCCGGCGAACTTGCGACCGGAGCATGCCAGCGCGCGCAGGTGCACATCGAGGAATTCGGTCCGCTGCGGCGACAATCCGGCCGCGGGCAGTTCCGCACGCAATGCCACCGCCCGCCGAGCCAGCTCGCGCGGCTCGGGCGCGGGCGCGTTCTCCACCTCGTGACGCAGCGCCGGATCACCGATATACGCGTCGACGAAACCTTCCTCCAACCGGTCGAATGCCAAGCCGAGTCGCAGGTACTCGGTCACAAGGGGATGCGCTTCCATGTCCGCCGACATTAGCCGCTGATGGCCACGTCATCGACCGGTTACCACCCGGTATCGGCACCCCGCGTCTCACACGATGTTGAGGCAGAGCAGAATTCGGCTATGCGAGAGCTGGACCGAATCTCATACAGTCGGCGTGCGACCTACGCGTGTTTGTCTGAACGGAGTGTCGGGTAAGTGGCACGAATGAGCGAGCCGAGTCCCTATGTGGAATTCGACCGGAAACAGTGGCGGACCCTGCGTAAGTCGACTCCCCTGGTACTCACCGAGGAAGAACTGATCGGTCTTCGCGGCCTCGGCGAACAGATCGATCTGGAAGAAGTCGCCGAGGTCTACCTCCCGCTTGCTCGCCTCATTCACCTGCAGGTCGCCGCACGTCAACGGCTATTCGCCGCGACCGCGACCTTTCTCGGGGAGACCCATCCCGATCAGCAGGTGCCATTCGTGATCGGTGTCGCGGGCAGTGTCGCGGTCGGAAAATCGACCACCGCACGTGTACTACAGGCCCTGCTCGCGCGGTGGGATCACCATCCGCGTGTGGATTTGGTCACAACCGACGGATTCTTATATCCCACCGTGGAACTGACTCGGCGCGGCATCATGGACCGCAAGGGTTTTCCGGAAAGTTACGACCGCCGCAAACTACTGCGCTTCGTCACCGAGGTGAAATCCGGTGCGGCCGAGGTATGTGCGCCGGTGTATTCGCATATCTCCTACGACATCGTGCCGGGCAAGTTCCACTGCGTGACCCAGCCCGACATTCTCATCGTGGAAGGTCTCAACGTGTTGCAGACCGGTCCGCGTTTGATGGTCTCGGATCTGTTCGACTTCTCGATTTACGTCGACGCGCGCATCGAAGACATCGAGAACTGGTACGTGCAACGGTTTCTCACCCTGCGCGAAACGGCCTTCGCCGATCCGAACTCGCATTTCCACCACTACGCGGGCTTCACCGACGACCAGGCGACGGCCACCGCCAAGGAGATCTGGAACTCCACCAACCGGCCCAATCTGGTGGACAACATCCTGCCCACGCGTCCGCGCGCGACGCTGGTACTGCGCAAAGACGCCGACCACAGCATCAACCGCCTGCGGTTGCGCAAGCTGTAGCCGTAATGACCTGGTCGACGAATCGTTGCAGCTTCGGCTCACCGAGTCGCACCTGCGCGGCGACCTTCGCCAACTCGGCGGGCCCGACACCGATCGGGCCCAAATCGAAGGCGGCACCGGTCAACTGGGCGAACGCGTCCGAAATGCGCTGTTCGTAAGCCGCGTACTCCAGGAAGCGCCGACCGAAGTCCTCGTAGCCGACGTAGGGCATCTATTCCCCTCCGGCCCCGGCAACACGCCCGCCTTACCCACAAACCGGACTGTACGTGAATACCGTTGCGTCAGATACCGAACCGGCGATGTCGAGCGGCGTAGTCGCGCAAGGCGCGCAGGAAGTCCACCCGCCGGAATTCCGGCCAGTACGCCTCGGTGAACCAGATCTCCGAGTATGCGCTCTGCCACAGCAAAAACCCGGAAAGCCGCTGCTCACCGGAGGTTCGGATGACCAGATCGGGATCGGGCTGACCGGAGGTGTAGAGGTGCTGACCGATGGAGTTCACGGTGATCGACTGGACCAGGTCCTCGCCCGTCTCGCCCGCCGCGATCTCCTGGCGGACCAGTTTGCGGACCGCATCCGCGATCTCCTGCCGACCGCCGTAGCCGACCGCGACGTTCACGTGCACACCGTCGCGTCCGCTGGTGCGTTCGGCCGCGGTACGCAGACGCTTGGCGACCAGTTCCGGAAAGCCGTCGAGCGTGCCGACGATGCGCACACTCCAGTTCTGTTCCGGTGCCGACAGCTCCTCGACGACATCGGTGATCACCTCGAACAGGGTCTCCAGTTCGTCGGGATCGCGCTGCAGATTCTCGGTGGACAGCAGATAGACGGTCACCATCTCGATGCCCTCGTCCGCACACCAACCGACGAGTTCGGCGATTTTCAGCGCGCCGACCCGATGCCCGTGGCTCACATCGGTGAAACCGTTTTCTCTGGCCCAGCGCCGATTACCATCGCACATCACCGCGACGTGCCGAGGATGTTGTTTGCCGGCCAGCTGCTTGGACAGCCGTGCCTCGTAGATGCGGTATGGCAATCCACGCACCCGACTCGGAAGCTCCACGGCGACCAACCCTACGCCTGCGCGGCGCGAGCCCCACATCGACTGTGTTCGATGTGCGGCATGCCGCGAAGCCCTCGGGTTACGCTGCGCTATCCCGCCTCCAGACCCGTCACGGCACCCCGCGCGGGTATTCGATTCGCGACGCGCACTGCCCTCCGAGCTCATGCTGCGCCACCACCTCCGGGCGTCGCACACGCCGTGGGTTTCCGGGTACAGTGACGAGACACCGCACTTACGGCACCGTAGGTTACTGACAAGTACCACTAGGAGGTAACTCGTGTCCGAAATGATCGACGCCGCCGATGCGACACCGGTCGCCGTCCCGGGCACAGCGACTCTGATCAAGCCGCGGATGCGGGGCTGGATCCATACCTGGGCGGTCGGCATCGCCGCAATCGCGGTAGTTGTCTTGGTTTCGACAGCGGCGGACGTCTCGGCGACGGCTGGCTGGTCCACTCTGGTTTACGGGCTGGCCGTGTGCGGTTTGTTCGGCATCAGCGCCGTCTACCACCGGGTGACCTGGTCGACCGCGAAAACGCGCGTCCAGATGAAACGCGCCGATCACTCGATGATCTTCCTGTTCATCGCGGGCAGCTATACACCGTTCGCATTACTCGGCCTACCGGGGCGGACAGGCCGGGTACTGCTGCTGGTGGTGTGGCTGGGCGCACTGGCCGGTGTGGCGTTGAAACTGCTGCGGCCCACCGCTCCCCGCTGGGTCGGGGTGCCGCTCTATCTGTTGCTTGGTTGGGCGATCGTGCCGGTGGCCGGGCAACTCGATGCGAATATCGGCATCGCGCCGCTGATCCTGCTGCTCATCGGCGGTCTGGTCTACAGCGGCGGCGCCATCCTCTACGCGACGAAATGGCCGAACCCGTGGCCCACCGTCTTCGGCCACCACGAGTTCTTCCATGCCGCAACCGTCCTCGCCGCCCTCTGCCACTACGCCGCCATCTGGCTACTCGTACTGCGCTGAGCGTATCCGCCGATATCAAGTCGGCGAGGTCGCCGCGGGCGATTACGCGCGTCGGACTGCTCGCGCCGATCGCCATCGTGGCGAACCTCACCCACTATCGGCGGTTCAGGGAGGTGCGCAGGTCGGGTGGGGCCGTTACGGGGAGGTCGCAGATGGAGCCGCGGCAGACGTATGCGGAGGGGGCGCCGTTGACCGGCGGGCGGTCGGTCAGGAGGGGGACCGAGTTGGTGGGGGCAGCGATGATTACGGCGCCGCCGGGGGCTTCGGTGCGGGCGGTGGCGATCAATTCCAATGCCGCGGCGGAGTTGTCGGGTAGGGCGATGGCCACTTGGAGGGGGCCGCGGAGGGCGGATTCGGCTACGGTGAGCCATTGGCCTGCCGAGCGAGGCGCGCGGGCCAGGACAACGGCACCGCGTTGGAGGGTTTGGTCGGCCAGTTCGCGGTAGCGGAGGGCGGGTTCCGGACCACTGGCGGCAGCAGCGGTGAGGAGGGCCTCGGCCAAGGCGGACGCGCCCGCGGGGGTCGCGCCGTCGATGGGATCGCGCGGGCGGGTAACGAGGGTTTCGGCATCATCGGCGGTGTCGAACCAGTTGCCGGGCGCGGCTGGGTCGGCGAAGTGTTGAATTGCCTTGTCCAGCAGGCTTTGTGCATGTTCGAGCCAGTCGATTCGGCCGGTGGCCTGATGCAAGGCCAGCAGGCCGGTGACCAACCAGGCGTAGTCCTCCAACACCCCGGGAGACGTGCCGACCACACCACCGAGCGAGGCACGGCGTACGCGGCCGTCGACAACATGCTCGGACAGCAGGAAGCGGGCGCAGCGGGCCGCGGCCTCGACCCAATCATCTTGCCGCAGTGCGGAACCCGCCTCGGCCAGGGCCGTAATGGCCATACCGTTCCAGGCGGTCACCACCTTGTCATCACGGTCCGGCTGTGGGCGTCGCGCACGGGCCTCGCCTAGCGTGGCGCGGACACGTGCGAAGCGCTCGCGGGCGGCGGGCCCGTTGTCGGACAACGTATCCGGATCGGCATACCGGGTGAGCACCGAGGTGCCCTGCTCGAAGTTCCCGGCGGTTGTGACCCCGAAAACCTCTGCGGCCCAAGCACCTTCGATAGCGCCGAGCTCCCCGATCAACTCGGCCGGTGTCCAAACGTAGGTCGCGCCTTCGACGCCTGGTCCACCCGGCTCCACATGGGTGTCGGCGTCGAATGCGGATGCGAACCCCCCGTGGTCGGTGCCGAGGTCATCGAGGATGAAGTGCACCGTCTCACGGGTAACCCTGTGTGCCAAAGACTCTCGCTCCCGCGGGGGCGTCCGTCGAGCGAGATGCGCATAGGCGCGCAGCAGTTGCGCATTGTCATAGAGCATCTTCTCGAAGTGCGGCACCACCCATGCGGCATCGACGCAATAGCGAGCGAACCCACCGCGCAACTGATCGTAGATACCTCCGCGCGCCATGGCTTCGGCCGTCCGATGCACCACATCGAAGGTCGCGGCATCGCCGGTACGCTCCCAGCTCCGCAGCAGCCCCTCCAGCAATGCCGACGGCGGAAACTTCGGCGCACCACCGAAGCCGCCGTGCTTCGGATCTTCATCACGCAGCACCGCGGCGACCGCATGATCGAGTAATTCGGCCGAAATCGTCACATCGGCCGAGGCCAGCCCGGCGGCCTGTGCGCGCAAGGCGTCGGTCACCTGAGCAGAGGCCTTGTCCACTTCGTCACGGCGCGTCTTCCAGGTATCGGTAATGGCCGTGAGCAATTGCGTGAACGACGGCATCCCGCCACGGGGCACCTTCGGGTAATAGGTACCGCAGTAGAACGGCTCACCCTTCGGCGTGAGGAAGCACGTCATCGGCCAGCCACCCTGCCCGGTCATCGCCACCGTCGCGTTCATATAGACCGCGTCCAGATCCGGACGCTCCTCACGGTCCACCTTGATGCATACGAAGTTCTCGTTCATCTGCGCCGCCGTCCGCGCATCCTCGAACGATTCGTGCGCCATCACATGGCACCAGTGGCAACTCGCATAGCCGATCGACAGCAGGATCGGCACGTCCCGCGCAACCGCCTCCGCCAGGGCACCGGCATCCCACTCACGCCATTCGACCGGGTTGTCGGCATGCTGAAGCAGATAAGGCGAAGTAGCACTGACCAGTCTGTTCACAAGTGCCAGCCTTCCACATCGGACGAGCACACGGTGCCACCCACATACCCATGACCGAGGTCGAGACCGTCGGCTCGGCCGCACGCAGAGCAGTCGCGGCCACCACGACGCGGAATAGGCGCAGCCCGACCCCATGGTGGGCGGTGTTATCGCTCACGGTCAGCGCGCAGAACGCCGCATCGCTCGAGCTGACGCCACCGAGCCGGTCCGCCGCCCACGCCCGCACCCGATCGGTCGGGTCGAACTGACCCGTCGCCACCTACCGAGCGAACTCCAGCACCAACGGCACCATCACCACCGATGCCAGCACCACCGGTTCATCGGCACCGAACCCGCCTCACCAGCGCAATCGAAACATCGGACGGACACCCCACCACGCACGCCGGCCTCACAGAAGATCTCCTGCACGACTGCCGCGATCGCTTCGAGTCAGTCGACTGTCGCGCTGATGGAGGGCTCCCGCTCGTCACCGTGCGACAAGCGGTTACCAGGCGCGGCCCAGATAGCCGAGCAGTCGACGGTGCGCGGGCGCGTCCGCGGGTACCGTGACCTCCTCGTCGAACATGCCCGGTTTGCGGAACCCGTCCAGCCCGCCCATGGCGTGCATCGTGGTCAGCACTTCGGCGCACAGTTCGTCATCGGCGAGGTCGGGCCGGTCGATGGCCACCGCGATATCGACGCCGTGCGCGACAACGTCGGTGAGATGGACCATGGCGGCCGCCGGACCGGGTAGCTCACCGAGCGCCATGTGCACGGTGCCGGTCAGGGCGTCGGGGCGATGCCAGGCGGCGCGGTCGACTTCGGCGGCCGCCGCGAACGCGCCCTGCGGATCGATGCCCAGCCAGTCATCCTCGAGTCCGGCACCCGCATCGGTACCGCTCACCTGAGCCGCTAACCGATGCATATTGCCGACGGCATGATTGAGCACCGCGTGCACATCCCAATCCTGACACGGCGTCGGCGCCGCGAGCCGGTCGCCGTCGACGGCGGCGATCACGATCGCACCCGCCATATCCAGTGCGCGGTCGATCTGTCCGATCACAGTGTCCATGGGCATCCTTCACTCGAAGACTCAGCAGAAGATGTAGCACAACCGGGTGACATCCAAACTCGATCCAACGCCGCCCAGATCACGGAATCCAGCACGACGAGGACCCGAAAGGGTTGCGCCGATACCTTCCTGAGCAGCACATGATCGGGGGCGCCGAGATGTGAACGGCCCCCTGGCGAACACGGCGCCGAGATGGCGGATCTGGATATCGGCCAACGGTGCGACCGGCTCGTCGAGCCGGGTCTGCACCACCGCGTCACCGGTCGGTGAGCAGTTCGGCACGGGACTGGGCCGGGCCGGGCTCGGGGCTCCGGCGTGATTTCGCCGAGGTCGGCCAGCGCCAGCATGCCGCGCTTTTCGAGCAACGGCTGTGAAATCAGGTTTTATCAGGCCCATCGTCGGATTCGGCATCCTTGTTCTCGAGCCGGGCGATCCCCGGTTCCGTGCCATCGTCGGCCGCCTGATCCGGTTCCGGATGTTCGGGCTCGAAGGTCGTGGGCAGACCCTTGATATGCCGGTTCATCGAACGCACCAGCAGGACCGTCCCAGCGAGCAACACCAGGACGATCACCAGGCCGAGCGGCGACGCCTTACCGAATTCGGGTCCGGTGGGCGTGCCGGGAGACTGCGCGAGGAAGGCCAACATCACCGGTACTCGTCTTCGATACCGGCGAACAGATCGGTCTCCGGCAGCGTGGCGTCGACCCTGGACTTGGCCAGTTCGAACTCCTCGGTGGGCCACAGCCGCTGCTGCATTTCCATCGGAATCGCGAAGAACGCACCGTTGGGATCGATCTGCGTGGCGTGTGCCCGCAGGGCGTCATCGCGCTGCGGGAAGTACTTGGCGCATTCGATCTGGGTGGTCACCCTGGTCATGCCGTCGGGGCGGCCCCGCCGGTAGGCGCGCGTGCGTTCCAGCCACTCCTGCAGCGGGAACGACTCACCGATCCGCTCGTATTCGGCGGCGAATACGTCCAGGCGCGCCATGGTGAAACCGTGGTCGTAGTAGATCTTCAGTGGCTGCCACGGCTCGCCCGCGTCCGGGAAGCGCGCCGGATCACCGGCCGCCTCGAACGCGGCCATCGACACCTCATGGCAGCGGATGTGATCCGGATGCGGATAACCGCCGTTCTCGTCGTAGGTGGTCATCACATGCGGCCTGAACTCGCGCACCACGCGGACCAGCGCCTCGACAGCCTCCTCCAGCGGGACCAGGGCGAAGCAGCCCTCGGGTAGCGGTGGCGGCGGATCGCCCTCGGGCAGGCCGGAGTCGACGAAACCGAGCCAGGTCTGGCGCACACCGAGCGCGGCGGCCGCGGCCTCCATCTCCTCGCGCCGGATCTCATCGATCCGTTCCAACACGCCCGGGGTGTCCATCGCCGGGTTGAGGATGCTGCCGCGTTCGCCGCCGGTCAGCGTGACGATGAGGACATCGTGGCCCTCGTCGGCATACCGTGCGGTCGTCGCAGCGCCCTTGCTCGATTCGTCATCGGGGTGCGCATGAACCGCCATGAGCCGAAAGCCACTCACGTCTCGTTCACCTCATCAGCCACCGTCATACCTCGTACTCTCCGCCGCCGGGGTCCGATCTACCTGTCCCTATAGTTTCATTCGACAGACTTTTGTTCCGACGTACCCCCCGGGAGTGAAACGGCATGAGTGAAACGCCCGGTGACACGCCGATCGACCGACCTGCCGACCGGTACGGAGCCACGCCACGCCCGACGCGCCGCTGGATTCCGTTCGCACTCGGCGCGGTCGTACTCGCCGCGGGCCTCGGGGTCGCCTACCTCGGCTTCCAGAAGTACGGACCAGAGGATATCGACGCCGAACAACTCGGTTATACCGTCGTCGACGACTCGACCATCTCGGTCCACCTCAAGGTCACCCGTAAGGATCCGCAGCAGCCGGTGGTGTGTTTCGTCCGCGCGATGGCCAGGGACGGGTCCGAATTGGGGCGGCGCGAGGTGCTGATCGAACCGTCCGGCAGCGGCACCATCGAGCTGACGACCACCGTCCGCGCCTCCGCACGGCCGGTCTCGAGCGGCATCTACGGCTGTAGCGACAACGTGCCCAAGTACCTCCGGGCGGGCTGATTCCGGACGAGACACCACCGAAGCCGTCCGCAAAAGGAACGCCGACCTGCATGTTTGTGATTCATGCTAAAATAGCGTGATACACGGTTCCGGGGCTCGGAGCCGTGTTTGCTGCATCAGCGGCCAGCGCTGTCAGTTCCGGGTGTGTGAGTTTGCCGGATCTGAGGCCTGTCGGGGTTCGATGAACTTCCCCAGGATGGCACTAGCCGTCGGCTGGTGCGTGCCCGCCCCCTGTGGGCACTGCAGCGGATCAGGGAACCCGGCCTCGGCCGGGAACAACTACTAGGGAGTGATCGAGATGACTGAGACGCAAGTGACTTGGCTGACCCCGGAGTCGCACGACAGGCTCAAGGGTGAACTCGACGCGCTCATCGCCAATCGTCCGGTCATCGCCGCCGAGATCAACGAACGCCGCGAAGAGGGCGACCTCAAGGAAAACGGCGGATACCACGCCGCGCGTGAAGAGCAGGGTCAGCAGGAGGCGCGCATCCGGCAGCTGCAGGAGCTGCTGAACAATGCCAAGGTCGGCGTTGCGCCCACCAAGTCCGGCGTCGCACTGCCCGGTTCGGTCGTCAAGGTCTACTACGACGGTGACGAATCCGACACCGAGACATTTCTCATCGCGACCCGCGAAGAGGGTCTGAACGATTCCAAGCTCGAGACCTACTCGCCGAATTCGCCGCTCGGTGGCGCGCTCATCGATGCGAAGGTCGGCGACACCCGTGAGTACACGCTGCCGAATGGCAAGACCATGAAGGTGACATTGGTCAGCGCCGAGCCGTACCACAGCTGATCCCGAGCCGGGAGCCCGTCCCGAGCCATAAAGAGCGGCCGCATCCGTAAAGTACGGATGCGGCCGCTCTTCGATTCCATGGCCTAGTTCGCCAGTGCCTGTTCGATATCGCTGAGCAGATCGCTGACGTCCTCGATGCCGACCGAGAGCCGCACCAGATCATCCGGCACTTCCAGCTGCGATCCCGCGGTGGAGGCGTGTGTCATGGCGGCCGGATGTTCGATCAGCGATTCCACGCCGCCGAGCGATTCGGCGAGGGTGAAGATCGTGGTGCGCGAGCAGAACTCCTGCGCCGCGTCCCGACCCCCGTTGAGCCGCACCGAGATCATGCCGCCGAAGCGCTTCATCTGCTTATCGGCGATGGCATGGCCCGGATGCTCGGCCAGGCCGGGATAGATGACCTGCGAGATGGCCGGATGCCGGGTGAGGAATTCGGCAATGGTCTCGGCGTTGTCGCAGTGCCGATCCATCCGCACCGCGAGGGTCTTGGTGCCGCGCAGGGTGAGGTAGGCGTCGAACGGGCCGGGCACCGCACCCGCACCGTTCTGCAGGAAGGCGAATGCCGCATCGAGTTCCGGATCGTTGGTGATCAGTGCGCCGCCGACGACGTCGGAATGCCCGCCGAGGTACTTGGTGGTCGAATGCGTGACGATATCGGCGCCGAGCAGCAGGGGCTGCTGCAGATACGGCGTGGCGAAGGTGTTGTCCACTACGAGCTTCGCGCCCGCGACGTGCGCGACCTCGGCCAGCGCCGGAATATCGCCGATGCTCAACAGCGGGTTGGTGGGGGTTTCGATCCAGATCAGTTTGGTGTTCGGGCGGATCGCGGCACGCATCTCGTCGACATTGAATACATGCGCGGGCGAATGTTCGATGCCCCACTGGCTGAAGACCTTGTCGATCAGCCGGAAGGTGCCACCGTAGGCGTCGTCCGGGATGACGATGTGGTCACCGGGGCGCAGCGTGGCCCGCAGCGCACAGTCGGTGGCGGCCATGCCGGAGGCGAAGGCGCGTCCGTAGCGGCCCGATTCGAGCGCGGCGAGGTTCGCCTCCAGTGCGGTCCTGGTCGGGTTGCCGGTGCGGCCGTATTCGTAGCCCTCACGCAACCCACCCACCCCGTCCTGGGCGAACGTCGAACTCGCGTAGATGGGCACGTTCACCGCACCGGTCCGCGCCTCGGGTTCGTATCCGGAATGCACGGCTCTGGTGGAGAATCCCAGCTCAGCTGTGTTCATTTGTTGCTCGCTGCGCTCGCTCATGGGGTCAGCCTAGCCTCGGACGATCAGCGGGCTATCGGCCGGTCGGGCCGCGTCGTCCATTGCCGCACCGATCCCGACTTTCACCGCGGCGACGGCGGCAGGTTGAACTCATGCTGAGCATTGATTGAACTGTTCGCGATCGATGCCCTGTTGACCGAGGACGAGCGCGAGATCCGCGATACCGCCCGCACTGCTGGCGGAACAGAATAGCGCCGACAAGTTGAACAGCACCCGGGAGGCCATCACGATCGCCCGCGAATGCCGAACCATCCTCGGCGCGAACGGCATCACACTGGACTACCCGGTACTGCGGCACGCGAACAATCTCGAGTCGGTGCTCACGTATGAGGGCACGGCAGAGGTGCACCAGTTGGTGTTCGGAAAGGCACTGACCGATTCGAATGCGTTTCGGTAGCAACTGTTTTCACGCAGACTCTGGAACAGCACAGTCAGCGCACCGGAGACCTCTGCGCCTTCGGCTTCGACGCAGTGGCTGAACTACGCGGTGCCGTGCCTCATCGCGACACCGGTGTCACTGTGCTGATTCAGTGATTGCGGATTCGGGGGGTGATCGCCGAATCATGGTGTGCGACTGAATTATTGACGACGCAGACTGGTCGGTATTTCTCACCGTGCTATTCAACGCGGTGGGGAGAAGTTTGTTGCTATCTGTCATCGCGGTGCCATCTGCGTGTCACCGATTCGCCAAGGCAAGAGGCGCAAACTATCTGCACCGAAATTCCGTCGGAGGTACACGATGCACGCGCTCTCATTCGACTCCGCTGACCGGATGGCCCCTGTCGAATCGATGGGAGCCGACCATGTTCGTGCGTAATCGCGCACCGATCATCGAGGGCGCCAGAACACTGCCGGGTCAACGGGAATTGGTCGCTGCCTTCGGTGGACATCCGGTCGAGCCTGGTCAGGAGCATCCGCTCATTCCGCTGGCGCACACGCTCGCCGATCTGCACCGGCAGCGGCGCGGCGACCCACTCGCCACCGCCGGAATAGATTGCCGCCGAGCCGAACTCGTCTCCGCCATCGATACCTGGGTGATCAGGCGAGTTCCGCAGCGGCAGTCGACCGCGCATATCCGCGCCGAATCCATCGGCGCGACGATCGATCGCATGGCCGCCGCCTACGTCCATGCCAGCCATGCGCTGCATACCGCCGAAAAAGTCTCCGACGACCGCGTCCACGCCGCCTGGTACCGCCTGGCCCTACTCGCCGACCATTGGACCGACCTCATCATCGGTGCCCCCCAAGACAACTCGCGCCCACGCCGAACCGCATAGCGCACTCGAGATCAGGTGGCGCCGGTGGCCGTGGCTACTCGACAGCCGCCACGGATTCCACCTGGCCTCGAGCTCAGATGGAGCCTGTGCTGAGGAAGCCGAGCAGGTCGTGGCGAGTGATGACGCCTACGGGCTTGCCGTCTTCGACGACCATCAAAGCGTCGGAATCGGACAATGCCTTGGTTGCGGCCGAGATGGGCTCGCCCGAACCGATCAGGGGGAACGACGGGCTCATATGCTCGGCGACCGAATCCGTCAGGTGCGCACGGCCTTCGAAGACCGCCGACAGCAGATCCCGCTCGGTCACGCTGCCCGCGACCTCGCCCGCCATCACCGGCGGTTCGGCGCCGACGACCGGCATCTGCGAAACCCCGTACTCGCGCAGGATTTCGATCGCATCGCGCAGGGTCTCCGACGGATGGGTGTGCACCAGATCCGGCAGCGCACCCGACTTGCCGCGCAGCACATCACCGACCAGGGGCTCTGCCACGCTGTCCACTTCATCGCGCAGGAAGCCGTATGAGCTCATCCACTGGTCGTTGAAGATCTTCGACAGATAGCCGCGACCGCCGTCCGGCAGCAGTACGACTACCAGCGCATCCGGATCGCGGCGAGCGACCTCGATGGCCGCGATCACCGCCATCCCGCAGGAGCCGCCGACCAGCAGGCCCTCCTCGCGCGCGAGCCGGCGCGTCATATCGAAGGAGTCGGCATCGGAGACGGCGATGATTTCGTCCGGCACGGCGGGGTCGTAGGCCGAGGGCCAGAAGTCCTCGCCGACGCCCTCGACCAGGTATGGCCGACCGGTGCCACCGGAGTACACCGAACCCTCGGGATCGGCGCCGACGATCCGCACCTTGCCGCCGGAGACCTCCTTCAGATAACGACCCGCACCGGTGATGGTGCCGCCGGTACCGACACCCGCTACGAAGTGGGTGACCTTGCCGTCGGTGTCGCGCCAGATCTCCGGGCCGGTGGTCTCGTAGTGGCTGTCCGGACCGCCCGGGTTGGAGTACTGATCCGGCTTCCACGCGCCGTCGATCTCGCGGACCAGCCGGTCGGAGACGCTGTAGTAGCTGTCCGGGTGGTCCGGGGGCACCGCGGTCGGGCACACCACGACTTCGGCGCCATAGGCGCGCAGCACGTTGCGCTTGTCCTCGCTGACCTTGTCCGGGCAGACGAAGACGCATTTGTAGCCGCGCTGTTGCGCGACCAGCGCGAGCCCGACACCGGTATTACCGGAGGTCGGCTCGACAATGGTGCCGCCGGGCCGCAGCGCGCCGGAGGCCTCGGCCGCCTCGATCATCTTCACGGCGATGCGGTCCTTGGAACTACCGCCCGGATTCAGATATTCGATCTTGGCCGCCACAATGCCCGCGTTGGGCTCCACCACCGAGTTCAATCGAACGAGCGGCGTATTGCCGATGAGGTCAACGACGTGATCAGCGATGCGCATGCCTCTATCGTTGCAGAAGGGGTTCACGTGGGTGCGCGCGCGTCTGGCCCGACAAATCGCACATGACGGTGATCACATGCTTAGGATCGCAAATATGAAGCAGCCGAACATCGCTCGTACCGCGACAGTTCTGGCCGGAGCGGCAGTGGCCGCCGGAGTCGTCGGGGCGGCGCCCGCCCAGGCCGCGACGGTGCAATTTCCACAGGTGCCGACACTGGCGCACGGCGGCCTCTGCTGGACGACCATCCACACCTGGGCCGACACCAGTCCGCAGTGGCCGGGCCGGGCTGTACTGAATGTGCGCGCGGATCCGGCGATGGGTCTCGGGCCCGGTGACTATCCGCTGGCCCCGCTCTGTGAGGTCTACACCACCGTCGCATGGCGCAATCTGAACACCGGCGCAACGGGCAGCTACGAGAACAACGTGGTCACCGGCCTCTACGGCAGCATTCAGTACGCCCTATTCCAGGACACCGGTCCAGGGCGAATCGAGGTCACGGTCACCACCGATACCGCCAACGTCCCCGTGCGCGGATGGTTCGACGTCCCCGCCTCTTGATATTTCATGATGAGGTCCTCGCGCGCGACGCCCGGCTTCATCGCTGTCACCGGATCGTCGCGCTAGGACGCGGGCGGCTCGGCGACTCGGGACAGCAGGTCGGCGAGGGTTGCTCGCTCGTCGGGCGTCAGCCCGGCGAAGATATCCTGTGCTGCGGTGTCAGCCAGCTCGCGGGCGTTCGTAAAGGTGGCCCGGCCCGCGTCCGTCAAGCTCAAGTGGTACAGGCGCCGATCATGCGGTGACTGGGTGCGGCGCACGAATCCGCGGCGGTCCAATTCGTCGACCGTGCGCACCATGCCCGCCTTGTCGCTGCCCAGGTCGGTGAGCAATTGCTTCTGTGTCGACGTGCCATCGCGGGCGAGGAGCAGCATGACGCCGAAATGCCGTCCGCTGAGGTCGAGGGGCGCGAGCGCCGTCGCCACGACGGCCGCAGCTCGGCGCTGCGCCCGCCGCAACAGCAACCCCAAACGCAGCTCAACCGACTTCACATCGCCGCTAGACATGTCGCAATCTTATGATAGATTCATATGAATCTATCTTGGGAGTGGTCATGGCCACACCGACCGAAGCGAAGCCCGGAATCTCCACGCGCGCAATCCCAGGACCTCTCGGGCACTGATCACGTGTATCGGTGGGTCGATGATTTCGTGCGCCACGGTGTGACCGAGCGTGTCGAGGACACCGCCCGCATGCCATGGAATTGGCATATCTGGTCACCGACGCGACCGCCGCGTTCAGCGACGAGTTGATGTATGCGGCCCACCATCTCAACGGCCCGCTGTTCGCCGAGACATCCTCACACAGACGAAGTAGTCCGCCCGACACGCATGAGCCGAATTCTCGACGACTAAATGGCAATTGGCCACAGAACACGCGGTACTGTCACACCATGACCAGCGGCGATGCCTCTAGAGAGCACACTGGTAACTCATTGGGTACCCCCAACAGCCGTGGCGCACTGAACCGCCAGCCCGGAACGCGACTGCCGTGACCCCCAACGACCGGCAAAAGGCGCGGGGAGGCGGGGGAGTATGGAAGACCGCAGCTGCGACGGGTGCCGCAACCGTATTAGCCGGTTCCGGCGCCGGGACCGCATGGTGGGCAACCTATCGGCTGCTCATGGCACAGGCCGGAGTCGCGCGCGGGGTCATCGGGCGTGATACCTCGAGACCGCCCGAGGCCGACGGCGTCTACACCGCGGGCTGCCTCGCGCCACAGCCGTGGCGCACCGGTCTGCATGCCGACGTGCATCTGATGATCTTCGGTGATTCGACCGCGGCCGGGGTCGGTTGCGTGTCACCCGAGGAAGTTCCGGGCGTGCGTATCGCCCGCGGCCTCGCCGAGGCCACCGGACAGCGAATCCGGTTGAGTACCAAGGCCATTTCCGGTGCGACTTCGAAGGGTCTGGCCGGTCAGGTCGACGCCATGTTCATCGCCGGGCCGCCGCCGGATGCCGCGGTAATTCTGATCGGCGCCAACGACGTCACCAAGAAGCACTCCGTCCGCGCCTCCGCGCGCCGCCTCGCCGCCGCGGTGGCCCGTTTGCGCCGCGCCGAGAGCATCGTGGTGGTCGGCACCTGTCCGAATCTCGGCACCGTCGCGGCGATTCCGCAGCCGCTGCGGACCGTGGTGCGGAACTGGAGCGTGCACTTGGCCAGGGCCCAATCCGTCGCGACCGCGGTGGCCGGCGGTATCCCGGTGGCCATGGGTGATCGGCTGGCCTCGGAGTTCTTCGCCGCGCCCGAGCAGCTGTTCTCCGAGGACGGATTCCACCCGTCGGCGGCGGGTTACGAACTGGCGGCCGGTCTGCTGCTGCCGGTCCTGATCGAGGCACTCGCGCAGGCGACCCCGGCTTCCCGTCCATCAGAACGCGACGTAGATTCGATTCGAACGCACAAGTAATAAACGGTTCGAAGATCGCGTTTCGGACACTGTCCGGGCGCACCCAACCGTCCGACAAAGGAGTCCTCATGCCTGAGGCCGTCATAGTTTCCTATGCTCGCTCGCCGATCGGCCGCGCCGGAAAGGGCTCGCTGGTGAGCATGCGGCCGGACGACCTCACGGCCCAGATGGTCTGCGCGGCCCTGGACAAGGTGCCCTCCCTCGACCCCACCCAGATCGACGATCTGATCCTGGGCTGCGGCCAGCCCGCCGGTGAGGGCGGTTTCAATATGGCCCGCACTGTGGCCGTGCAACTCGGATACGACACCGTGCCCGGCGTCACCCTGAACCGCTACTGCTCCTCTTCG
Organism: Nocardia citri; assembly: GCF_054065835.1. Lineage (NCBI taxonomy): Bacteria > Bacillati > Actinomycetota > Actinomycetes > Mycobacteriales > Nocardiaceae > Nocardia > Nocardia citri. The sequence continues at coordinate 195,579 of NZ_JBSUQM010000004.1, forward strand.
CTGCAGACCACCCGGATGGCCTTCCACGCCATCAAGGCCGGTGAGGGCGATGTCTTCATCTCCGCTGGTGTCGAGACCGTATCGCGGTTCTCGAAGGGCTCCGCCGACGGCTGGCCGGACACCCACAGCCCGCTGTTCGCCGAGGCCGAGACACGCACCGCCAAACGCGCCGAAGGTGGCGCGGACGTGTGGACCGACCCGCGTGCGGCCGGCACTCTGCCCGACGTCTACATCGCCATGGGCCAGACCGCCGAGAACGTCGCCCAGTACACCGGCATCAGCCGTGAAGATCAGGACCACTGGGGCGTGCGTTCGCAGAACCGCGCCGAAGCGGCCATCAAGGCCGGCTTCTTCGAGCGGGAGATCACGCCGGTGACCCTGCCGGACGGCACCGTGGTCACCACCGACGACGGCCCGCGTGCCGGCACCACCTATGAGAAGGTCTCGCAGCTCCAGCCGGTGTTCCGTCCGGACGGCACCATTACCGCCGGTAACGCCTGCCCGCTCAACGACGGTGCCGCCGCGCTGGTCGTCATGAGCGACACCAAGGCCGAGGAGTTGGGCCTGACACCGCTGGCGCGCATTGTCGCCACCGGCGTCTCGGGCCTGTCCCCCGAGATCATGGGCCTCGGCCCGATCGAGGCGGTCCGCAAGACCCTGAAGCACGCCGAGATGACCATCGACGACCTCGACCTGTACGAGATCAACGAGGCATTCGCCGTCCAGGTTCTCGGCTCCGCCCGCGAGCTGAATATGGACCTCGACAAGCTGAACGTGTCCGGTGGCGCCATCGCCCTCGGCCACCCGTTCGGCATGACCGGCGCTCGCATCACCGCCACCCTGATCAACAACCTCCAGACCCACGACAAGCAGTTCGGTCTGGAGACGATGTGTGTCGGTGGCGGTCAGGGCATGGCCATGGTCATCGAGCGCCTGAGCTAGTTTCGCGATACGACAAAGGCGGCCACCGGGATTCCGGTGGCCGCCTTTGCGGTCGGACTAATCGTTATTGAAATAGCTCAGCAGGCGCAGGATTTCGGTGTACAGCCAGACCAGGGTGACGGTCAGGCCGAGGGCGACACCCCAAGCGGCCTTTTCCGGGGCCTGGGCGCGGATGAGCTGGTCTGCGGCATCGAAATCGAGCAGGAAGCTGAAGGCCGCGACCGCGATCGCCACCAGGCTGAAGATGATGGCGATCGGGCCGCCGTCACGCAGACCGAGGCCGCCGTCGATGAAGAAGCTGGCGATCAGATTGCCGACGATCAGGACCAGGATGCCGATCATCGCGCCGAAGATCATCCGGGTGAAGCGCGGCGTGACGCGGATCGCGCCGGTCTTGTAAACCACGAGCATGCCCGCGAAGACGCCGAAGGTGCCCAGTACGGCCTGCGCGATCAGCGGTTTGCCACCGACGCCGCCGAATTGGATATTCGTGAAGATGAACGAAAACGCGCCGACGAACAGACCCTCGAAGACCGCGTACGAGAGCACGACGACCGGGTTGTCCATCTTCCTGGCGAAGGTCGCGACCAGCACCAGCACGAGGCCGATCAGGCCACCGCCGAAGACGAACAGCGGTGCGAGCGCGTTGTTCGCGTTCGTCAGACCGTAGGAGACGATCGCCGACAGCGCGAGCACACCGAGTGTGATGGCGGTCTTGGTGACCACATCGTCGATGGTCATGGCCCGGGTGGTCGGGGCCTGCTGATACTGCGGGTACTGCGGGTACTGGCCGTACTGCTGGCTCATCTGGCCCGCGCCCGTCACCCCTGACCCGAAGCTGGCATAGCCACTGCCCTCTTGCCGAGGGAGCTGTCTGAAAACCGGATTGCTGGTGGTGCGCACCGTGAATGCCTTTCTGAGTCGTGGCTCACGTCGCCGTGGCCGGCCGCTAGCGACTGCTTGCAGGTCGCTCGAAAAGATCAGTCGAGCCGTCTCATGCCGAGCCGGTCGCTCGATATCCAACTAGGTTGTCCAACGTGCATCGGCCCGGTGGAGTTCCCGAGCGACCCTTCGGTACAGACAAATCGGACTCTACTACCGCTGGACGTCACGCAGTCCACGCACGGACCGCGTCACCGTGAATTTCCGATTGCGGCCGATCACTTCGGTCTGGCCGACCATCCGCTGGACCACGCCGCGATAGTTCAGATGCGAGTTGTAAACCGTCCATAGTTCACCGCCGGGCCGCAGTACCCGACCGGTTTCGGCGAACATCTTGATCGCGGATCCGGTGTGCACCGCCGCGCCGATATGGAACGGCGGATTGCACAGCACCAGATCGGCGCTGTTGTCGGCGGCCGCGGACATGGCGTCGTCGCGCACCACGGTCACCCGATCGGCGACGGCGTTGACCTCGGCGGTGGCCCGCGCCGATGCCACCGCGGCAGCCGACTGATCGGTGCCGACGACCCGGATGCCGGGCCGGGCCTTCGCCAGCGCGACCGCCAGAATGCCGGTGCCGCAACCGAGATCGATGGCATCGCGCGCATCGGGTTTCATCCACTTGAAGTGCTGCAACAGGAATCGGGTCCCGATATCCAGCTTGGCGCCGGAAAACGCGGCACCGTGCGCGACCACGTCGATATCGATATCGTCGATTCGCTCGCGCACCGGAAATGGCGGTGCGGCAACGGATTTCGGCCCGCTGACCAATAGCGTGCGAGACTTCTGGCGACCCCGGCTGGCCCGCACCCGCGAGAACGATTCAGCCAGTACATCGTTCATCGACTTGGTCAGATATTTGTCGCGCCCCCCGGCGAATACGACCACTTCCGGATCGGCAAAGCGGGCGATGGCATCGGCGACCTCGGTCAGTCCGGCGAGCATGCGCGGTAGTCGCAGCAGCACGACCTTCGCGTCGGCGAGCAAATCTTCGGAAAGCGCGTGTGCGACATAACGATCCGCGAGACCGAGGGCGCGGGCATTGTTGGCCAATGCGAGTTCGCCGGTGAGTAGGTCCTGATGGACCCGGATATCGCGCAGATCGTGTCCGGCGATCGCGCCGAGGGTGAGCGCGCCGTAGGCATCGCCGATCACCGTGATCCGGCCGCTGCCAGCGGCATCGATGGCATCGGCGGCGACATCGAGAATCAGCCGATCGGCGGCATCGACGGCATAGAGGTTCAGTGCCTCCACATCCGGGTACCGCCGCAGTCGGCCTAGTACGTCCTCGACATCTCCCACACCTCAAGTGTGCTAGATCGTTGCCGACGGATCGCGGCCACCCCGGCATGTCGGCGATACCGCGGCGCCAAACACCGGGTCATCGCAAATCCCCGACGGTGTGCGGCGCGGCCAATACCATCAGCCACATGCGTAACAGGATGGTGCTGCTGGTCGCCGTCGCGACGGTGCTCGTCGGCTGTGGCGACGGCGGATCCAGGTCGAACACCACGACCACGGGGCCGAGCACGACCAGCACCTTCACCGATGCGCTCGGTACCGCGCCGCGTGATGCGCTGCCCAAACGTGGAACCCCGTCCGATGACGCGGGTTTGACCGTGACCGGTATCCGGATCGGGCATCATGCGGGCTTCGATCGCGTGGTCTACGAACTCGGCGGCGCGGGCACACCCGGCTGGATCGCGCAGTACACCGAGCAGGCCGTCCAGGATGGCAGCGGCAAGGTCGTCGATGTCGCGGGCCGCTCGATTCTGGAGATCCAGATCACCGGATCGGCCTATCCGTTCGACAATGGCGTGACGCCGTATTCGGGTCCCGATCCAGCCACCGATCCCAGCGCGCCGGTAATCGCGGGCGTATACGGCAGCGGCGTCTTCGAGGGCACGACCCAATCGTTCATCGGGGTGCACACCGATCGCCCGGCCTTCGAGGTCAGCACGCTGCGCGATCCCACCCGGCTGGTCATCGATATCGCGAATACCTAGCCGGTGCCGATACGGCGGGGGGTATCAGCGGACGGCGTGGGGTGCGCTCTAGAATGGCGCTGTGGTCGAACCGCAGCCGCCTTCGCGCACCTCCGGACTCATCCGGATGCTCGGCGTATTGGTGCTGCTCGCAGGCATTGTCGCCATGCACGCCGGAGTTTTCGCGGTCACACCCGCCGACGACCACCACGCCACGGCGACCATGGCATTGCCCGTCGACCACAACTCGGCCGCCGGACCGGATTGCACCGATGACGGCTGCGGCCACGCGCACGGCGGCATGCACGCCTGCGTCTTCATCCTGACCGCCGTCGCGGTTGCCTTGATGCTCGTCCTGCTCTACTGGATCACCCTCGATCGACCGGGTGGCGGCATATCGAAACCGCGCCAGTGGCGGCCGATGCGCGAACGCGCACCACCGTGGACCGTGCTGTCCCTGGCCGAATTGTCGATTCTGCGGATCTGACAGACCCGCCGCGCCCGTAACCATGGTCGCGGCTGCCGCCTGCCCGAAAGCCGTTCATTCGCAATTCCTCAGGAGTACAGACATGTTCAACACTCGCAACCGAATCACCATCGCCATCGCCGCAACCACCACCGCCGCAGCCCTTTTCGCGGCAGGCTGTAGCAATGACAAGGAATCGACCTCGCCCGGCACGGATCACGGCGCCTCATCGAGTCCGATGAGTTCCGGAAAGCCCGCTGCCCGAAGCGATTTCAACGACGCCGATGTGACCTTCCTGCAGATGATGTACCCGCACCACGCGCAGGCGGTCGAGATGGCACGACTGGTCCCGAGCCGCACCCAGAACGAGCAGGTGCGCGCGCTCGCCGCGGATATCGAGAAGGCGCAGTCCCCGGAGATGGAGCAGATCACCACATTGCTCGAGAGCTTCGGTAAACCCGCGCCCACCAACTCCGGCCATGGCGGGCACAGCATGCAGATGCCCACCACCATGAATATGCCCGGTATGACCACGATGCCGAGCACCTCGAATATGCCCGGCGTGATGTCGACCGAGCAGATGAATGCACTGGCGGCGGCTTCCGGCGCCGATTTCGACCGGCAGTGGTTGGCGATGATGATCGAGCACCACACCGGCGCGATCAGCATGTCCGATACTGAACTCGCCGGCGGCGTCAATCCGGACGCGAAGGCACTCGCCACCGCGATCGTCGCCGCGCAGCAGACCGAAATCGACACCATGCGCGGACTGCTCGGCCAGCGCTGACACCGCGGTGCGGATCACACCGGAACCGCCGCGTTCCCGGTGTGATCCGCACCGACCGCACGATTCCTGACCAGTGCTTTTTCGTCCTTTCGATATCAGTTGGTCATCGATATCGGTTCGGTCGGCTGACGTCGAAGGTCGCGAACAAGTACGGTCTTTTACGTCCGGCCTCCTTCGCGCCTCCAGCGGCCGGACGTTCGGAGGGGAGAGAAGGAGACCACATGCGACGACTAGAGCGGACCGGCCTCGTCGCCGCGGCGACCGCCACCGCAGTGGGTGTCCTGACGATCGGCGCGTGCTCGAAGCAGATCAACGGCAGTGCGCAGGTCGACCAGACCGAACTGGCCGCATACGCCTCCGAGGTCACGGCATCGTCGGTGGCCGCATCCTCCTCACGCGCGGCGGCGGCCGAACGCGCGACCGGCGCCGCCTGCGACACCTTCACCACCGCGAACAGCAGCTCGATCCACACCTTCAACGACTACATCGACGCGAGCAACAACAAGGGCGTCAACGATCCGGAGACCAACGCCAAGGCCAATGACGCCGTGACCGCGTTGCGCAACAATGCGCGCACCATCGACTCGAAAGTGACCTCCGAGGTGGCGCTGGCCGTCGCGGGCCCGCTGCGCAGCTACCGCGACGACACCAACGCCCTGGCCGACACCCTCGACCGACGCGCGCCGACCGATACCCTCAATGCCGCGATCGATAAGTTCAATGCCACCAAGAACGTCGCCGAGGATGCCTGTAAAGGCCACTGACGCAGGCTATTTCGCGTTCTCGTCAGTGCGATGGGGTTACGGTCGAATGCCGAGGATAAGTCAGGCACCGGGTGGAACGAGCGGTCGCCGAGGAGCGCGCGGCCGTGGACGACGGCTGTGTCGCTCGACGAATACGAGGGCGATACCGGTCAGTGCAGCGGCGACTGCGGCGAGCGCGAAGATGAACGCGGTGCCGCCAAAGCCGACCGCACCGATTACCACGGCGGCGATCGCGACGAGTCCGCCGACGATCAGCAGGACGAATCCCGGCCAATTTCTGTCGTCCGCCAACGTGATTCCCGGCTGCGGCTCGGCAGGGCGGGCGATATCCGGAGCGTCGTCGAGCGGGGGAATTTCCCACGGCCCTTCCGCTGTCATGGTGGTACCTCATATTTCGCCGTCAGGCACCGGTGCTGATGCCCGATGCCTATAAGGTGCCCCGACGTGTCGATCCGAAACAGCACAGTGGGTTAGCCGACGGTGCGGCCGAGCACTCGGGCGAGTGCGTGAGTGAGATCGTCGGCCGGATCCGGCGGAGTGGTCGGCGCACGCCAGCCGATGATCTGATCCGGTCGCACGAGAAGTGCACCGCGGGTGGTGATTCCGACTTGCCTCAGCCAGTCCGGGTCCTCGCGGACTACGCGCGAAAGTCCAGGGGCCCGCGGTCGGCCTGACCACTGCCCAAATCGAAGCCGCCCACGCGGTCCGGCCGATGATCCGGCCCGGACCGCCGCGGACAGCGTGCTCGTTCGGCTGGCCGACGAACTGCACGACACCGGGGATATCTCCGATGCCGTCTGGACGCGACTCGCCGAACGCGATGCCGACGATCAGATCCTGGAGCTGATCATCATCGCGAGTTGGTATCGCTTGCTCAGCACCGTGATCAGCAGTGCCCGAGTCGAATTCGGACCCTGGACGCGGCGGTATCCGGCGCGGACACCTCAGTTCGGTGTCGCGGCCAGATCGTAGACCGCGACATCGCCGATATGGGTGGCCTGGTAGTGCTGGGCGACCCAGTCACCGATGTCCTTATGGCCGATAGGTCGCCACGGCTCATCTTCCGGGGTCGGCGTCGCGGCATCACCTTGGTTGGGCACTCGCCAGGAATCAGGCAGTTGCACTTCCTGTGCCAGGTAATAGCGAACCTGGTGGGTGCGGACCAGTTCCTGGAACTGATCGAGGGTAGGCACCGGATCATCGGAGGTGAAGCCGCCGATCGCGATAACCGCGGTGTGGCTGGCCAATTCGAGGGTGGCCGCGGTCGAGGAGCGGTCCACAGCCGCCGACCAGCGGGTATCGGTGTCGCTCAGCAGACTCACCAGCCGCGGCTGCGCGATATTGCCGCCCATGATCCGGCCCATCGCGGATTGCTGTTGGGAATCGGGCTTGCGCGCCTTGGCCGGACCGACCGTCGGGCTGCCGCCGGTATGCGACTGTGGCAGCGTCGCCACCGCATAGGCTGTCGAACCACCGAGACCGGCGATGACGCCCGCGATCACCAGCACCGAGGTCGCTCGGTTCCGCAGGCGTACTCGCCCGGCCGCCGGCAGCGATGCGACGAGCAGACCGACTGCCGCGAGCACCGAGATCGCGACGATCGTCCAACGCAGCCACGGCTGCCAATCCGAATTCCGCTGCAGCACAATGAATGACCACACACCGGCGGTGAGAATGAGTGCGGCGGAGCCGATTCGACCGAATGCGTGAGCGCGGCGCAGCCACATTTCGTGCACACCGAGTGCGAACATTGTCGCCACAGCGGGCCCGATCGCCAGGGTGTAGTACGCGTGCATGCCACCCTTCATGGTCGAGAAGGCGATGCCGTCGATGATCAGCCACAAGCCGAAGGTCAATGCCGCGCCGCGGACCAGATCGGTGCGGGGTGCGCGCCACTTGGATACCAGTACCAGCACGAAAGCGAGGATCGCCGCAGGCAGCAGCCAGGATATTTCATAGCCGATTTCGCCGGTGAACAGCCGGTACGGTCCCGAACCGAAACCGCCGAAGCCCTGTCCAGGCGGCCCGTGCGGCATTTCGTAACCAGGCGGCAGGTCGAAGCGGTTGCCGCCCTTGTGGTTTCGGCCGAGGAAGCGGGCGAATCCGTTGTATCCGAGCACCAGATCCATGAAGGTGTTATTCGTCGATCCGGCCAGATACGGCCGCGAGGATTCCGGCCACAATATGGTCAGCACGACATACCAGCCGGACGAGACGATCAGGGCAGCTCCCGCGGCCAGCAGATGCAGCAGCCGCTTGCGCAGACTTGTCGGCGCGACGATCAGATAGGCGATACCCAATGCGGGCAACACCATCAATCCCTCCAACATCTTCGCCAGGAATGCGAAGCCGAGCGCGACACCGGCCAGCATCAGCCAGCGCACACCGGCCTGCCGCAGTGCTCGGATCGTGCAGTACGCGCCCGCCGTCATCAGCAGGACCATCACCGCATCGGGATTGTTGAAACGGAACATCAACGCCACCACCGGTGTCACCGCGAAGATGGCACCGGCGAGCAGTCCCGCACCGCGGCTCTGTGCCGTCCTGGTCACTGCGCCGTATATCAGCGCGACCGTCGCGACGGCCATGAGCGCCTGCGGAATCAGCATGCTCGCACTGCTGAAACCGAACAGCTGACCCGAAAGTCCCATCACCCACTGCGATACCGGCGGCTTGTCGACCGTAATGAAATTCCCGGGATCCAGTGAGCCGAACAGCAGCGCCTTCCAATCCCGCGAGCCCGACCAGGCCGCCGCCGCATAGAAACCGTTGCCCATGGCATTGACGGTGATATTCCATAGATAGGCCGCCGCCGTCCCGAGCAGCAGCACCGCCAACCCGACGCGCTCCCACCGTCGGATCGGTGGCAACTCGGTCGTGGATGCGGGTGGGGTCGTATCTGGCGGCGTCGTGTCGGGTGGGGTCGTTTCGGGCAGGGACGCCGGGGCACTGGTCACTGTCACCCGAGGAGTATCACAGCCGTCTCGGTGGACCTCCTTTGCGTTTCCTGTCAGTCCGCTGTGAGCCTGGGGCCCCAACCCCCTCTGACCATGGGATTCGAGCCGTTCAATGCCTCACCACCCCTCCTTCAGGTGGCTGGAATTTCGCGTTGGAACCAGTCGAGGATTTGTGGGAGCGCGACGCGGGCGGTGGCTGAGTGGTCGATATCGCCGAGATCGATGAGGGTGGCCCGGTCCGTGCGCATGGCCTGCAGACAGTGTTCGGCATTGGCGAAAGGCACAACTCGATCGCCAGTGGCGGCGTAGAGGTGGACCGGGACGCGTGGGGTCCAGTCGCAGGTGCCGTCGCTGGCGGCCACCGCTTCACGCGCGGCTCCGGTCGGAGCTTGTGTCAGCGCGAGGAATTTCGGCGTCAACATGAGTTCGGGGCGCACGGGCAGCGCGGTGCCGATGGTGATCTCGTTCTGATGTCCGTCGAAGAGTTGTTCGATGCGATCGGCGATGGGTTCCTGGAAGGCGTCGACAGGCCGGTCATAGAGGTGGTAGATCCGGTTCATGGCGGTGATCCAGTAGGCGAGATAGAAGACTGCGAACGCCGGCAGGACCCGTCCCTCGATGGCGCCGGGTGTCTCGACGTGCTGGATGTCGTAGGGGCCACTGATCGGTGCCAGCGCGGCCAGCCCGAAGCCGGGGGCGGCGCCACCCTGTAGCGCCTTGCCGAGCGCCGTCGCGGCCTGGCCGCCCTGGGAGAAACCGGCGACCAGGACATCCGGGTCCAGGTCGTGCCGCTGTCCGGCGGCGATGGTGCGGGCGGCGCGCAGCAGATCGACCGAGGCGCTGACCTCTGATGGCGCGTGGATGTAGGGATGTGTGCCAGGCCCTTCGCCGAGACCGAGGTAATCCGGTGCGACGGCCGCGTAGCCCGCCGCGGCGAACATGATGGTATGGGCCCGATCGCCACGCGTGTCGTTCACCGAGGGCGCGTCGCTCTTGCGCACCAGGGTGCCGTGCTCATAGGTGACGACCCGCAGCCGCCGGGTATCGGTGCGCGGCAGGACAACGAGACCGCTCGCCGTCGTCGGGTCACCGGACGCAGTGACGGTTCGGTAGACGACGCGATAGGCGTCGATGCCATTGCGTGCGGGAGTGCCGGTATTCACATCGGCCAAATAGGTCGTGGTCTGTTCCGCCGACAGCCGCGCGACCGGCGTGGTGCTGACAACCTCGCCGCGCGGCACCGTCGGTGCGTTATCGGATCCGCAGGCCGGGGCCACGAGCAGGGCCGCGGCGAGTAGTACGATTGCCGAATACTTTGTGCTGCACATGAATTCGGGTTCCTCTCGAACGAGCGCACGGACCGTCGCGACACCGCGCGCTCGCGGTTTCCGCGACTCGCCAACCGAACAAATATATTTGCTATATATTCGCTGAAGTGCTATTACCGGGCGATTGACAGTCGTTTCGGCCCCGATCACCGAGCTGATGGTTTGTTTTGTTCGCAGGTCCCGATTTGCGACCGAAGGAGCGCTGCAGTGTTTGCGAAAAATTTGCTTCTTCTCCTAACGATTATCGTGCCCGCGGTACTCATCGGCACCCTCGTCGGCGTGCGCGCTCCGGCGCACGCCGACGATGCCCATCCGGACGGGAGCGTGCCACCGGCCGGCGCCAATGATTGGACCTGTCGCCCGTCGGCGGCGCATCCGCAACCCGTTGTCCTGGTGCACGGCACCTGGGGCAATCAGAACTCCTGGGATGTGCTCGCACCGCAGTTGAAAGCGCAGGGCTACTGCATATTCTCGCTGAGCTATGGGCGCGCGCTTTCCAGCATCCGCGGTGCGCAACCCGGCGTCTACGGCACCGCGGATATGCGCAGCTCGGCCAGAGAAATCGCGGGATTCGTCGATAGGGTGCGGGCGGCCACGGGAGCACCGAAGGTGGATATCGTCGCGCATTCCCAGGGCGGTCCGCTGGTGCGGCATTTCATGCGTTTCGAGGGCGGCGCGAATGAGGAAAATCCGGCGGATAACAAGGTCGACCATCTGGTCACCATCGCGGCGACCAATCACGGCACCACCGCGGAAGGGCTCGGTTTTCTGCTGCCGACCGGTAGTGCGCAGGCGCCGGTCCTCGGCCTGATCGCGAGATATCTGGGCACGGCCGCGCCGCAACAACTGATCGATAGTGAATTCCTGCGCAGCCTCAATGCCAGGGGTGATACCGAGCCCGGAGTCAAGTACACGGTTATCGCCAGCCACGTCGATCGGGTCGTCACCCCGCCCGAGGCCACCTTTCTCACCGCCGGAATCGGGGCAATAGTCGACAATGTCTGGGTGCAGGACCTGTGCCCGGATGACGATTTCGACCATGGCGCGCTACCGGAATCCCCCACCGTCGGCTACGTCGTGCAAAAAGCTCTGGATCCGTCGTATCGCGGACTCCCCTGCCTGGGCTGACCTGCGCGGATTACCGGGACCGACACGGTTGCGTCAACGCTGTTATCGTCGACAGCGCCCATGGTGCTCCGGGTGGTGGGACCGTGCGCCGCGCCGTCCCCCCGCGAGGAATGAACATTCGTGAAATACGTTCCGCGTATCGTCCTGTTTCTGGCGATTCCCGCCCTACTTTTCCTGGTGCCGTGGTGGACCTTGATCGGTGCCACGACAGATGGGCCGCTGTTGTGGCTCGGCTCGGCAGTATTCCTGGCTGGTTTCATATGTCTGCCCGCGGCGATATTTCTCGGCCATGGGCCGAGCCAGCACGATGCGGCAGCCATTGTCGGCGACACATTGCTCGGCCTGATGTGGGTGGTTTTCAGCTGGTCGGTGATCGGCGATGTGATCGGGCTCGGATTGGCGGTCAGCGGAGTCGACGATCCGGCGCGCTCCAGAATCGTCGCCGCCGGGGTATTGGCGGTCGCCGCCGCACTGTCGGTCCGGGGTGTCATCGAGGCGCGCCGGGTGCCGCGGGTTCGTACCCTCGACGTCACGATCCGCGGGCTCGGACCCGGACTCGACGGTTTGCGCGTAGTGGTCATCACCGATACCCACTACGCCGCGCTCGACCGATCGCGCTGGTCGGAAAAGGTGGTCGACGTGGTGAACGCCCAGCAGCCCGATATCGCCTGCCATGCGGGCGATCTCGCCGACGGCTCGGTCGCGAAGCGGCATCCGCAGGTCGATCCGCTCGGCAAGATCGAGGCGTCGCTCGGGCGGTTCTACATCACCGGCAATCACGAATACTTCGGCGACGCCCCGGGCTGGATCGAACATATGAGCTCGATCGGCTGGCAACCGCTGCACAACGAACACGAGACGATCACCCGCGGCGGCGACCGGCTGGTGCTCGCGGGCATCGACGACCCCACCGGCGTCGCCCTGCCGGGGCACGGGCCCGACCTCCCGGCCGCCCTCGCCGGCGCGGACCCGCAGGCGCCGGTCATCCTGCTGGCTCATCAACCCCGGCAGGTCACCGAGGCCGCCGCGGCCGGGGTGGCGTTGCAGATTTCCGGCCATACCCACGGCGGGCAGATCTGGCCCTTCCACTATCTGGTCCGGCTCGAACAACCCGTTGTCGCGGGGCTGAGCCGCCACGGCGAAACCCAGCTCTATACCAGCCGTGGCACCGGTTTCTGGGGTCCGCAATTCCGCGTCTTCGCGCCCAGCGAAATCACCGTCCTCGTCTTGCGCAGCGTCTGAGCTCGAGTTGCCCGATAGGGGTATAGCTTCGCGTCCAGAGCAGTCGCATCCCACCGAGACGAGGTTGTGGTGAACGCTATCTGGCACGCGTTGTCCCTCGCTGGGTCGATGACCTGGGAGATCCTGTGGGCTCTTATTCTCGGCTTCGCGCTTTCGGCCGTCGTGCAGGCGGTGGTGCGTAAGTCGACGATTCTGCGACTGATGGGCGACGATCGGCCGCGCACCCTGGCCATTTCCGCCGGACTCGGCGCGGCCTCCTCGTCGTGCTCGTATGCGGCCGTGGCCCTGGCGCGTTCACTGTTCCGCAAAGGTGCGAACTTCACCGCCGCGATGGCGTTCGAAATCGGCTCCACCAATCTCGTCATCGAACTCGGCATCATCTTGGCGCTTTTGATGGGCTGGCAGTTCACCGCCGCCGAATTCGTCGGTGGACCCGTCATGATCGTGCTGCTCGCGGTGCTTTTCCGAGTATTCGTGCGGTCCGAGCTCGTCGACGAGGCCCGCCGCCAAGCCGATCGCGGACACGCCGGATCGATGGAGGGCCACGCGGCCATGGATATGGCGGTCGCCGCCGAAGGCTCCTTCGCGCGAAGGCTGCTCTCGCGGCCGGGGCTGACCGCGGTCTCCCACGTATTCGTGATGGAATGGGCCGCGATTCTGCGCGATCTCGTCCTCGGTCTGCTCATCGCGGGCGCGATCGGTGCGTGGGTGCCGGAGACGTTCTGGCAGAACTTCTTCCTCACCGATCATCCACTGCTGTCGGCCATTTGGGGACCGATCGTCGGGCCGCTGGTGGCGATCCTGTCGTTTGTCTGCTCTATCGGCAATGTGCCGCTGGCCGCGGTGCTGTGGAACGGCGGCATCAGTTTCGGCGGCGTAATCGCCTTCATCTACGCCGACCTGCTGATCCTGCCGATCCTCAATATCTACCGCAAGTACTACGGCACCCGCATGACCCTCACCCTGCTCGCGATTTTCTACACCGCCATGGTCGGCGCCGGGTATGTCGTCGAATTCCTCTTCGGCACAACAAATCTCATCCCGTCCGAGCGCAATGCCATGGTGATGGCGGAAGGGATCCGATGGGACTACACCACCTGGCTCGATATCGCCTTCCTGACCCTCGCCGCCGCATTGATCACCATCTTCGTGCGCACCGGAGGAATCCCGATGCTGCGGATGATGAACGGCGCCCCCGACACCCGGCACGATCACGACTCGCCGCACACCGGAATGTAATCCGATCGCTCCGTCACCGAAACCAGCCGGGCGACAGCGGCTTGCGTGTGATTTCGGCCGCGCCACCGAGTGCACCCCTACAATAGTTGGCGCGCCGAGGCTCAGCGCGGCAAGCCCCGACGAACAGGAGCGCCATCCGATGCGAGTCCGTGCCCTCTGGGTGGCCGCCTTGGCCGCCGCACTCCTGCCGAGTTCACCCGCCTTCGCACAGCCCGAGCCGCCCGCGCAGGTCGCGCCGCTCGGCCCGGATTTCCTCTGGGGTGTCGCGGCCTCGGGCTTCCAGTCCGAAGGCCATGCGCCGGACAGCAATTGGAGCCGCTATGTCGCGGCCGGCGAAACCGATGACCCGTACCGGGATTCGGTCGACTTCTACAGCCGCTCTGCCTCCGATATCGATCTGGCCGCGGGCTTGGGAGTGAAGATATATCGGATCAGCATCGAATGGGCGCGCGTGCAGCCGCGGCCAGGCATGTGGTCGGACGAGGGATTTCGCTTCTACGACAATGTGCTCGGGAAGATCGAGGCGGCCGGTATGCGGCCGATGATCACCCTCGATCACTGGGTGTTCCCGGGCTGGGAGGTCGATCGGGGTGGCTGGCGCAACCCGGATATGGTGGCGGACTGGCTCGCCAATGCCCGCACGGTCGTGGACCGCTACGCCGCGCACAACCCACTGTGGGTCACCTTCAACGAACCCACCTTTTACGGCCTCAACGAACTGCGCCACGGCGGACTGCAGATCACCGACCTGTCCACCATGCTGGACCGGGTCGCCCAGGCGCACAACATTATCTACGACCACATCCACCACGTGCAGCCCGGTGCCATGGTCACCAGCAACGTGGCTTACATCCCGGCGGCCGAGGATGCGGTCGACAAGCCGTTCATCGATGAGGTCGCCGCCAAGCTCGACTACATCGGCATCGACTACTACTACGGCCTGACCCCCGACACCGCAACCGTGCAGGTGGCGAACCTGACCGCGCTCTGGAACAACCCGCTGCAGCCCGAGGGCATCTACTATGCGTTGCGACACTATTCGCGCCAGTTCCCCGGCAAGCCGCTCTATGTCGTGGAGAACGGCATGCCCACCGAAAACGGTAATTCACGCGCCGACGGCTACACCCGTGCCGACGATCTACGCGACACCATCTACTGGGTCCAGCGCGCCAAGGCCGATGGTATGAACGTCATCGGCTACAACTACTGGAGCCTGACCGACAACTACGAATGGGGCAGCTACACACCGCGTTTCGGCCTCTATACCGTCGATGTGCTCACCGATCCCACGCTCACCCGCAAGGCCACCGACGCGGTACCCGCCTATACGGCGCTCACCCACGACAATGGTGTCCCCGGCGACTACCGCCCCACCCGGGCACCTCAGCCCTGCTCACTGGTCGACGCGGCAGCCAGCTGCATCGATCCGGTCACGGTTGCGCGCTGAAAGCAGTCGCGAAACGACTCTTCAGCAGGGCTGCGGTGGCCGCGCTGTAGGCGTGGCTGGCTTCCACCGGACGCAGGGTCGGGTAGTTCGAGCGATGCGTGACGATTACGCCGTTCGGCAGGGTCACGGTGCGATCCGGGACAGTGGCAACACAATTGCCGCCCGATTTGGCGACGAGATCGACGATCACCGCGCCGGGGCGGAGTGCGTCGAGTGCGGTGGCGTCCAGCAGCAGCGGGCCAGGGGCGCCGCGGTGCACGGCGGCGCAGATGAGCAGGGCCGGCGATTCCGCAGCCAAGTGCCCAACAAGCGCATCCGGATTCGGCAGGAATGTCTTGGCACCGTGCAGGACTGCCGTGGATTCCTGTTCCGGACGATTGCCCATCGCGGTCGGCTCGTCACCATGGACGGCCGCGGCAGTGACAGCGGAGAGTCCGGCCTGTCCGCAACCGAGGATCAGCGCACGCACGGGGCCATTGATCGATAAAAGCTCTCGTCCCTGCTCGTAGGCGACCGCACCCGCTATTCGGCTCATCGCGGAGAGCGCGTCGATATCGGGGCGCGAATGTGGAATGGTTTCATAGCCGACGGATTCGATACCTCGCGCACGTAGTCCAGTAATAACATCGTGACGATGCATCGGATCCTGGAATCCGATAAGGGTCATACCGGGCCGCACCGAATCCAATCGGTACACCGGAGGTTTAACCCACACCACGACATCGGCGCCCGCGAAAATCTCGGCACGCTCACCCACCCGCGCCCCGGCTGCCACGTAGTCGGCATCCTCGAACCCTACGGACCTGCCCGCATCGTGCTCGACGATGACCCGCCCGCCCGCGAGCCCGCGCACATCGTCTGGAATCAGCGCGACGCGCCGCTCCGCAGTGGCCGTCTCGCGAAGAACTCCGATAATCATCGCACGGCAGCGCCTTCGATCACCGGCAAGCCACATTCGGCAAGCACCTTGGGATAGGTCAGCCCACCCCGGATCTCCTCGAGCAACCGCTCGAGCCGGTCGAATAATTCGTCGACCAGATCCGCCGACTCCTGCCCCGGTGCCTTGCGCGCGGCGAGCACATTGAAACGAACGCCGAGGCGCTCGGACCCGGTCCGATCCAGCGCGACACTATCGATCCCGGCACCGGCGAGCAGCAGATCCTCGATCTCCGCACTGGTTCCCACGCCCGCCTGGTCGAGGACCGCGTGGTCGAATACCACGCTGAGGAACATGCCCTGGCGACTACCCAACGGCCGAATTACTTTCGCACCGAGGCGCGCATTGATCGCATCGATATGGCCGTGCGCGCGTTCCAGCTGGGCGAGCATCCGTACGCGGTTGTTCGCGAAGTAATCCTCCGGTGTGTGTTCGACGATCGCCCGCGCCAGATGCGTCGACTCGCGCTGGAACGAAATGGTCAGCCGCTCGCGAATCCTGGCGAGCCATTCGGCGTCACCCGAGCAGGCGGCGCCCAGCTTGCACGGCCCGAAGGCGTTGTAGCCCTTCGAGTTTCCGGTAATGGTCAGCACCTGGTCGTAGAGTCGACACACACCGGTGTCGGTCGCGACCTCTAATGCGGCGATCGGAATATGCTGCGCCACCAGGCAATCGAAGGCCATATCGCAGATGACCGGCACCCGCCGCGCCGCGAGCACCTCGCCGATCGCCAGCAAATCCACGGCCGAATAATCGGTGAATACCGGATTTCCGGGCAATGTGAGCAGCACCCCGCACAGTTCGCCACGTTCGGCGAAGTAGTCCAGGCAGGAAGCCAGCAAATCCGGATCGATCTTGAAGGAGTCGTCCGGCGCGACCGGACACGCCTGCATCCGCAGACCGTACTTCTCCACATGAATGCCCGAACTCTTGTACAGGCCTTCCGGATACACGATCACACCGCCGGGGCGGGCGAGCGTCGCGACCGCCTCTTCGAGCAGCATGGTGCTCGAGTACGGGCAGACGATGACCTCCTCCGGCGACACCCGAACGCCCGGCACCGCGTCGTCCGGCTCCGTCAAGCGCCCGAACAGCCTGTGCGCTGCCAACTCTCGCAAGACCAGCGGCTGTCGTTTGTGATAGAGCGTACCGTCGGCATATTCGTCCGGCGGTTGGGTGTGCAACAGCTCACGCCAAGCCAGATCCAGTGCGGCGCGGGCACTTTCGGCCAGTGGCAGCCCCGTCTCGCCGTGGTAGGCGTCCAGCACATCCGAATATGTCCGATTTCCCGTTCCCGCGAACTGCGGCCGGACACCCAGATGTCGACGCACTTCCCGCTTGCGCTCCTCGGAGCGATTGGTGCGCGCGGCAAGGCTGGGTGCCGGTGTCCGCCAAGGCAGCCGATCGGTATCAGCTTGCCGAGTCACGACACCTCACTTTCGACGGGCGGCTCTCCCGGCGCGGTCATCTCGCGCCAACTCTGTTCCAGCGCCGCACGGAACAGATCACGGCAATCGCCCTCGGTGAGGCGCTCGTAACCCGCCAGTTCCGGTGACGCGACGATATCGCTGACGACAATGCCCGAACCGGCGACCTTGAGCTCGTACAGGCGCTCGAACCGGCGCACTGCGAATCCGACATCGTGCTTCAACGCCGAGAACCGGGTCGCGACGCGAGCCTGCCGGGAATAGTCGTATTCACCTACCGCGACGTACTTTTCGTCGACGATCAACATGCTCTGCGCATTGCGCGCGTGCTCGCGCTTGACCAGCACGCTCTCCACACCGGCACGCGCCTGTTTCCACAATTTGTCGTCATAGGGCCAGACATCCTCGATCGTGTCGAGGACATACATGCGCCGCACATCGATTCGGGGCGGATGGGTCTTATCGGCCAGGCGCAGGATCGCGGCGTGATAGTCGTCGCCGACATCGCCGCCGATGGTGCCCAGGTCGGCGGTGTGGATTGCGCGGACAGACGACTTCGCCTGCTCGAGGATCATCAACCAGTCGCTGACGGTATTCCATTCCCAGACGGTCGCACTGCGCGAAGGGATCTGCGCCAAAATCTCCTCGGCCCGCTCCAGCTGTCGATCCGCGATCATGCGCAGCGGTTCGATCTCCTCCCGTGCGAAGGTCGCATCGATCAGACTGCCCGCGATGCCGAGCGCCCGCTCGACGAGTTCAGGGTCCTTGCCGAGCAGGACATTGAAGCGCATCCGCAGATCGTGGTACGCGCCGCCGGCGAGATCGTCGGCGATACCGTCGGTGGCGGGCAGTTCCTGGCCGAGTGCCAGGCTCAGACGTTCGCGCAGCGGTAGCGGCGGCACTCGAGACCCATTCTCGATCTGCTGGATCAGGCTGCGCGAACAACCTGCCTTGGTCGCGAGTGCGGCCTGGGTGAACCCGCGTTCGGTGCGGAGCCGACGGACCAGATCCCCGACCTGCTCACCGTCCGGCCCTGAGCCAGCCATGCCACGCCTCCTGATCCCTGCGGTCGGTTTCTTCAATGCTCACGATGTGTCATCCGACGTCATCATAGCTACGTTACGCCGCGAGCCATCGGTAGCAGCGGCGAAAGTTTTCTGGTCGATCGCTGGAAACCGTTCGGACGGGCGGATATTGCGCGAGGCCGCTCCGATACCTACGCCCCGTTTCGCACATCGCCTCACTCAAAGCTGCTCTATTGGAACATATTTCAGATATATTGCAATCAATATGCTTTAATCTAAGCAATTTTGATTGAAAAATATCATAGGATAGCTTTTATGCTTAGTTGACATCCAGAAGTAGCGATCCATAGCATTGCTTTCAGCGTCATATCTGATCCGGAGACCGATTCCGGGACAGATGGTTTCGATCGACCACGGGAGGGGTCATGACACTGCGGCTAACCGACTGGTTGATCACCAGCGACACCACCCCCGAAACCGCCCACGACACGGGCAGCGGCTGGGTACTGAGCTGGCTGCCCGGCCGACTGCTGACCCGGGAGCAGGCCGTAACCGGCATGATCCTCGACGAAACCCTCAGCGATCCGGATCCCGCGGATTACGTGCTCGCCATGGAAATCGCCGCCATCCGGGCCGCCGACCTCGGCCTCGAATTGTCCCAGGCGGTCGTGCTGCTGCACGCTCGCATCGTCGAACGCGACCGACGCCGCAACGACGCCGACTGCCGCATCGCGGTACCGACCACACCGGCCGCGTAACGGCAGTTGGCGCCGCGGCGGGGTCGGCGCCACCTGACGTCGCGCCGAAACAGGGGCCGGCGAGTACCGCTCGCCGGCCCCTGTTTCACGCTCACCGTCGCCCGCGGCGGCTCGTTCGCAGGCACGGTCACCGGGGAACACATCCGGTAACCGAGGTGTTGTGAACTCGGGAGTTCCAACGAGAGTGAGGTCGACAGTGCGGGTCGAGATCTGGACCGATATCAATTGCCCCTTCTGCTACTTGGGCAAAAAGCGGTTCGAACAGGCATTGACCGGCTTCCCGCACCGTGCCGACGTCGAGGTGGTGCACCGCTCGTTCGAATTGGATCCCACCGTGCCCGCCGACGAATCCGGCCCGGTGATCACCAAGATCGCGCACAAATACGGCATCACCGAGGCGCAGGTCGCCGCCAATGAACGCGGCATCGGCGCACAAGCCGCCGCGATCGGCCTGCCGTATCTGACCGAGGGTCGCGACTACGGCAACTCCTTCGATATGCACCGCCTGCTGCACTTCGCCCTCGCCGAAGGCAAACAGGACGCCCTGCTCGACGCCCTCTACCACGCGAATTTCGCCGAAGAACAATCCCTGTTCGCCGATAACGAGCGCCTGATACGACTCGCCGTCACCGCCGGACTCGACGAAGCAGCGGCACGCACCGTCCTCGACGACCCGGATGCCTACGCCGATGCCGTACGCGCCGACGAGCAGGAAGCGGCCCAACTCGGCGCCCGCGGCGTACCGTTCTTCGTCTTCGATCGCAAATACGGCGTCTCCGGGGCACAACCATCCGAGGTCTTCGCCCAGGCGCTGGACCGGGCGTGGGCTGATCGGGAACCGGTCATCCAGACCGTCGGCGGGGCCGACCTCTGCGGTCCCGACGGATGCGAGCTACCTGCGCGGAATTAATTGCGGCACAGTCCTATTCGGATTCATCCGCAGTCTGTTTCGCGGTTGGACCGAGGCGCACCACACCCGCGTCGAGGTCGATCTCGACGCGCGGTCGGTGCATCTGACCGTCGCTGTCCGCACTGCCCTCATCGGCCAGCTTCTGTCCCGGAAACAGTTCACCGATAACACCCATACTCCGACGATAGTCCGCAATTGCGAGGGGCGTCCCGCGCTACGGCCGCCCCGCTCGACGTTTACCAGGGCCCATCGCAACAGCAGGTATTGGCCCGACCAGCTCGAATTCCTCTAGCGCGTCCTCGAGCCTTCGTGTCCTGGAATCAGAAGGTGAACTGGCGGCCGTAGGCGGTGGTCTGCACAGTTCCCACCGGGGTACCGACCGAGGCGGTGATGAACGGGACGGCCGACACCGGTGACGCACACTGGCCGATGTTCAACGCGGCGTTGTTGAAAATGAAGTGGTAAGGGAACGCGGTCTTTTCGTCCAGATTGGACGTCACCGTCGTGACGGTGGTGATCTGGCCGGGTGCCAAGGTGGCTTCCAGGACCTCTGTCACGCCCAAGAGCCCGCCGACAGACGGTCCGAGGCTGAAGCTGGGCGGGCTGGCCGAGGTACTCGTCGGGGATGTGGTCTCGATACTCGGCGAGGTGGTCTCGATACTCGGCGAGGTGGTGGCGACGCTCGATGTTGTGGGCACCGGCGGGAGTGTCACACTCGGTGTTGTAGGCACCGTGACCGTCACACTCGGTGTCGTGGGCACCGGGACCGTCACATTCGATGTCGTGGGCACCGGGACCGTCACATTCGATGTCGTGGGCACCGGGACCGTCACATTCGATGTCGTGGGCACCGGGACCGTCACATTCGATGTCGTGGGCACCGTGACCGTCACACTCGATGTCGTGGGCACCGGTGTGGGCGTCACATTCGGCAGGCTGGCGGCAATATTCGAATTGCTGAAAGTGGGGGTAATGTTGCCCACCACCCCCTGATTCGGTTCGATTCCGACCGTGACGCCGCCGGCCACACTGACCGCGCAGCCGAGGATAAACCCTGCGACGGCCTGACCGGACGTCACCCCATCGCCCTCCACATTCAGCGAGTAGTCGCCGGACAACTGCGCGGCATGCGCGAATGTCATGAGGTAGTTCGGAGTTCGGTCGCCGGCTGGGTCCACCCTGACGTTTTCTACCGATGCCATCAGATGAATCCCGGCTCCGGACACGTCTGCACCGGGCGGCGGTTGGGCATGGCTCGGCTCGGTGCCACCTGGCCGCAGAACCACAACAGCCAGGGCGGCCGCGACCACACCGGTCGCGATAACAACGGATGGAGGTCGCATACCTGATCCCGTTTCCGAATCGGATGTACACCAACGGCGGCGAAATCGCTTACACAGGCCCACTTGGCTAATGACTGGCAAGCGTAGCTTGATATCGGCCCAAAGCCTCCAGTTAGCCGGGCGTGTCGCACACCGGCCGCGCGCAGCCATGAATTTGCCGGAGTGTTCAACAATTTGCACCGATTCGGCCGTGCGCGCCGCTTAAGCTGACTGCGCCGCAACACGAAACACACACTCGAAGTCGACAAACTCTGAGAGACAGACGTCTAGGAGGTGCGGAATGCCGGAAGTCCGTCGTTGGCGGCGATCACGTCCGATATTGATTGCGAGCATGTTGCCATTTGCGGTTGTCCTTGGAACCGGAGTAGCCACCGCATACCCGGACGAGACCGCGCGGATACCTGCCACACCGCCGCTGACAGCGGGCTGGCTACCGCAGAAGCCGCTATCGGGTCGGTCGCCGGTCGGCATCGCAGTACCTTTCGGCACACAGCGCGGCGATCGAGCTGTCGGCCGAGGGAATCCGTTCGCCGCCGACAGTTGGAGCCGAGCCCAGGCGGTGGACGCTCCGCAAGCACCGCCGGCCGTGGATCAGGAGCCGATCCAGGCGTTCTGTGCGCACATCCCCGTAGATCCCGGCAGATGCACCGCCACCGCTGTCGACGCGGGCCTCGGTGCGGCAATCGGTGCCGGCGTCGCCGCGGGCGCGTCCGCGCCGGTCGCGATAACCATCGGGCTGGTGGGTGCCGCCGCCGGATTCGTCGCCGGTATCCCATTCCTGCCGACCGGCTTGGTTGCCGGCCCGCTCCTCGGTGCGGCCGTCGGCGTCGCCGTCGTCGCCGTACCCGCCGCCATACTAGGCGGAGCGCTCGGGGCGGCGGTCGGCGCGATCATGGGCATCACCACGCCCGGCCCGCAAGCGGACGGCCGAACCGATGGATCCGGCGCGCCCACCACCTCGCCGAGTTGACACGCGGTCATCGTGCCAATCGTGCGTTGAGAATCCTGGCGATTTGGGCAACCGCACCCGGTTCGGTCATCGCCAGGTGGGTCGCATCGATGTCGAAAATCGAAATCTGCCCGCGGACCACCTGCTGCCATCCCTCATGACCCGTGGCATCGGATCGCCTTTCCCGTGTCGCGGTGAAGTAGAGCATGTCGCTGTCCAAGACCGCGGGCCGCCACGCGCCGGCTGCCCGCACCGCCACGTTGTACGCATCGGTCAGGCGCTCGATTTTTGCCGCGTCGATACCGAGGCTCTGCCCCAGGTGCTGTTCGATCAGATCGGCGGCCTCCTCGGCGGTCGCATCGGGATTCACGAAATCGACACCCATCACCGGGCCGAGATTGCTGATCAGTTCTCCGGCCGTGACGGCGGAGAGCATCGACTCGTCGACACCGCCCACCTCGGCATCCAACAAGGCCAGTAGCGCGACCTGTTCACCGGCGGCGCGCATCGCGACGGCAATGGCATGGGCGATCGCACCACCCAGCGACCAGCCGAGCAGGTGATAGGGGCCGTGCGGCTGAACCACGCGAATCTCGTCGAAATAGCGTTCGGCCATTTCTTCGATCGACGTCGGGCCGGGCACCTCACCGCCGATTTGCGGCGCCTGCAGGCCATAGATCGGTCGACCGTCGGCGAGGTACCGGTCGAGTGTGCGGTAACACCACGACAGGCCCACCGCCGGGTGGATACAGAACAGTGGTGGCCGCGCACCGCCGGTCCGGATCGGCAGCAGTACGTCGAAACCGTAATCGGTGCGGTCGACGGCAGGACCCGAGCGCATCCCGGATTCGATCCGCTTTGCCAGGTCGGCCGGGCAGGGATCCGACAGCATCCAGCTGATCGGCACCTCGTAGTCGAGTTCCTTGCGCAACTCGCTCACCACTTGCACCGACTTCAGCGAATTACCACCCAATGCGTAGAAGTCGTCGTCGGCGCCCACCCGATCTACGCCGAGTACTGTTCCGAAGGCCCGCGCGACCTCCCCTTCCAGCCACGACGCGGGTTGCCGGAATTTCCCTACCGCGAGCTCCGGCTCCGGTAGCCGGGGGCGGTCCAGCTTGCCCGACGCGGTGAGGGGCACCGTGTCGAGCACCATCACCGTGGTGGGCACCATGTAGTCGGGCAGTTGGGTTGCCGCGTGCGCCAAGACCGCCGCAGTGTCGACCGTGGCGCCCGCGGAGGGCACCAGGTAGCCGACGAGGTGGTCGACCGCACCGGTGGAGCGCACCACGGCGATCGCCCTGGCGACGCTGGGGTGCTCGGCGAGTACCGCCTCGATTTCACCGAGTTCGATACGCAGGCCGCGCAGTTTCACCTGGAAATCGGTGCGGCCCAGGTATTCCAATTCGCCGGTGTGGCGCCAGCGCACCAAGTCGCCGGTGCGGTACATGCGCCCGCCGGCACCGTACGGGTCGGACAAGAACCGTTCCGCGGTGAGCCCCGGACGTGACTGATAGCCGCGCGCGAGCTGGGCGCCCGCCAAGTACAGCTCCCCCGCAACACCGGGCGGCACCGGATTCAATCGGTTGTCCAGGACATACGCCCGCGCATTCCATACCGGTGTGCCCATCGGCATGCTCCCGCTGTCGGCTTCGGTGACCCGATGCGCGGTCGCGCACACCGTGAACTCGGTCGGCCCGTACAGATTGTGCAACTCGACCCCGGGCACGGTTCGCCGCGCCGCGTCCACCACCTCGGGGCCGAATGCCTCACCGCCGACCAGCAGCGTCCGCACCGATGCCAGGGACCGCGCCGGTACCGCGTCCGCGAATACCGCCAACATCGACGGCACGAACGCGGTGATCGTGACCCCCTGGGTGGCAATGGTTTCGGCGATATAGGCCGGGTCGGTATGCCCGTCGGCTCGCGTGATCACCAGCTTCGCCCCCATCGCCAGTGTCGCGAACAGCTCCCACACCGACATATCGAACGTGGCCGGAGACTTCTGCAGCACCACGTCATCGGGCATCAGTGCGTAGGAATCGTTGACCCACCGCACCTGGTTCACCACCGAACAATGCGATATCGCAACACCTTTCGGTCGACCGGTCGACCCCGAAGTGAAGAGCAGATACGCGAGGTTGTGCGGTCGCAGCGGTGCGAGCCGATCGGCGTCGGTGACCGGTGCGTCATCGAATCCGGACAACTCGAGCCCATCGAGGGACGACAGCTCCAGCACCGGTGCGGCGATCGACATCATGTACGCGATACGGTCGGCCGGAAGGTCCGGATCGACCGGCACGTACCCACCGCCGGCGGCGTGCACCGCGTACATGGCGGTGATCTGGTCCAGTGAACGCCGCATCCGCAGCGCCACCAACGACTCCGGACCCACGCCACGGGAGATCAACCACCGCGCCAACCGGGATACGCGAGACGCGAATTCCGCATAGGTCAACGACTGTTCGCCGAAAGTCACCGCAGTCCGGTCCGCGTAGGCCCGCACGGAGTCGGCGAAGACCGACGCGAGCGTCTCACCGGGCGGGAGCGCGCGATCGGTCGAATTCCACTGCGTCAGAACGGCTTCCCGTTCAGCGGCGCTGAGTAGATCAACCGCGTACACCGGTTGTTCCGCATCGGTGACCAGTGCGCCGAGCAACCGCAGCAAGCGATCGACGATCGTGGTCACCGTCGTCGCGTCGAAGAGGTCGCTCGCGTAGGTCACCGCGCCGCTGATGCCGGCCGGGGCACCGGTGGCGTCGTAGGAATCCGACACCGTGATCAGCAGATCGAACAGTGCGGTGTCGGTATCGGCGGTCATGGCCGACGCCGAGAGCCCCGGCAGTTCGAACTGGGCGCTGCCGACATTCTGGAATGCCAGCATCACCTGGAACAGTGGATGGTGGGCGTGCGACCGCACCGGGTTCAACTCCTGCACCAGCCGTTCGAACGGAACGTCGGCGT
The DNA here is from genome assembly GCF_054065835.1 of Nocardia citri. Lineage (NCBI taxonomy): Bacteria > Bacillati > Actinomycetota > Actinomycetes > Mycobacteriales > Nocardiaceae > Nocardia > Nocardia citri. The sequence continues at coordinate 221,119 of NZ_JBSUQM010000004.1, forward strand.
GCCCGAACGCGGCCAGATCGGTCCCGCGCACCTGCTCGAGCAACTGGGTGAACGTCATTCCCGGGGTCAACCGGGTCCGCAGCACCAGGGTGTTGACGAACATGCCGACCAGATCGTCGAGTTCGGGCTCGCCACGTCCAGCATATGGACTGCCGATCGCGATATCGTCGGTACCGGCCAGCCGGGCCAGGGTGGCCGCCAGCGCGGCGTGGAAGACCATGAAAAGGGTCGTGTTGTGCGCTCGCGCGATCTGCTGCAATCCCGCATGCAGATCGGCACCGACAGTTATCGGCACGCTCGCGCCCGCATAGGTCTGTATGGGCGGACGCGGTCGGTCGGTCGGCAGCTCCAGCAAAACCGGGAGTTCCGCCAATTCGAGTGTCCAGTAGTCGATCTGGGCGCGTAGTAGCGATTCTGGATCGTCCTCGGTTCCCAGCACCGTCCGCTGCCAGATCGCGTAGTCGGCGTATTGCACCGGCAGCGGCGGCCGGCTCGGTGTCTGCGCGAGCAGGTGTGCCGCGTACGCGGTCATCATGTCCCGGGCCAGCGGGCCCAGCGACGACCCGTCGCAGGAAATGTGGTGCACCACCACGGCCAGGACCCACTGGTTCGGACCGAGCTCGAACAACCGCACCCGCACCGGCGCCTCGACCGTCACATCGAACACCGTGGAGATGAACGCCGACAGCGACTCGGCCAGTTCCGATTCCGCGATCGAGGTCACGGTCACCGGCGCGATCACCTCGGCGGCAGGAACAACAACCTGCGACGGCTCGCCCTCGGTGTACGGGTATATGGTCCGCAGTACCTCGTGCCGGTTCAGCACGTCCTCGACGGCCGCGCGCAGCGCGTCGAGGTTCAGCTGTCCGGACAGCCGCAGCAGGATTGGAATGCTGTAGGCGGTCGAGCCGGGTTCGAGCTGGTTCAGGAACCACATTCGTTGCTGTGCGTACGACAGCGGAATTCGCTGTGGCCGTTGCTGTGCGGTCAGCGCCACCCGCCCGGTGTCAGCTCGGGATTCGGCGCGCGCGGCCAACCGTGCGACCGTCGGAGCCTCGAAAATCATCGACGCCGGAATGGTCGCGTCGAGCGCGGCGCCGATCCGGGCGGCGACACGGGTGGCCACCAGGCTGTTGCCGCCCAGTTCGAAGAAGTCGTCGTCGGCGCCGACCGGACCATCGATGCCCAGGACGTCGGCGAATACGCCGGCCACTATCTCCTCCACCGGCGACACCGGGGCCCGGAACCGCTTGGCCTGGACGACGGGTGCGGGCAGGGCCGCGCGGTCGAGCTTTCCGTTCGGCGACAAGGGGATCGCGTCCAGGATCATCACCGCGGCCGGCACCAGGTACGACGGCAGCACTTCGGCCAACGCTGCCCGCAGTCGTTCGCCCGACAGACTCGCCCCGGTTTCGGGCACCGCGTAAGACACCAATATCACCGGACCGGTATCTTCCCGCCGCGCCAAGGTGATCGCGTATGCCACATCCGTTCGCGCGCTCAGCACCGCGTCGATTTCGCCCAGCTCGACCCGGTAACCACGGATCTTCACCTGGAAATCGTTGCGCCCCAAGAATTCGAGGGCACCGGCGGCGTTCCAGCGCACCACATCACCCGTGCGGTACATGCGACGTCCCGGTTCCCCGAACGGGTGCGCCACGAACCGCGCCGCATTCGTCGCCGCCATGTTCAGGTATCCGCGCGCCAGCGCCGGGCCCGCCACATACAGCTCTCCGGCCACCCCTACCGGCACCGGCTGCAATCGGGTATCCAGGACCAGCGCCTGTATTCCCGGCACCGGGGCACCGATCGTCGGCCGCTCATCCCGTCGCAGCGCACCGGTCGCCGTGGCGACGATCGTGGCCTCGGTCGGCCCGTACAGCACCTGGAACTTCCGGACGCCAGCGATGTCGGTGCCCGCCCAGCGGCTCACCAGATCCGCCGGGACCTCCTCACCACCGGACATCACCAGCCGCAAGTCGTCGAGCCCAGCCGGATCCACCGACGCGAGCGCGGCCGGGGTAAGGAAAGCGTGGGTGATCCGCTGCACGCGCAGCAGCTCGGCCAGCTCACCACCGCCGTAGATCCCCGTCGGCGCCACGACCAGGGCAGCGGCCCGGCTGACCGCGATCAGGATCTCCATCAGTGCGGCGTCGAACGACGGTGACGCGAAATGCAACACCCTGGACGGGTACCGGAACTCGGGGTCGGCGCGCCACCACGAGATGAAATCGGCAATGCCGGAATGGGTGATGGCGACGCCCTTCGGCACTCCGGTGGATCCGGAGGTGAATACCACGTAGGCGATATCCGCGGCCCGCAGCGGCCGCGTCCGCTCGTCATCGTTGATCGGGCCGCTCGCCGACGCATCGATCCGCGCGGCGTCGGCCGGGTCGTCGAGCACGATCCAGTGCACCGAATCGGGCAGCTGGGCACGCACCGATGACACCGTAACCCCCAGCGTCGCGCCGGAATCCGACACCATCTGTTCGATCCGGGCCGCGGGATAGCCGGGATCCACGGGCACGTATGCCGCCCCCGCCGCGACCACCGCCCACCACGCAACCACGGACTCCATCGACCGCGCTGCCGCCACCAGCACCGGACGCTCCGGTCCAGCGCCGCTGCGGATCAGTGACCGCGCCAGTCGGCTCGACCGCTCGTCCAGCTGTGCATATGACAACGTGGCATCCCCCGCGATGACGGCGAGTCCGTCGCCGTTGTCCCGGACGGCCGAGCCGAACACCTCCGGCAGCAATCCGGACGACTCCGGCACCGCCACGGTGTGCGCCCCCACCCGCGACGTGAGCGCCGAGCGCTCGTCGGCCTCCAGCCAGTCGATATCCCCGATCACCACGGCCGGATCATCGGCGACGGCTTCCAATACCCGCACCAGCCGTCGGACGATCGCCGCCGCGGTCGCCTCGTCGAACAGATCCCGCGCATAGGTCATCGTTCCCGAGATGCCCTGCACCACACCGGCATTGCCGGACGAATCGGACAGCACCAGTTGCAGGTCGAACTGGGTCGCCCCGGTATCCACATCCGCTCGGGTGACCCGGACATCGGGCAGTGCGATATCGACCGTCGACAGGTTCTGGAACGCCAGGGCCACCTGGAACAACGGATGCCGTGCCGCCGATCGTTCCGGGCTCAACGCCTCCACGACCCGCTCGAACGGCACGTCCGCGTGCTCGAACGCAAGCAGGTCCGTCTCGCGAGTGCGCATCAGCAACTCGGCGAACGGTTCACTCGGATCCACCCGGGTCCGCAATGCGAGGGTGTTCACGAACATCCCCACCAGATCGTCCAGAGCGGGCTCGCCGCGCCCCGCGACCGGGGTGCCGATCACTACATCATCGCTGCCGCCGAGACGGCCCAATACCGTTGCCAGCGCGGCATGTATCACCATGAACAGCGACGACCCGCGCGTCCGTCCCAGCGCGAGCAACCGCTCGTGCAGCCTGGCATCGATCTCCACCGGAACCCGGCTTCCCGACAGTGACGCGACGGTCGGGCGTGCTCGGTCCACCGGCAGTTCCAGCCGGTCCGGTGCGCCCGCGAGCGTCGAGCGCCAGAACTCCAGCTGCGTGGACATCAACGACGCCTGATCGTCCTCGGTCCCCAGCATCTGCCGTTGCCACCACGCGAAATCCGCGTACTGCACGGCGAGCGGCACCCAGTCCGGCGCGTGCCCTGCCAGTCGCGCGGCATACGCGGCCATCACGTCACGGGCCAGCGGCCCCATCGACTGACCGTCGCCTGCGATGTGATGCAGCACCAGCACCAGCAGGAATTCTCCTGTGTCACCGTCGAGCTCGAACAGTCCCACTCGCATCGGCACTGCGGCCGTCACATCGAATCCGCGCCGCACGAACTCGCTCACCACTTCCGGGACCGAATCCACCGGCACTCGCACCGGTTCCACCGGTACCGCGGGCTCGTCGAGAACTACCTGCCGCGGCGCACCGGAGACTTCCGGATATATCGTTCGCAGTACCTCATGACGTGCCATCACATCCGCGAGCGCGGCCGCCAGCGCCCCGGTGTCCAGCCGTCCCGACAGCCGCAGCATCACCGGAATGTTGTATGCCGCAGAGTCCGGTTCGAACCGGTTCAGCAGCCACATCCGCTGCTGTGCCAGTGACAGCGGCACGGGGTCGGGGCGCACTCCGGCCAGCAGGGGCAGCCGGCCTCCACCGCTGAGTGTGCCTGCGAGCGTGGCCAATTCGCCGACCGTCGGCGCCTCGAATACCGATCGCACCGGCACGTGCACGTCCATGGCCGCACCTATGCGCGCCACCACCAGCGAGGCGCTCAGCGAATCGCCGCCCAGCGCGAAGAAGTCGTCGTCGACTCCCACCCGGTCCACGTCGAGTACCTGCTCGAATGTCCGCGCGATCAACTCTTCCAATCCCGGCGCCGGCACCCGGAATTCGCGGGCGACGGCGACCGGTTCGGGCAGCCGCTCACGATCCAACTTCCCGTTGGCGGTCAGCGGCACCTCGTCCAGCACCACCACCGCGGACGGGACCATGTACCGGGGCAACGCCTCGGCCAGCGCCGCACGCACATCCTCGGCCGATACCTCAGCCCCGGTCGCGGGCACGACATAGGACACCAGCAGCACCGCTCGCCCCGCGGCGCTGCGCGGCACGGTGACGGCGTATGCCACATCCGCACGCGCGCCCAGCACCGCGTCGATCTCCCCCAGCTCAATCCTGGTACCGCGCACCTTCACCTGAAAATCGTTGCGCCCCAAGAACTCCAGCTCACCATCAACGGTGCGACGCACCACGTCACCGGTCGCGTACATGCGCTGTCCCGGCTCACCGAACGGGCATGCGACGAACCGCGCCGCAGTCAACGCCATCCTGCCGACGTACCCATGGGCCACGCCGGGTCCGAACAGGTACAGCTCACCCGCGACACCGGTCGGCACGGGCCGCAACCAGGTATCCAGGACCACGGCCGCGACCGGTCCGACCGGCCTGCCGATCGTGATGGCGGCACCCGGCGCCAGAGCGTCGCCGGAGGTAGCCCAGATAGTGCATTCCGTCGGCCCGTAGACATTGACCATGGCGCGATGCGGCGCCCACCGCTCGACCAACTCCGGGCCGACCGGCTCACCGGCTGCTGCCAGCACGCGCAGCCGGTCGAGACCGTCGCACGGGACTGTCGCCAGCGCCGACGGGGTCACTATGGCATGCGTAATACCTTCTCGCCGGATCAGATTCGCCAGCTCGGGGCCGGCGTAGACATCAGCAGGCGAGACGACGAGCCGACCGCCCGAGCCGTGCGCCATCAACAGCTCGAATACCGAGGCGTCGAAGCTGGGCGAGGCGACTTGCAGCACCACCGATGTCGGGTCGACGCCGAGTATTCGCCGCTGCGCCGCGACGATATCGACCAAACCGCGGTGGCTGACGAAAACGCCCTTGGGCGTTCCGGTCGACCCGGAGGTGTAACTCACGTACGCGGTCTGATCCCGCCGAATCGGCCCGCCGCGTTCGGCGTCGGTGATCGGCGCGCTCGGGAGCGAGTCCAGGGCGCCGAGCGTCTGCTCCGCGTCGAGGATCAGATAGTCGGCGCCATCCGGAAGGTGCTTCCTGGTGGACGTATCGGTGAGCCCGAGGATGGTTTTCGAATCCGACAACAGGAATTCGATGCGGTCCGACGGCAGGGCCGGATCAATCGGCAGGAAGGCGGCGCCGGTTCTGGTCACGGCCCACAGTGCCACCGTCGCCGCAAGGGATCGCGGAAGCACACAGGCGACGACCTGTCCCCGCTGGGCGCCGTGCCGCAACAGGACCCGAGCCAGACGTGCGGAGCGCTCGTCGAGCTGCCGGTAGGTCATGGTGGCCGTGCCGCACCGGACGGCGATCGCGTCGAGTTCGGCGGCAGCGGAAGCGGCGAGCATGCGATCCAACGTGTCCGCAATCGCGACCGCCGGATCCGAAGCCGGCCACAACGGCCCCGGTTCCTCGTCGAGTGGCAGCTCGCCCAGTCGCACGTCCGCGTTCGCGGCGATCCGGCGCAGCAACTCGACGAAACGGTCGAGGATGCGGCGCGCCGCGGCGGTGTCGAATGCGCTCTCGTGAAATCGGAGGATGATCCGCAGCCCCTGTGTCTCACCGTCTTCGGACGGCTTCGGTTCCACGACCAGGCTCAGCGGGTACGGCGTCGCGTCCACGCCGCTGAGTTCGTCCACCCGTAGGCCCGCCGAATCGACGAGTCCCTGCAGCGCCGCGCGGTCGACAGGGAACGACTGGAAGGTGAGCACGGTGTCGAAGAGTTCGGGCAGGCCGACGCTGCGGTGAATCTCGGGTAGGCCGATATGGTGATGCTCCAGCATGCGCGCGTGCCGCGCCTGAATGTCGGTCAGCAACGCGCGCACCGTCATCGTGGGTTCGAGCGGGACTCGCACCGGAACCGTAGTCAGGAACATGCCGAGCGTCTGATCGACCAGCGGCAACTCCGGGGGCCGGCCCGACACCGCAGCGCCGAAGATCACATCGGTCGCACCGGTCGATACGCGCAGATTCAAGGCCCAGGCCGCGGCGACCGCCGTATTGATGGTGACGGCCGTCTCCGCAGCCACTCGACGGAGTTCTGCGAAACGATCCGCCGTGAGTTCGGCCGTGACCTCGGCGGCGGATATCGAACCCGTCGCGGCGGCCTCGCGGGACACCCGGGTGGGCGCATCGACATCCGAAAAGGCTTGTGCCCAAGCCGCTTTGGACGCGGCGCCGTCCTGCCGACCCAGCCAGGACAAGTAGTCGCGGTAGGAGGGGGCGGGTCCGGCGGAGTCGATATGCGCGGGCGATCCGTAGTAGTCGAGCAGTTCTCGCATCAGCAGCGGCATCGACCAGCCATCCAGAATCACATGGTGATTCGTGACGAGCAGACGGTAGGAACTCGCATCGAGACGGATCAGCGTCAAGCGCAGCAGCGGTGGAGCCGACAGGTCGAAACCCGACGCCGCGTCCGCCGCGGCAATCGCTTCCGGGCCGGATTCCGCATCGCCGCTATCGGCGAGATCGATCTCCCGGAACGGGATTTCGGCATGGTCCAGCACGATCTGGCACGGCCCTGCCGCCGTCTCCACAAATGCGGCCCGCAGGATATCGTGGCGGTCGACCACGGCCTGGGCGGCACGTCGCAGGCGCTTACCGTCTACCTCGCCGGAGAATCCGATCATCGTCTGGACGGTGTAGTTGTCCCCGGCATCCGGGTCGAACGTCGAGTCGAAGTGCATCCCGGATTGCATGGGCGACAACGGCCAAATGTCGGACAGGCCGCGGTACTGCCGTTCGAGCCGATCGATGTCCTGTTCTGTCAACGCGATGAGCGGATAATCCGAGGTGCGATCTCGCGGGGGTTCCTCGATGGTCACCGCAGCCGCATCGCGCTCCGCCAGTGCGGCGAGGGCGGCAACCGTCTTGCCTTCGAACACATCTCGCGGCGTGAACGTGAGCCCGGCGGATCTCGCCAGCGCCACCAGCCGCATCGAGACGATGCTGTCCCCACCGAGTGCGAAGAAGTTGCTGTCGGCGGACACCGTGTCGAGATGGAGCACATCGGCGAACAGCTGCGCCACGACCTGCTCGGTATGCGTCTGCGGCGGCCTGCCGGCCGCAGCGGCGTGCGACTCGAAAACGCGCTCGCACAAGGCTTTCCGATCGATCTTGCCCGTAGGCGTGCGCGGCATCTCATCGAGCCGCACGATCGCCGCGGGATTCATATAGCGGGGTAGCCGGTCCGCGAGGTCGTCGCCGAGTGCCGCAACGTCCACGGCAGCGCCCGGCGCGCAAACGACATAGGACACCAGAACCGGTTCGCCGGCAGGCCCTTGCACCGCAACTGTCGCGACGCTCGCCACATCCGGGTGCCGGGCCACGTAGGCATCGATTTCCCCCGGCTCGATCCGCAGGCCGTGAATCTTGATCTGCTGATCGCAGCGGCCCAGGTATTCCAGTGCCAACCCGGCGGATCCGCGTACCCAGCGCACGGAATCGCCGGTGCGGTAGATCCGCTCGCCACGGGTGGATCGCGGATCCGCGACGAAGCGCGCCGCGGTCATGCCCGGTCGATCGACATACCCGCGCGCGACTCCGGGCCCGCCGATATAGAGTTCGCCCGCGACACCGACCGGCACCGGTCGCAGCCACGTGTCGAGCACCATCGCGGACGTACCGCGGATCGGGCCACCGATCGTCAGCGGCGCGCCGGGTACGAGGGCATCCGACCCCGTCGCCCAGATCGTGCACTCGGTCGGTCCGTAATGATTCATCAGCCGTCGTCCGTGCCCCCACCGGTGCACCGTGTCCGGCCCGGTCGCTTCGCCGACGACCGCCAGCGATGTCAGCGACGGTATCCGGGACGGAGCCATCGTATTCAGCACGGACGGGGTGAGGATCGCATGCGAAACCTGCTGCGACCGAAGCAATTCCTCGAGGTCGGCGCCGGCATACACTTCCGGCGGCGCCACCACCAGACAGGCGCCACTGCCATGCGCCAACAGCAACTCCGACAGGCAGGCGTCGAATCCCGGCGACGCGACCTGCAATACCAGCGCATCCGGGCGCACGCCGAAGGCCTCGACCTGCGCCGCCACCAGGTCCGCCAGACCGCGATGGCTGAGGTGGACCGCCTTCGGTTTGCCGGTCGATCCGGACGTATAGATCACATACGCCGCATTGTCGGCCGAGAGCCGATCGGCCCCGGCCGGACGAGGTGGACCATCATGAGCCTGCGAAGCCGAAGCGTCCAGCAGCAACCAGTCGACGGTATCCGGAAGCCGCTGTGCCACAGCGCTCGTCGTCACGCCGAGACCGGTCCGCGAGTCGGACAACAACTCCTCGATGCGCGCGGCGGGATTGTCGGGATCCAACGGCAGGAAAGCCGCACCTGTTTTCGCCACCGCCCAGATCGCGACGACCAGTTCGGCCGAACGAGGAACGGTCACCGCGACGATCGACTCGGCGCGAGCACCGTGCTCGGCCAGCAGGCGAGCGAACGCGTCGGCGCGACGCTCCAGCTCACGATAGGTCCAGGTGATGTCACCGCATCGAACGGCCACGGCATCCGGATAGCTGCGCGCGGTCCCCCACAGAATGTCGCGCAACACGAGCTCCGCGGCCGGCTGCGTGCCGCCGATCGAAAGCAGTTCCGCGCGTTCGGCATCCCGGCAGGAGGAGATCGCGGCGACCTTCCGTGCGGGATCGGTGACGATCTGTGTGAGCAGCAACTCGAACCGGTCGAGCAATGTGTGGGCAGCATCCGATTCGAATCGGTCGGTGGCGAATTTCAGTGTCACCGTATAGGTGCCGGGTACGTCGGCATCCGGACGTTCGTCGCGACTCGACCGCGGCGGGGTCACTTGCAAACTCAACGGATACGGCGTGGCATCGTGTGCGTCGATCTCGACGAGCCGCAATCCGGCGTCGGCGAGATTGCGTGCCAACAGTTCCCGGTCCAGCGGATAGGACTCGAGTACCGTCGCGGTGTCGAACATATCGGTGATACCGGTGGCCCGTTGCAGCTCCGCCAAGCCGATGTGCTGGTGATCCAGCATCGCGGCCTGCTCGGATTGCACGCGCACGAGCAGGTCACCGACGGTTTCGTCGGGTTCGAGCCGGATACGGACGGGCAGCGTATTGACCAGGAGCCCGACCATGCGCTCGATATCCGCGAGCTGCGGCGGGCGGTGCGACACCGTATTGCCGAACACCACGTCGGACCGTCCGGTCAGGGCGGACACCAGCAATGCCCACGCCACCTGCAGGACCGTATTGGCGGTGACGCCGTGCGAGCGGCTCAGATCGAGAATCGCGGCGGTGGTCGCGGCGTCCAGGTTCAGGCCGACTTCCCCGGCATCCGCGGTGACAGTCCGATCCGGCCCCGTGACCCGCGTCGGACCGTCGATTCCGGCGAGCATCTTGCGCCACGCGGCGGTGGCGGCGTCGCGATCCTGAGCCTGTAGCCACCGCAGATACTCGCGGTACGAGCGCGGGGCCGCGAGCTCGGCGGGATCGGCCTCGGATGTGTACAAAGCGAGCAATTCGTGGACCAGCAGGGGCATCGACCAGCCGTCCAGCACAAGGTGGTGGTTGGTGACCAGCAACTGGAACGTATCGCCGCCGGTACGCACAAGGTGGAAACGCACCAGCGGCGGGCGGGCCGGGTCGAACGCGGCCGCGGCCGCCGTCGCGAGTCGCCGAAGTGCTTCGGCCTGTTTGCCGACATCGCTGATATCGGTGATGTTCGACTCGTCCCAATCGACCCTCGCGTCGCGCAACACGATCTGGCGCGGCCCATCGGCACTTTCGACGAACGCCGTGCGCAGACTGTCGTGTCGGTCGATGAGCATCTGCGCGGCCCGCCGCATCCGGTCCACATCCACCTGCCCGGCAAACGTCAGCGCCACCTGCACGATGTAGCCGTCGTCGCCGTCCCGGTCGTAGATGGTGTGGAACAGCAGCCCGGACTGCAGGGCGGTGAGTGGCCACACATCGGTCATCGACGGGTATTCCCGCAGCCATGTGTCGATATCGTCCTGCGATACCGCGGTGAGCGGGAAGTCGGATGGGGTGAAGCCGGGTGTGGTGTCGGATCGGACGTGCTCGGCCAGCGCCCCTAGGGCGCGAGCCCACAACCCGGCGAGTTCGCCGACCTCCGCGCCACCCAGCGCCTGCGAGGCGAACTCCCAGGTCACGTCGAGTTCGAGCCCGTCGCGCCCGGCCTGGGCGATCGCATTGATATCGAGGACGGCGGCCAGCGCCATCGCCGGATCGCTGGTCGCGGTCAGTGCGGTGAATTCGGCGGTGGGCGCCCAGGGCCCCGAATATTCACCGGCGCCCACCCGCCCGAGGTAGTTGAAACTGATCTGCGGTTCGGGCAGGCTCGCGAGCTCGGCAATCCCCTGGGAATCGAGACAACGCAGCATGTCATAGCCGATGCCGTTGTCGGGCACGGCGTGCAGCTGCTCCTTGACCTGTTTTATCGCCAGTCCCGCACTCGGGCCACCGGCCAGCGCATCGTCGAGGTCGACGTGGTGCCATTCGATCCGAATCGGGAAGCGTGTGGTGAACCAACCCACAGTGGCGCTGAGATCGGCGCCGGGGACGGCCCGCTCCTCGCGGCCGTGTCCCTCCAGCGAGATCAACTCTCCAGCGGACGCCGCCGTACCGCGCCTGCGCCGCCACTCACCGAGTGCCAGGACCAAAGCCGCGAGCAGCGGATCGTTGGCACCGCAGTGGAAGCGGTCCGGAACGGTGGTGAGAACCGCCTCGGCAACCGCGGCCGGAATGCGCTGATGTACTCGGCCCGCCGTGGCCCCGACGTCACGATCCGGGAGCAGACGGCGCCATCCGAGCAGCTGATCGCCGCGCTCGAGTACGTCCTTCCACCGGCCGAGCTCCGCCGACCGCCGGCCCGGCGCCTGCTCGACCAGGCCGTGCACCCACCGCCGGAACGACGTGGTGACCGGGCCGAAATTCGGTTCGCCGCCGTCGCGAACCTGCGACCAGGCCTGCGCGAGGTCGGCGAGGATGCTACGCCACGACACCGCGTCGACAGCGAGATGGTGGATTACCAGCCACATCAGGTCGGGTCCCGCGCCGTTGCGATCCTGAATCCAGACGGCCTGCATGAGCACACCGTTGCCCGGGTCCAATCGATCCGCGGCCATCTGCAGATGGCGGTCGACTTCGGCGGCGTCACGTCGATCGAGCCGAGCATCGACGAGCACGACGTCCGGGTCGACCGCTTCCCGATCGAGTACCTCGAGGTACGGATCGACCGAATCGCCGCCGCGCAGCACCGCGCGCAACATATCGTGGCGGTCCAGCAGCGATCCCACTGCACGCACAAGGCCTGCTCGATCGACCCCTTCGGGCAGCTGTACGAGCGCGGCCTGCGCGAATCGGTCGTAATGACCTCGATCGAGCATCGCGCGCATGATCGGCGACAACGGCATCGGCCCTACGCCGGCACCGGGCAACTCGGCCAACGCGGGGGTATCGCCGGCTTCCTTCGCCGTGGCCGCCAGGCCCGCGACGGTCTTGTGCACGAACACATCCTGGGTGGAAAAACTCAGACCTTCGGCTTTGGCCCGCGCCACCAGCCGGATCGACAGAATGCTGTCGCCTCCGAGGGCGAAGAAGCTGTCGTCGGCGCCGACCCGAGGCACGCCGAGCACCTCGGCGAACAGCCTTGCGACCGTCTTTTCCCGAGCTGTGGCGGGCGCCCGACCGACCGGCGCGGTCCCGAATTCGGGCTTCGGCAAAGCGCGGCGATCGAGCTTGCCGAACGCGTTCGCCGGGAGGCTGTCCAGCGCGACGATCACCGCCGGGACCATATGCGGCGGTAGCGAATCGCGGGCGAAGCGCTGGAGTTCGAGTGGATCGACCCGACGGCCGCCGACCGCAACGACATAGGACGCCAGCACGGTCGTGCCGGCATTGTTCTCTACCGGCACCGTGACCGACAGATCCACGTCCTCGTGTGTGGTGAGCGCGGCGTCGATTTCACCCGGTTCGATCCGGTATCCCCGGATCTTGACCTGGAAGTCACTGCGACCCAGCAATTCCAGCGTCATCTCGGCGTTATCGCCGGTCCAGCGCGCGAGGTCACCGGTGCGATACATCCGCTCGCCGGCCTCGCCGTACGGATCGGCGACGAACCGCGCGGCGGTTTCCCCCGACAGCTGGCTGTATCCACGGGCCAAGCCCGGCCCGGCGAGATACAACTCGCCCGCGGTGCCCTTGGGCACCGGCTGAAGCGTTCGGTCCAGCACCATCGCCGAGAAGCCACGGATGGGGCCCCCGACCGTGTGGGCGTTGCCAGGTGTCAGCATGGTGCCGATGGCGGTCACGGTGGTTTCGGTGGGACCGTATTCGTTGTACAAGGACAGCGCATGCGTCCACCGCTCGATGACGTGCGGTGGACATACGTCGCCACCGACCACGACCACCCGCAAGTCGCTCGTCGCACCCGGGTCCACGGTTGCCAGCATCGTGGGCGTCAACGTCAGGTGGGTGACGTGCTCGTCGGCCAGCAGTTGCGTGAGCGGCTCACCACCGGTCACCTCGGGCGGCGCGATCACCAGCGTGGACCCGTTCGCGAAGCAGGTCAGAAACTGTTCCAGGGAGGCGTCGAAACTGGGCGAGAGGGCATAGGACACACGGGATGTCGTGTCGATGCCGTAGGTGGCGGCGCGGTCGGCGACGAGATTCGCGAGACCGGTGTGGGTGACCTGGACGCCCTTGGGCGTCCCGGTGGATCCCGAGGTATACGTCAGGTAGGCCACGTTGGACGGCCGCAGTGGTCGGATACGGTCAGCGTCGGAAATCGGTCCGCCCACGCCGTCGGATTCCCATCCGGTCGCGGGATCGTCGAGAACCACATGGTGTATCTCCGGTGGCAGCCGCCCGCGCAGGGCGTCGATCGTGACCGCCACGATCGCGCCGCTGTCGGCGATCATGTGGTCGATCCGCTTCGCCGGATACTCGGGTGCCAACTGGACGAACGCGGCCCCGCATTTCGCGACCGCCCACGTCGTCACGACCGATTCGACCGAGCGTTGCAGCATGATCGCCACGGCCGTGTCCGGCCCGCAACCCAGGGCTATCAGATGCCGGGCCAGCCGGGAGGATCTGGTGTCGAGCTCGCCATATGTCATCGTCTGCCCGGCCGAGACGACGGCGCACGCACGTCGATTCCGGTGCGCGCTCTCGCTCAGCATCTCTGGAAGCAGCCGTGTTTCGACCCCGCTCGGCCCCCGCACCGGCAGCAGCGCAGACCGTTCCGCTACTTCGAGCAGCGGCAGTCTGCTGACCGGAGATCCCGCTCCCCGGGCGAGGAACTCGTACAGAAACATGAGGAACCGGTGGTGGTGACCGGCGAGTTCCGCGGGGCTGTAGGCATTCGGATTCCCCTGGAAGTCGATATGTGTGCTGCTCTTGCCCGCGCCCGGGTAGATATTGACGAAAAGGTCGGCGGTAGGGCCTGAGGTGAGGACGTGCAGGCGCCCAGTTGTATCGCCCAGCACCACCTCGTTCTCGACCATCATGAGGTTCACGGCCGGTCCGAAGGATGCCGCCTCGTCGCGCGCGATCCCCAGATCGTGGAATAGGTCCTCTTGGCGGTAGCGCTGCCGCCGAAGCGCACTCGTCAACTCGCTCTGCACAGCGGCGATCAGTTCCCCGACGGTACGACCGGCGACCCGCACTCGCAGCGGGACCACATTCGCCACCATCCCCCCGGAACGGCGCAGCACGGCAGAGTGCCGACCCGAAACCGGCAGGCTCAGCAATACTTCATCGCTTCCGGTCATCCGCGCGAGATATGCGGCGAACGCCGCGACGATGGTCGCAGTCGCGCTCGGGCCGTGCTCGAGCGCGACGCTATCCAGCAGCTGCGCGGTGGCGTCCGGCAGCTCTGCGCTGACCAGCGCCGGATGAATCGTGGGCTTACCCACGCGACCGGCCAGGCTGACGACGGGAGGCGCGCCTGCCAGGTGCTCCAGCCAGTAACTGCGGTCGTTCTCGAAACGCTGCGAACCCTGGTACGCCAGATCCTGCTCGACGATGGCCCCTAGGTCCTGCGCCGCGCACGGCGCGGCTTCCTCGGACTTCACCCAAGCGTTGTACAACTCGGTGATGCGGTGCAGCATCGTCACCGCGGCGAATCCGTCGAGCGCGATGTGGTGCGCGCGCTGATACCACAGGAAATGGTCCGCGCCGACCTGGAAGACAATGCTCGTCACGAGTTTGTCATGCAGCAGGTCCAGCGGAGCCGAATAATCCTGAACCATAATTCGGTGCGCGGTCGCAACCGGATCGGCGTGTCGGCGCAAGTCCATGACCGACACCTGACCTCCGTGTTCCTCATCGACGAACTGACCTGGCTCGCCATCGACGTCGACCAGGCGCAGATGTCCGGATCCGAACTCGCGACCAGCGGTTCTGCAGGCCTCGGCAAGCAATTCCGTGTCCAACTCGCCGACGATCTCGACGTATTGGGCCACGGAGATCGGCGACGATTCCGCGAGATGCTGGGCAAACCAGATGCCCCGCTGCGCAGCGGTCAGCGGCAGAACGAATGACGGCTGTCGCGCGGAACCAGTGCCATCGGAGCGCGCGTCGGAACCGTTACCCGAATCCGGGTTTCCGGAAGATCCGAATGAGCCGGGTTGCAACGATTTCGACGATTCCGCACTGTCATCGCTGCCGCTCTTCGATTGGTCCATTTCGACCTCCGCCGATACCTTCATTCAGGCACTCAGTGATATTGCTGCGAAGTTGCTACATTGCTGTTAAGTTGCCGATATCAGCTTGTTGGAATTTTGCAACATAGTGACGACAACCCGATCGCACGCCAAGGAAGGCACAGTCATGGCGACCGACACCCGCCACCACCCGCGCTTGCGCGACGTTTCAGCCGGTCGAACATGGCGGCCATCCGTCCATCGTGAGGTCGCCCGGAGACCAAGCCCAGGGACCAAAGTCACAAAAATCGGGTACCATCCGGCACCCCACGGCAAATGCCGCGCAGACGCTTGCCGCACCTTCAATGCGGCGATAACGTTGCGACAAGTCTGCGTTAGCATGAGGTGGCATGTCAGATCGGTATTGTAGCAACAGATTGGCTAATATTTGCCTGAAGCGGCCAGTGTTGGGCTATCGACCGTTCCAGCACACTGCGGCCGACCCCGAAATCCGCAGTCGCCGGGCGATCTGTTTCGAATACTACAGCCCGAGTAGACATCGAATCGTGTCGCAATCCAGGGCTCCCGTCGCAACGATACGATTCCCTGCCAAAGGGAATGCTAAACGTTAACCACATTGGGTTGTAGATTACTTGAAGCCCTGGCAGCTCCGCAGTTGACAAAGCTTTTGGAGTCGAGTGCCGCAGGCTACGAAATTACCGTTTTGCCTAAATTTCCGTTTGCTCCCGGGCCGGTCGGCACCAGGAAGAGCTACCTGCGGCGACCCCGTTCGCTGACCCGATAGCGGACTCACGACGGAACACGTTCACCGATGATGAGCGGTGCGGTCCTCGACGCCGCCGCTCCCCAGGGAAAGCGAGGATACCGATGTCCCCTCATCAGGCTGTTCACGTGCAGTCCGCCGGTGCGGCACTGAAACTGGTCGATGTCGAAACAGCAGCACCACCTCGGGACCATGTGCGCCTGGCGGTCTCGGCGTGTGGGATCTGCGGCACCGACCGTGCGTTCGTCAGCGGAGCATTTCCGAACATGTCATGGCCGCTGACACCCGGACATGAGATCGCAGGCACCATCGCCGAACTCGGCGCCGGCGTCGACAACTACGTCGTCGGTGACCGCGTTGCCGTGGGCTGGTTCGGTGGGCATTGCGGCAAATGCGTCCCATGCCGCAAAGGCGACTTCATCCACTGCCGGAACATGCAGGTCCCCAGCTGGCAATACCCCGGCGGATACGCCGAGTCGGTGACCGTACCGGCCAATGCGCTGGCCCGCATCCCTGATGCGCTTGCCATGGCCGAGGCCGCACCGATGGGCTGTGCCGGAGTCACCACATTCCACGCGCTTCGTGAAACCAGGGCGGTACCCGGCGACCGGGTCGCTGTTCTGGGCGTCGGCGGACTGGGCCACCTCGGCGTGCAATTCGCCCACGCGATGGGCTTCGAAACGATTGCGATCGCCCGCGGCGCGCACAAAGCCGACGACGCCCGCGCGCTCGGCGCCCACCACTACATCGACTCGACCGCCGGCGACGTCAGCGAAGCGCTGCGTGGTCTCGGCGGTGTATCGGTTGTGCTGGGGACCGTGGGCAATGCCGAAGCCATGGCCGAAACGGTCGATGGGCTGCTACCGCGCGGTGAGCTCATCGCCATCGGCGTCTCCGCCGAGCCACTACCGATCAGCCCGATGCAACTGATCACGCGCGGGCTGAGCGTCACCGGTCACGCTTCCGGCACTGCGCGCGATATCGAGGAAACGATGCAATTCGCGGCACAATCCGGCGTGCGCGCTCGCATCCAAGAACGACCGCTCGATCAAGCCGCCGAGGCGTACGCCGCAATGGAACAGGGACGAGCCCGATACCGCATGGTCCTCACGGTCTGAGATCTCTGTCGACAGCTACGGGCGAACCCGACACGGTGCCGATAGTAGTGGCGATCCAGAAGAAGTTGCGCGAGCGGGTCAGAGCGGACGGGATTTCTAACGGCCTGCTCCCCAGCTGGGCGTTGGCCGTCCGGCTGGGCGGCGTCGAACGAGTTATCGGGGCAACTGGGCGGCCCTGACTCACGACATCCGTGAAGCCCGTGCAGTCAGTCGCCAGAGAACAATTCGTTCGCGCGCTCGGGCAGCGTGAAGCGGGTCGGTGCGGTCAGCGATACGCGAGTGGCGAGGAGTTGTTTCGTGTTTGGCGGTGACCTCGAGACCGGCGTCGCAGATTCGTGCGAGAAGCTCGTCGCGGGTCCGTAGGCCGAGGCGTTCGGCGAGGTCCGACAGAATCAGCCACCCTTCGCCGTGCGGGGTGAGGTGGTTCGCGAGATTGCCGAGGAAGCGGTTCAGCACATCGGAGCCAGGGTCGTAGATCCCGAGTTCCAAAGCCGAGGTCGGGCATCCAGGTATCCACGGCGGGTTGCATACGATCAGGTCGGCGCGCTGCTGACGGCCAGGCCAGAGATCGGCCTCGACAACTCGAACCCGGCCCCGTGAATGTCGAAGGTGTCACTGGCCGACGACGCTTCGAAGGAGAGCAGGCGTGCTACCCGCTGATCATGAAGAAGGCAGCACGACTTGCTCCTGTGCCGAAGCGCGGGAGCAGCAGTCGCCCAAAACCATGCCCATATTCACAGCAGATCAGTTCCTTCCGATCAGGTTCACAGCCAATACTCGCACGGCGACACGGGTCGGTCCGAACGGCATAACGATCCGCTCGAGACCCAGCGGGGGCGAAGCAGCATCGGTCAGCAACGCCGTGGCCCGCAACACCGAGTCGGCCAGCGGTGGGCGCTACCGGCGCGCGGGGCAGCGCCACGCCGTGCGGTTGGACTGGTCGCAGCCGATGATGATGGAGGCTTCTACGACACGGCCGGGCGACGCCGCCGCCCAGCCGCCTCTCTTCTGCTGTGACCCGAAGGGCGCCACGAACCCGTGGCGTGTCAGGCTGCGGGCCACCGTGGTAGTCTCATGGTGCTAAAGGGTAGTCTCGACCGGTGGCTATCAAACTGTACTTCGCTCTGGCGCACATGATGGCAAGGCCGAGGTCGACCTCACGCCGGAGCAGGTCACGGAGCTGATGCGCCGATGGCTGGCCGGGCAGCGGAGGGCATGGGGCGAGCCCGCCCATGACCCCGCTACCGGATGGCTGATGTACCAGCTGTGGATGCGCACCGACGAGGGGCAGGCCGTCCAGGTCACCGGCCGGATCGCCCCGCCGGACTTCTACATCATCGACGTCCGCCCGTTGACCGCCACCGAGACCGCCGAATTCACCCAGTGGGAGGCCCACAATGATTGACAACACCACCCACACCGATGACGTCACTCCGGAGGAGATGACGCAGATTCTGGCTCGCCTCACGCGGGGCACCCCAGCCTCGGCACCGGTTCCTGACACCGAGGCCGACACCGAGGACCGTATGCGGGCACGGTCGGTGAAAATGCCCAAGGATCTGGACTTACGTGTCGAGGTCCGTGCCGCAGGACTCGGCATGTCCAAGAGCGCCTATTTTCGCTGGTTGGCCGAGAAGGATCTGAAGAACGCCTACAGCGACGAGCCGGAGATGGTGTCACTGGAGCAGGCACGCGAAATCGCGACCCGCGCAGTCGACGAGGCGCTAGCGCGGTTGTCGCATCGGCCTGGCCACGCCGCCTGATCATCTCACGCCGGTCAGGATCAAGCCGGGATCGCCACCCCCCTTCCCGAGGGATGCAATGCCCGCGCCGATGCGCAATCATGGTGCGCCCCAAGGGGGTTCAGATTCGCCGACGCCAGCGCACTGGTCGTCCGATTCGTGACCCGCCGACCCTGCCGGAGCGAATCGGGCGCGACGGAAGGCACAGGAGGTCCGGCTGCAGGATATCTTCGCCCGCTTCAAGATTGGCCGCAGTCGTGGCCACCGAGAATCGGGTGTAGTCACCGTGCGGCTCGGTAATCACTCGGACCCGCTGCACGGCGTGCCCCGACCCGGTGACCTCACGCATGAGCGCATGCCAACGGGCACTCGCCGCCGGGTCTTGCGGTTATCCGTTCAGGAATCGTTGGACCCGGTCCGCTTCCCAGCCACGCCGCTGTAGTCGTTACGGACTTCCTGGTGGAATGCCCGGCGGTACTTCCGGAAGGCTTTCGCCAGATCATCAAACGCCAGGTGCAGCATCGCGCCTCCGCTCGGTGCCGATCGGCACCTCAACGCTGCCTCATGGCCGGGGAGCCGAATCTGTTCCAACGCTTCTGTATCCGTGACCGGTTCACCCGTTAGGAGGAATGTGCTGTGCCCGGTGTCGTGCAACAGCGCACCGAGACAGGTCCCGGGTTTCACGTAGCGGATCAATCGGTGGGGAATCTCAATCGTATCGGGGCGATCAGTGTTCCAGCCCTGCGTCACATACGAGCCTCGGTCACTCAGGAAGAGCTTTGGCGACTGCTCGTCTGTGCTATCTCCGCCAAGTCGTTCGAGCTTCGTGATCGTGCCTTTCGTTCGGGACAACTTCATCATCAGTCGGCCGCTGACAAGGCGCACGATATTTCGGCGCAATATTGCGCAATTTCCTGGTTCGACCTCGGCGCATACAAATAGCGTTCAATCCGGCCCCACCGCCGGGTTGACGTCAGCGACCCCGATCCGGAATCCCCGGCGGCGGGTGCCCTTCATATGACGACGGACGGGGCGCGCGATGGACCGGGGCAATGCACTACCGCAACGAGTGGCGAAAGTCGACTACGGCAAGGCAGGACCGCCAACAGTCGTGTACACCGCCGGTCCGGACGTAATAGCGAGGTTCCTCACAGCCTTGAAGAACTGGAATCCGGACTACACGGTCGAGGTCGAACCGCTCGAGCATGAGGCCCGCGCGCCGGCGCAACCGCTCTGGCGCCTGCGAGCGTGGGCAAACCAATGAGCGCCGACACATTCGGTTTGGTCGCCGCCGTCGGCCTGCCGCTCTTGGTGCTCATCGGCGCGATCTTCTGGCCCGCACGCATACCCAAAGACCGCACGGTAGAGGCCATAAAGCAGCGGATTGAAGACGAAGACCTGCCACCCCGGTAACCCGGCGGGATGGCACGGCAGACGGCTGTGGCCTGTCAGCCCATCCCCGCAAGCCGCCTACCAGCACTTTTACAGTGCCCCCAGTCGGATTCGAACCGACACTTTGCAGATTTTAAGTCTGCTGCCTCTGCCAATTGGGCTATAGGGGCGCCCGGTTAGCGTACCGACTCGTACTGCCGTACCGGAATTCTCTCTGGAGGTTAATGCATCCGCGGTGGCGGCGAGGGCAATGCCGGAACAGACCGCCCCATCGAGTTCCTGGGGTCGTCAACCCTGTCTCCTTGCTGTCGTCGACGGGTTCTCCGCCGAACTCGTCAATGCACACCGGCCATATGGCGGCTCACCCATGGTGTGAGTGCGACGACGATCAGGCCGGCACCGATCGCGACTGCTCCGGTGATGCCGAAGTACGCGAATTCGTGGTCCGCGTCATAGAACCGAGCCAAAGTACCGGACATCGAGGTTCCGATGCCAACGGAGAAGAAGTACAGCGCCATCATCTGGGCCCGGAACGCCTCGGGCGCCAACTGCGTGGTGACCGAGAGCCCGATCGGGGAAAGCAGCAGCTCGGAGACCGCGAATCCACCCAGGATGAGCAGTACGGCCAGCGCCGGTACGGATTTGCCGCTGCTGCCCGAGAACAATATGAACATCCAGAACGCCAGTCCCATGCCGATGACGCCGAGGGCGAATTTGCGTGGTGTGCTCGGCGCGCGGTTGCCCAGCTTGGTCCACATCAGCGCGAACAGCGGTGACAGGCAGATGATCCACACCGGCTCGACCGAGCCGATCCAGTTCGACGGTGCGGTCCAGCCGAGGATGCTCCACTTCATCCGCTCATCGGAGTACACCGCGAGCACCGTGAAGATCTGCTGGAACAGCGACCAGAAAATGGCGTTCGCGATGAACAGCGGTATGAACGCGCGGACCCGGCTGCGCTCGACCGGTGTCACCTTGGCACTGGTCAGCATGGTCACGAAGTAGGCGAGCGAAGTCGCGATGATGACGCCGGTGGTTACCTCGGCGAGGTTGTCCAGGTTCACCAGTCCGGTGCTCGAGGCCAGTGCCACGACGATGGCCGCACCGCCAACGATGCCGAGGATCGGCCCGGCGGCATTGCGCGGCAACGGGTTGGGCACATGTCTACCCGCGTTGCCGAGATTGCGCCGGAACACGACATACTGCGTCAGCCCCAACGCCATGCCGACCGCGGCCGCACCGAAGCCGTAGTGGAAGCCCCAATTCCGTTGCAGCAGGCCGGTGAGCAGCGGGCCGATGAAGGCACCGAGGTTGATGCCTAGATAGAACAGCGTGAAGCCCCCGTCGAAGCGCGGATCACGCGGCCGGTAGAGGGTGCCGAGCAGCGAGGACGCATTGGCCTTCAATCCGCCGCTGCCGAGCGCGACCAGTGCAAGGCCGACGCCGACGCCGATCGATCCGGGCAGGATCGCCAGCGCGATATGTCCGGCCATCACCACGATGCCGCCGTAGAAGACGGTGCGCTCCATGCCGATCAGCCGGTCGGCGACCCACCCGCCGAGCACCGTGGACAGATACACCAGTCCGCCGTACGCACCGACGATCCCGACGCCGGTGCTCTTCGCTAGACCGAGTCCGTCCTCGGTCGTCGAGTAGTACAGGTAGTACCCGAGGATGGTGAGCATTCCGTAGAACGAGAAGCGCTCCCAGAGTTCGACTCCGAAGAGGTTGGTCAACCCGATGGGGTGACCGAATAGGGTCCTTTCCCGAACCGGTTGCTCCGCCATTGCTGCGTCGGACATGCTCAGACGATCCCATATGCGCAGGGAATTTCCGGCATCCTGAACAAACTTTCCCTGCTCACGGCCGACATGGCCGAACAGGCCAGGGGCCGCTGCCGGAGCAATCCGCCGACCGATACTTCCATTCGCCTTGTCAGCGAATTCGAGGCAATGTCGAATATTCATCGCCCGCCGATCGGTGACCCGCGGCACTCGACGAGAAAACCGGAGAAAGTCCCGGTAAAGTTCGCCTCGCTGGACGGGGAAACCTCGTTTGTTGGCTGGACGGGGGAACCTGATGAAGCGCTCGAACGCCCATTCGGCACTGCTGCTCGCCGTGATCGGCGCGCTGGTTTCGCTGCTCGGCACCGGATGTGCGTCGGTATCCGCGGTGGACGCCGAGTCCGTCGCCGGCGCCGTGCAGGAACCTCCCCTGACCGCCAATACGCTGCACGCCGAACTGCGATTATCCCCGCTGCGGTGCCAACTGCCGCCGATCGAGATGAGCGCCGCCGGACAGCGGCAATTCGTGCAGACCGAGTTGGACTGTTTGACGAAGGCCTGGGATCCACCCCTGCGCGCCGCCGGTATGAGCCTGGCATCGTTGCGACTCGTAGTGGTCGACAACGTGACGACCGGCTGCTCGAAACAGGTCCAGCCCACCGATCCCGCGTTCTATTGCGGCGGCACCGTGTACTGGCCGACCGACGATCCGATCCATCGGGGCTGGGGTTCGCAACTAGCGCAGTACCTGACGTTCGTCGTAATGCACGAATACGGCCACCACCTGCAGTCCTCCGCCGGCATCCTGCGCACCGCCGACCGAGATATCGACTCCGCGGGCGAGAAGTCGCCGCTCGGACTGGAACTCAGCCGACGTATCGAACTCCAGGCCCAATGCCTGGCCGGAGTGATGCTGGGGGCAGCGCAGGCCGGTGGCATGCTGACCGCTGCCGAGGTCGCGGACATGATCGATATCCAATCCGATACCGATGAGGATCCGACCCACGGCACCGGCGTGAACAGCCGGCGCTGGGTCGAATCCGGATACCGCGGCACCACCACGTCATCGTGCAATACCTGGGCGGCGCCGATCGACGAGGTGGAGTGATCGGCGAGCGGTCTCAGGCGATGGACAGGGCTATGCCGTCGAGAATGTCGTGCTCGCTGACGATGAGGGCGGAAATGTCGGTGCGACGGGACAGCTCATAGGCGAGCACCTCGGTGATGACGGCGCCGCCACCGATCACATCGACACGGCCGGGATGCATGGGGCCGAGGGCGGCGCGCTCGTCGTGGTTCATGCCGATGAGGCGATCGCAGACCTCGCGCACCTGGTCCAGGGTGAGGCTGGTGAGATGCACTCGCTCCGAATCGTATTCGGGCAGATCGAGGGCGATTGCGGCGAGCGTGGTCATCGTGCCCGCGACGCCGACCCAGGTGTGCACGCCCTCGACGGGCACCCTGGCGAAGGCCTCATCCAGTCGTTCGGTGGCGAATTCCCGTGCGGCGGAGACTTGTTCGGCGGTCGGCGGATTGCCGGGCAGGCAACGTTCGGTGATGCGGACACAGCCGATATCGGCGGAGAACGCCGCCCGCACCCCGGTGCTGTCGCCGACGACGAGTTCGGTGGATCCGCCGCCCAGATCGACGACCACGAAAGGCCCTGCCTCGCTCGCCAATTCGCCGACCGCACCGGCGAAGGATAGCCGTGCCTCCTCGTCACCGGTGATCACCTCGGCCTCCGCACCCGCGACCACGGTGCCGAGTTCGGCACGGGCCATGGCGAAGAAGTCCTCGCGGTTCGCGGCATCGCGAGTCGCCGAGGTCGCGACCATGCGCACCCGATCGACCCCCGCCTCCCGCATCAGCGCGGCATAATCGGCGAGCGCGACCCTGGTGCGCTCGATCGCCTCCGCTGCGAGCGCCCCCGTCGCATCCACCCCCTGCCCGAGCCGCACAATGCGCATCTCCCGATGCACATCCGCCAACCGCCCGTCACCGAGCACCTCGGCGATCAATAGTCGGATCGAATTCGTCCCACAATCAACTGCCGCTACCCGATCACTCATTGCTCAGCTCCGCTCATATCAGCCCCGGCCAATTTCCCACTCGCGCTCACCGGAGCGCCCCATCATCGGAGTTCATACGCCGCGCTCATGTCATTGCTCTCCGGTCGGGGCGTGGGGCGGCTCATATTTCGGCCAGTCCGCCGGGATTGCGGTGCCGCGCAGGCCGCTATCAGCCGCGATGGCTACCGCTTCGTCGCCGAAGGGGTTGACGCCCGGGCCCTTGGCGAGGGCGTGCGCGATCAGGACGTGTAGGCATTTCACTCGTTCGGGCATGCCGCCGCCGGTGAAATCGGTGCCGAGCGATTCGATGGCATTGCGCTCGGCCAGATAGCTCTCGTGCGCGGCGCGGTAGGCGGCGGCCAATTCCCGGTCGGTGCCGAGACGTTCGGTCATTTCCCGCATGACGCCCGCGGACTCCTGCCTACTCGCCTCGGCGGTGAGGCGGGGATCGGTCAGGTAGTAGAGGGTCGGGAAGGGGGTGCCGTCGGGGAGCCGCGGCGCGGTCTTGACCACCGCGGGCAGCCCGTCCGGGGTGCGGTAGGCGACGGCGAGCACGCCGCGCGGTTCGCGTCCCAGCTGCTTGGCGATGATCTCTAGATCGCGTTCGGTCGGTGCGCTCACCTGGGTCCCTCCGATGCTGGCGGCGGCGCGACGGGCGGCCCGGCCGATGCGGCCGCGGGCGCCGGGGCCTGCTGCGGTTGCGAAATACTGCGCCACAGTTCGGTGTACCAGGGCTGGGGCGCCTTCGACTGAGTCGGTGCGGCGGGCGGCGCGGGCGCTTCGATGCCGGGCACCTGGACGATATAGGGCGTCTCACCCGGCATGACCAGCCGCAACCGGTCCCTGGCCTCGGAGCGCACGTACGCCGGATCCTGCTGCTGCGCACGGCGATCCCGCAACGTGGCGAGATCGGCCTCGAGTTCGATGCGCTCCTGCGCCAGGTGCGCGGCCTCGGCGCGCTGGGTGAAATAGGTGCGCAGCGGCACAGCCAGCGTGAGCGCGAGTGCGCCGACGACGATGGCCAGGATGACCGCCTTACCGGTAGACAACCCGAGGATCGTGCGATCGTGCCGGTCGTCGTGACCGCCGGTGCGCAGCCCTACCTTCGGTGGCTTGGCCTTCTCCGCGGATTCGGACCGCCTGCGGGTCGTCCGCTTCGGTGCCGCCGCCGGCGATTCGGCGGACGGGCGCGATCTGGCAGAGCGCGACGTGCGGCGGTTCCCACGTCCGGCGGGACTGGATCCACGCGCACGTCGCTCTGTCATTCCGCTCCCTAGCTGACTAGCCTTCGAACGCGAACCGCGGGAACGCGACATCACCCGCGTACCGTGCGGAATCGCCGAGCGCATCCTCGATGCGCAGCAGCTGGTTGTACTTGGCGACGCGCTCGCTGCGCGCCGGGGCACCGGTCTTGATCTGACCGCTGCCGACCGCCACGGCCAGGTCGGCGATGGTGGTGTCCTCGGTCTCACCGGACCGGTGGCTCATCATCGTCCGGTAGCCGTTGCGGTGCGCGAGCTCGACGGCATCCAAAGTCTCGGTCAGCGTGCCGATCTGGTTGACCTTCACCAGCAGCGCATTGGCCGCGCCCTTGGTGATGCCCTCCTCCAGACGCTCCGGGTTGGTGACGAACAAATCGTCGCCGACCAACTGCACCTTGTCACCGATCTGATCGGTCAGCGCGATCCAGCCGTCCCAGTCGTCCTCCGAGAGCGGGTCCTCGATGGAGACCAGCGGGTAGGCGGCCAGCAGTTCGGCGTAGAACTGCGCCATCTCGGCGGCAGAGCGGACGCTGCCCTCGAACGTGTAACCGGTACCCGCGGTGTAGAACTCGGTGGCGGCGACATCGAGCGCGAGCGCGACATCGGTGCCCAGCTTCAGGCCGGTCTTCGAGATGGCGACACCGATAAGATCGAGCGCTTCCTTGGTGCCGGCGACCGACGGCGCGAAACCACCCTCGTCACCGAGCCCGGTGGACAGGCCCTTGGACTTCAGCACCGACTTGAGCGCGTGGTACACCTCGGCGCCCCAGCGCAGCGACTCCTTGAATGTCGTCGCACCGATCGGGGCGACCATGAATTCCTGGACGTCGACGCCGCTGTCCGCGTGCGCGCCACCGTTGAGGATGTTCATCATCGGCACCGGGAGCACATGCGCGTTCGGGCCACCGAGGTAGCGGAACAGTTCCAGGCCCGAGGATTCGGCGGCGGCGCGGGCCACCGCGAGCGAGACGCCGAGCAGGGCGTTCGCGCCGAGGCGGGACTTGTCCGGGGTGCCGTCCAGATCCAGCAGGACCTGGTCGACGGTGCGCTGCTCGACCGCGTCCAAGCCGATGACGGCGGGCGCGACCTCGTCGAGCACGCCCTCGACAGCCTTCTGTACTCCCTTGCCGCCGTAGCGCTCGCCGCCGTCACGCAATTCGACGGCCTCATGCTCACCGGTGGAGGCACCGGAGGGCACGGCAGCCCGGGTCAGGGTGCCGTCGTCGAGGGCGATCTCGACCTCGACGGTGGGGTTTCCGCGAGAATCGAGGATCTCGCGAGCTCCGACCTGTTCGATGATGGCCACGAAAACGACACTCCTTCGGCTGTTGGCACGGTAGGTCTGAAGGGAAGGGCCGTGCGCCTGCGAGCCTAGCGTCCTCGCGGGTTCCGCAGTAACCGGCACTCCGACGAAGCGCTTCGCACCGCCGCGATGAAGACCCGTCGTTTTCTCCGAGGGGTGCTCAGGCCCGGCGTCCGACGCTGTGGGCGGCGAGTACGAGGGTAAGCGTTGCGGCCGGCCGATACGCCGGACAACTTCGCGAACACTGCTCCATCATCCAGATCCGAACGACCGCCCCCGCGATGCCCCGGTGTGCGCTAGGCCAGCGCCATGTCCCCGTCTCCAGCCCCTGGTGGTCATGCGCTCGATGATCCGAGATCAGCGAGCGGATCGCCGATCACGCGGCCGCCGATTCGTCCTCGCAGAACTAGGGTGCGGTACGGACACGCTGTGTTCGGGAAGCACTCAGCCGAGGAGTTCGCGGGTCGCGGTGTGGGCCGGGCTGGTGAGGACCGCTGTCGCCGACCCGGATTCGACAATGCGGCCGCGGTCGAGGACGACGAGGTCGGAGCAGTGACCGGTGACCAGGGTCATATCGTGGGTGATCACGAGCAGGCCGGTGTCGCGTTCGGCTCGGATGCGGTCCAGCAGGCCCATGATCGAGACGGCGGTGTCGTGGTCGAGGGCCGAGGTGATCTCGTCGCAGACCAGGACGGCAGGCTCGGCCGCGAGCGCTCTGGCGAGTGCCACCCGCTGGCGCTGGCCGCCGGACAGCTCGTGCGGATAGCGGGTGGCCAGATCCGGTGCGAGTTCGACCGAGTCGAGTAAATCGGTAATGTGCTGCGCCAGTCGCTGTTTCGGCACTCCACCGAGTCGGCGAAGAGGGCGGCCGAGGGTCTGGGCGACGGTGCGTCGGGGGTTGAGCGCGGATCGCGGGTTCTGCGTCACCAACTGAATACCGTTGCGAACATCCCGACCGGGCCCGATCGGGATCGATTCACCCCGCAGTTCCAGCGATCCGGCTGCTTCTCGGTGTAGGCCGGCGACAACCCGCGCGAGCGTCGTCTTCCCCGCACCGGAGGCCCCGACGATCGCCAGTGCCGCGCCGCCCGACAGCACGAAATCGATATCCGCCAAAACCTCGCGTCCATCGATCGAGGCACCGATATCCCGCGCCCGCAGTAGAGGTTCCACCGCATCGGCAACCGATTCGATCGGCCTGGAACACACCGCTATCGCGCCCTGCCCTTCGCTCGGCCGCACAGCGGAGCGCCCGGTATCGACGTCGCGGCCCAGGGACATCGCCGCAACCGTCGCCGCTCGCACGGCCGATACGGCACCCCCGGGTGGTTGCGGTGAATTCGACGCGCTCGAACGAACTCCGGTAGACACCGCACGCAGTTCGACCACATCATCGGCGATGGCATGGATGGTCGCGGTGTCATGGCCGGACAGCAAGATCGCGGCAAAGCGCTGAGCGGCGATATCGGCGAGCAAACGGGCGATTTCGGTGCGCAGCGAACCGTGCAGACCGGCCAGGGGTTCATCGAGAACGAGGATCCCGGTGTGCCGAACCAGCGCACGCGCGAGGGCCACTCGGCGCTGCTGTCCGCCGGACAGTTCGCCAGGGCGCCGACGCAGGTGCTCCTCGGATAGGCCGACCAGTTCCAGTGTTTCGGACACGGCGGCTGTGGGGTGGCGAACCTCGTCGAGCAGGGCACGCACCCGCATCAACGGATTCAGGGCCGAGCCGGGATCCTGCCCGACATAGGCGATGTGATCACGGCGAAATCGTTGCAGTGCAACAGGGTTCAATGCGAATACGTCCTGCCCGGCTACTACGGCCGACCCCGCGGATCGGCGGGCTCCCGCCGGCAGATGTCCGAGCAGTGCGCGCATCAACGTGGTCTTGCCCGATCCAGACGGACCGGTCAGAGCCATGACCTTGCCCGCCGCGACGCTGAAACTGGTGGCCTCGAACAATTGCTGACCATTCGATCCGCATACGGTCAGCGCATCGACGACAACAGACGCATTCATTCCCACTCCCGCGGCCCAGGGCCCGCCAACTCCGGCCCGTCGATACCCGCCTGCCGCCACTCGCAGCCGCGCGCCCTTCGTCGCGGGCGGTGCTGATCGAACGAGGTCACCGCCAAATTCACGCTGACCGCGACCACCGCGATCGCCAGACTCGGCGCCAGCACGGACCAGGGATTGAGGAGCATGCCGGAGGAGTTCTCACGCACCATGACCGCCCAGTTGGCGGCGCCGAGCGTGGTCGGCAGTTGCAGGAACGATGCCGTGCTGACCACGTACACGCCCGCTACGAAGCGCAGACCGAGTTGCGCGGCCAAGACCTCGCGCAGATTCGGGATCACCTCACCGAACACCAAGTGCGGCAGCGTCTCACCGCCGGCGCGGGCGGCCTCGACATAACCGCTCGCCGCGACACCGGCCGCAGCGGCAGCGAAAACTCTTGCGCAGTACGGAGTTCCGAACAGCAGCGCCACCACGACGAGCCCGTAGCCGCCCGCATCCGGCCATGCCGTCAGTACCAGCAGAATCCCGAGTACCGCCGGGAGCAGGATCGCGAAATCGGCAACGCCCTCGATAAACGCACCCATCCGAGGACGCAGTGCCGCGATCGCGCCGAGCACGCACGAGGGCACCGTCACCACGACCGCGATCACACCCGCCAGCAACAGCAGACCCCAACCGCCGTAGAGCAGTTGGGCCAGCACATCCCTGCCGAGCCGGTCCGTGCCCAATAACGTGTCCGCACCCGGCCGCGTGAACGGTATCCCGACCGGCTCCTCGGCCGGACGCGTCGCCAGGCTCGGCCCGAGCACAGCGGCGACAACCACCACCAGCGCGGGCGATGCCGTAAGCAATCTCCGCATCCGCGACCTCCTGATCCCGGAGGTCGGAATCCGCTGTGCACTGGTCATAGCCGCCCCCGTGATGCCCAGGTCCGAATACCGTCCGCCAGCGCCAGCATCGCCATCATGACCACCCCGGTCAACGCGACCACCGCGGCGATCAGGGCGGTGTCTCGATCGGCCACCGAACCCGCGAGCACCGCACCGAGTCCCGGATAGTTGAAGATGGTCTCCACCACCAGCGCACCACCGAGTAGCATGCCGACGGTGGTGGCGAAGCTCGCCACGATCGTCGGCAGCGCGAACGGCAGCAGATGCCGGGTCAGCACGGCTGTGGTCGAAAGTCCGTCCAGCACCGCACTTTCCACATGCGGCGAGCGCGCCGAATCCAACAGCGCCGAACGCACCACCCGGGTGTTCCAGCCGATCTGCGGTATCGCCAGCGCCAGCACCGGCAGCACCAGCATGTCGGGACCGGCTGGAAACCCCGAACGTCCGGTAATGGTCACGGCGGGCAGCCAACCGAGGCCCGAGGAGAACATCAGGATCAACAAGGTCGCGATGACGAATTCCGGAATCGCCGCCGCCGCAGTAGTAGTCGGCTGCAGGAACCTGGTCGCAAGGCCGCGCCGCGCCGCCCACCAGCCGCCGAGCAGCAGCGACGCGACCACCGTCACCACGAAGGCGAGCCCGCCGAGCAGCAGCGTCGGCGGAAACTTGTCGGCCAACAGTTCATTGATCGACCGCCCACGCGCCGTGCGACCGAAATCACCTGTAGCCACGCCGGATATCCATTCGAGGAACCGCGCCGGCAGCGGACGGTCGAGACCCAGCTCGTGTTCCTTCGCTGTGACCTGGTCCGCCGCGGCATCACGGCCGAGCACCGCCCGGGCGGCGTTGCCCGGCAGCACGTCGACGGCCGCGAATACCGTCGCCAGCAGCGCGAACAGCAGGACGACGCGCCGGACGAGAATTTTGGCGAGCGACATCATTGCGCGAGCCAGGCTCGCTCCAGCTGCACTCTCGCGAAGCCGCCCAGGGTCGGCACATCGCGCACCCGAGACGCCGCGATATCGATACCGTCGGCCATGCCCCACACCAGATAACCGCCGTGGGCGTATTGCATCCGCTGCACATCACGGCAGGCGACTGCGTATTCCGAGTCATCCTGGGCAGCGAGGGCTTTAGTGGTCGCCGCATCGAATTCGGCATCCTTGAAGGCGGTTTCGTTGCGATCCGATGTCGAGGACATCAGCTTGGTCGCGAAGAACAGCGTGGAATCATTGGTGCCCCAGGAGACCGTGTACAGCGGCGCCTTCAACCAGGTCTGGTCGTAGAAGGTATTCGACTCCTGTATCACGACATCGAGGCGCAGCCCGATATCGGACAGCTGGGTGGCGATCACCTTCGCCGATTCGACCTCGCCCGGCGCCTCGGCCTTGGTGCGGAACTGGTAGCTGCGCCCGGTATCGAATCCGGCATCGCGCAGCAACGCCCTGGCCCGGTCCACATCACGGCTCCGCTGCGCAATGGTGTTGTCGTACAAGGGATCACCGGTGCCCAGGATATCGTTCGCGACCGTGCCGTACCCCGAATGCACCTGAGTCACCAGGGCCTCGCGATCGACGCCCAACCGAATCGCCTCGCGGACCCGGGCATCGGCGAACGGTCCGTCGGAGCTTCGCATCGCGACCCCGACCATGGTGTCGTTCGACCGCCGTACCACCCGCAGATCACCGCGGCCCTCGGCGGTCCGGCCCGCGATCGCACCGACATTCGAGGCCAGATCGATCTGCCCGCCGAGCACCGCATTGCCCAATGCCGTCACACTGTCGAACATGGTGACCTCGATGGCGTCCAGCAGTGGTGCCGGACCGTGCCACCGATCATTGCGCACCAGCCGGGCATTGCCGCCCTGATAGGACTCCAACCGGAACGGCCCGGTGCCGATGGCGTCGGTGAAATCGGTGGTGTCCTTCTTGACGGTGAAGGTCATCAACCGAACCAGCAGCGGCAGTTGGGAATTCGGCTCTGGCACCGCGATGATCACCCGGTTGGGTCCGTCCGCGGTGATGTCCTCCACGGCGGCAGGCATTTTCGACGCACCACCGACGGTCCGCAGCCGACGCAGTGACCACACCACATCATCGGAGGTGACCGGGGTTCCGTCGTGGAAGGTCGCTGCGTCGGCGATGGTGAAACTCCAGCGGCGCCGCTGCGCATCGGCTTCCCACCGACTGGAAAGGCGCGCAGCAACATTCGGGTTCGCGCCCGGTACCGTGAGCGCGTCGTACACCAGTGAGGCGATGAGGAAGTCGCTGTCATTGCTGAGATTCGCATGCGGATCGCGTTCGATCCGCGCCGCGCTGCCGAGCGCACCGACGCGCAGGGTGCCGCCGCGTTGCGCGGGTCCGTCCGAATTGCCGCCGTCCGAACATCCGGCGGCCAAGAGCACCGCGCCGACACCGAGTCCCGATCGCAGGAGTTGTCGTCGATTCCATTGCATGATGCTGCCTTCCTCGAACCCTAACGAGTTACCCGCGTGCGACCGCGAACCCTAGCGAATCTAGCAAGGAAAGGCTAGCCTAATAGTGCTCAGCCCGTAGAGTTTTACCGCACCACAGCGATCACCTCACCACCCCGAAGGCGATGTCGCACATCAGCCACAGCTGGGCGCGGCAAACTCTGATCCCAGGTACGCGCGCTTGCAATTTTCACGACTCGCTTAGGTAAGCCTTGCTTAAGACGGCTGGACCCGCTAGCTTCGCAGATCGAATCGTCATACCCCGCTTTTCGACCCGATGCGAAGAAGGGATTCCTGGTGAAAGGCGTTCTCTCCGAACGTAAGACGCTTCACCCACTGGATATCGAACGGCGCGAGCTGCCGACCACCGCCGGACACGCGGTGCGCGCACTCGCCCGTGAGATATGTAGGACACTCGACTCCTGGCCCGATGGCACGGCCGATATCGGACGCACGCTGACCGATCCGGCATTGCTCGAGCACATCGATGGGCGCGTCGGCGAGTTACCCGATGCGGTACGCGTCGCTGTGCGACCGCCCGCCACCACGGCCGGTGCCACCATTGTCGGCACACTGCCGTTGACCGATGGCGAATTCGGCCCGACCCCGCCGAGCTGGGTCGAGGCGGCCCGCTGGAGTGGTGAATCCGGCCGCCGCGCAAGCTCATTCGAATTCGATATCGTGATGCTGCTGCTCGCCCGCAGCGCGGGTGAACCGTTCGGCTGGCAGGGCCAGCAAGGCGGTCGGCTGGTCAACAACATCGTGCCCTCCCCCGGCCACGAACACGAACAATCCGGCGCGAGTAGCAAAACCCTGCTCAGCCCGCATACCGAGGACGCCTTCCACCCGGACCGGGCCAACCTGCTGATGCTGGCCTGTCTGCGCAATCCGGACGGCGTCGGCACCACCGTTTCCTCGGTGCGCCGGACCGAGCTATCCGATGACGAACGCCGATTGCTGAGCACCCCGACGCTGCCGATTCTGCCCGACGTCTCCTACGGCACCGGACATGAGCGCTACCCCGCAACCCCGGTACCGACACTGTGGAACGCCGAATCATCGGATGACACAGCGTATTCGACGCTTCGCTATGATCCGGCATACACCCGGCTCGACGAAGCCGACGCCGAATTCCGGCTCGCCTACGCGCACCTGACCGCGGAGCTCGAACGCGTCTGCGTCACCGCCGCACTCGCGCCCGGCGAGCTATTACTGGTGGACAATGACGTGGCCGTACACGGTCGGGTACCTTTCTCCGCGCGCTACGACGGCACCGACCGCTGGCTCAAGCGCGTCAACGTCCGCCTGCCCGAACGCCGACGGCGGGCCGCCGAGGCCGACGAAAATGGTTATGGGCAACGGATCGTCGCCCCGTTCCGAGCGGCGAACAACCCGCTCGCGATCGACCGTGTACGGGCCCGGGATACCTCCCGGACCGCTGTAAGGGTGGATACGACACAACATGATCGAGGAACCGTTGAGCACTCGTGACCGAAGCACACCACTGCGTGTGCTGAGCCGCAGCGATCTCGCGGACGTGCCCATCACGCCCGCCGATGTGGTGCGCGCGGTGGAGGATGCGTATCTCGCCTTCGCCGCAGGTGATTCGGATAATCCGCGCAAACTCAGCGTCGCGAATCCAGATGGCTGGTCGGTGGCCTACGCCATGCTCGGGCGCGACGGCCGTCGCCGGGTGGTCGCGATGAAGACCTCCTACAAATTCGATCCCGGCCACGACCGCAGCACCAAGCGCTACTACACGACCATCACGCTCTACGACGACAGCACCGGCGCGCCGATCGCGATGATGGACTGTGCCAGGGTCGGCGCGCTGCGCACGCCGGCGGTTTCGGCGCTGCTGGTGCGCGAGACCGCACGCCGCGGCGCGGCGAGCGTGCTGCTGATCGGAACCGGCACCCAGGGTCGAAATGCTTTGCCGCACTTGCTCGCCGCCAATCCGCAGCTGCGCAAACTGATGCTCTATGGGACACATCCGGAGGGCCTGGCGGCCGTGCGCGATTACCTCGCCGCGTACAACCCGCATGCTGTGCTCGAGACCGTCGAGGATCCGCGTGCGGCCGCGGGTGCCGCCGATGTGGTGTTGGCCACGGCGGGACCGGGTACCGAGGTCGCGATCGAATCCGACGATCTCGCACCTGGTTGCACCGTTGTGCTCGTCGGCTACGGATTGGCGCCGTCCACGCTGGTGGACGCCGATCGCGTGATCGCCACCAGCGCCGAGCAAATGGCGCTGACCGGCACCGATATGGCCGGTCCCGACGGCAGGCTGCGCACCGTCGACGCCGAACTGCCGCAGATCCTGAGTCGCCGTGCGATCGCCCGGCGAACCGACGACGAGCGGATCTTCGTCTACAACAGCGGGTTGGTGCTGACCGATATCGCGGTCGCGCACGCACTCGCCGAACGCGCCATTGCCGAGGGCCGCGGCACGGAGGTGCCCCTGTGGGACTAGACATCAGCGCCGTCGAGTTCGACAAGCAGGTGCACAGCCTCGGCACCACCGAGCCCGACGGCACGCTGCCGTTCGACAACGGCTCGACCCGAGACAAGGTCAAACTCGGCGAGCCTGCTTCGAATACCGAAATTGCCCCGGATCCCGCTGTACTGGCGGCAGTGCGGGGCCTGCGCAACATCTGCGCACCTGCCCTGCCCGCGCACACCGATGACTGGGAGCGCCGACTGCTCGCCGATCCGAATCTGCTCGGCGATATCGCCTTTGCGATCGGCGGCCCGTTCCATGTGCTGTATCCGGCACGGGTCACGGTGAATATCAACGGGTTCCAACGCGCATTCGGGCAGGCCGGTGTGGATGGGGTCATCTACTACGGCAAGAAGGCCAACAAGGCGGCTTGTGTGGCTCGCGCCTGCGCCGAATATGGCGTGGGCGTCGATGTTTCCAGTATCGGTGAACTGAATGCCGCACTGTCACAGGGCATTCGCGGCGACGAGCTGATGATCACCGGACCCGCCAAATCCGACGATCTGCTGTGGCTGGCGGTGCGGCACCGCGCATTGCTCGCCGTGGACAGCCTCGACGAGTTGCACCGGCTCGCCGCATTCACCACCCCGGCCGCCGCGGCCCACGTCCTACTGCGGGTACTGCCCGACGGATCCGCGAGCCGCTTCGGTATGACCGCCGAAGAATTGGACCACGCGATTTCGGTGATCGGCGCCTCCGGTACCGTGGGCCACGAATCTATTCGCCTACAGGGCTTCAGCTTCCATCTCTGCGGCTACGATGCCGTCGCACGCGCCGAACAGGCCGACG
Organism: Nocardia citri; assembly: GCF_054065835.1. Lineage (NCBI taxonomy): Bacteria > Bacillati > Actinomycetota > Actinomycetes > Mycobacteriales > Nocardiaceae > Nocardia > Nocardia citri. The sequence continues at coordinate 256,455 of NZ_JBSUQM010000004.1, forward strand.
AATTGATCACCCGCTGCCTGGCGGCGCGCACACTGGGCCATCCAGCCGCCACCATCTCCATCGGCGGTGGATTCGGCGTCGATTATGTGTCCGCGAACGCCTGGTCGGAGTTCACCGAACACGCGCACGGCCGGTGGTTCCATGCGGGGAAGTCCTTCGATTCGTACTACCCCTATCACTTCCCGGCGCCGGGTCCGGCCATGCTCACCGCCATACTCGAACACAATGCCCTCGCGGAGCGGTTGCGCGACAACGATATCCGGCTGGCCATCGAACCCGGCCGGGCACTGCTCGACCGCGCCGGATCCAGCGTCTTCCGGGTACAGGGCAGCAAAACCCGGCACGCCGACGGTCACCCCTACCAACTGCTCACCGTCGACGGCACCAGCCTGAGCCTGTCCGAGCAATGGTTCGACAGTGAGTACCTCCCCGATCCGATACTGTGGCCGCCGCACCCCGGCGAGCTCACCCCGACCTGCGTCGGCGCGGCCAGCTGTCTGGAATCCGACATGCTCAGTTGGCGGCGCATCCCCTTACCGCGCCGAGCCGAGATCGACGACCTGCTGATCTATCCGAATACCGCCGGTTACCAAATGGATTCGAACGAATCGGCCTTTCACGAATTGCCGATTCCGCCGAAGGTAGTGCTGTACGACACCGGCGATCGACTTCGCTGGACGCTCGACACCGGATAATCCGGCACCCATTCGACCAATACCCTTACAGCCCTATGAGGAGACCTCCATGCCGCTCGTCACGCGCGTGACGGATCTGATCGGTCGCACCCCGCTATTCGAACTGGCGACCACCGCGACCGGCACCCGGCTGCTGCTCAAACTCGAGCAGTTCAATCCGACGGGTGCGGCCAAGATCAGAATGGCGCGCGCGATGGTCGACGACGCCGAGCGTCGAGGTTTGCTGAGAGATGGCGGGCATATTATCGAGTCCACATCCGGGAACACCGGGCTCGGCCTCGCGGTAGTAGCTGCCGAACGTGGGTATCGCTTCACCGCGGTGGTCGATCACCACGCATGTAAGGACAAGTTGCGCGCGATGCGAGCGATGGGTGCGGAATTGGTATTCGTCGCCGATGACGGCGACGACAACCTGGCTACCTCGGCGCGGGAAGACTTGGCCGAGGCGATGGCGGCCGGACTGGCGGACGCGTACTTCACCGAACAGCACAACAACGACGCGAACGCGGTCGGGTACTACGCGGTGGCCGAAGAATTGCTGGAAGACGTGGAGCGTGTCGATATCCTGCTCTCGGCGGTGGGCACCGGCGGTTCGCTGTTCGGCACCGCGACCCGCCTGCGCCAACTCGGCTGCACGCCCAGGGTGATCGGCGTGGAGCCCGTCGGATCGATCGCCTTCGGCGGCCCCGGCGGGCCGTACTGGCAGTCCGGCACCGGTACCCCGCCCGGCGCCACCATCGGCACCGCCGTGGACTATTCGCTGCTCGATGAAGGCGTCAAGGTCTCCGATATCGCGGCCTTCGCCACCGCCCGCGCGGTCGCCGCCGAACTCGGCCTGATGATCGGCGGCTCCGCGGGTGGCTCGGTGCACGCCGCACTCACCCGCTTAGAGCAGTTCCCGCCGGGCTCGACCGTGGTCACCATCGTCTGCGACGGCGGCGAAAAATACCTCGACACTGTCTTCGACGACGAATGGATGCGCGAGCGCGATCTGCTCGACGCCGCCACCGAAGCCGACGTACACGCCATGCTCGACCGCTACGCCCCCACGCGCCGCGAACAACTCGTGCAGGCGCGATGAGGTACCCGCGCGCCGATCTCGGAGCTTTCGATGGACAGCTGGACGCTTGCACAACACCCCGTGCACCTGAAATGATCACCTTGTTAGGCTTACCTAACCATATTGTGCGGACTCGGCGACGAGTTGGGATGGGACCAATGGCGATCGGATTCGGGATTCGACCGGTGGAGCTGCGATGGTGAACCTGGCCACCTTCCGTGCCGACGGGCGACAGCTCACCGCACTGGCCGCACCGATCGCGCTCACCCAACTCGCGCAGATCGCGGTATCCACCACCAATATCGCGCTGATGGGCACACTCGGTGTACGCGCGGTCGCCGCGGGTGGGCTCGCGATGGTGCTGTTCAACCAGATTCGCACCATGTGCGTCGGACTGATCACCGGAACCGGAAATCAGATCGCGTCCGCGACGAGTGCGGCGGATAAGCGTGGTGAGTCGGCCGATGGCGAGGTCCGCGATATCGTCCGGTCGAGTTTCCTGATCGCCACCTTCGCCGGAATCATCGGCGGCGCGGTGCTGATCGGCCTCGGCTGGGCGCTGCGATGGCTGGGTCAGGACGCGGGCGTACTCGCCGACGCGCGACCGCTGATGCTCGCACTCGCCCCCGGACTGCTGCCCTGCCTGTGGTTCCAAGTGCTGCGGCAGTACACGGTGGGTATGCAGCGTCCGCAGGCGCTGCTGCTGGTCACGCTCGGCTCGGTGGCGCTGAATCTGGTACTTGCCCTTATTTTCATGCACGGCTGGGTCGGACTGCCCGCACTCGGGCTGACCGGCATCGGCGTCGCGACCTCACTGGTCTTCCTGATCACCTTCGGCGTCTTCTGCGCGATGGTGCGCGCCGATGCGGCACTCGGCGCCACCCTGCCGCTGCGCCCGTGGCCGGTACACCCGCCGACCATCCGAGCCGAGCTCGGACTCGGAGCGCCGATCGCGCTCACCTATGGCTCGGAAGCGGGCATGTTCTCCGTGCTCGCCCTGGTGATGGGCAGTATCGGACCGGCCGCGCTGGCCGCACACAATGTGGTCTACCAGATCATCTATATCGTCTTCCAGGTCGCGATCGGCCTGTCGCACGGCGCGTCCATCCTGGTGAGCCAAGCCGTCGCGCGTGACGAATACGGCCGTGCCCGTGCACTGGCCTGGCTGGCGCTGCAGCATGCGGGCATCGTCGCCACGGTCACCGGTGTGGTCTATATCGCCGCGCCGAGGCTCGTGCTGACCCCGTTCCTCGAACCGAGCGATACCGCGACGATCGAACTGGCCCGCTCGCTGCTGCTGATCGGAATCGTGCTCCAGTTCTTCGATGCCGCACAGAACATCGGCACCGGCCTGCTGCGCGGTCTGAAGGCGACCAGGGCGGGCTTGCGCCTGTCCCTGGTCGGCTACTGGCTCGTCGGCCTGCCGACCGCCCTGCTGCTGGCCTTCCCGCTCGGCCTCGGCGCCGCCGGCGTCTGGTGGGGCCTCACCGCGGGCCTGGCCGGCACCGCCGCGCTGATGCTGCGCCGGTACTTCGCGCTAATCGACGCCGCCGCCTCCGCCAACCCCCATACCATCCCACAATCCCTACCCACCCCTTCCTGACCTCGTAAAATACCGACCGACCGGGCGGCGGAAAGTGTTGTGCAGCAACCTGATAGCGTGCCGGGAATGCGGCAGAGCCTGGCATTGAGTTGTGAGCGGATCTCCGCTGAACTGCTCGACCACTTCGATGGGGTCGGGATGGTGCGCGGCGAGTATGTGTTCCGCGCGGCCGGAAAATATCCGACACCCGAATCGGTTTCGGGCTACCTCGTGCCGTATCTGCGCCATATCGCGAAGCGGGCGAGCGGAACGACGATCTGGTATCGGACCATGGAAGCCGATACCGCCGAATGCAATACCCTCGACGGCGTCGAAGAGATCCTCGACGAGCCACATAAACTACTCGGCCTGCGTGGTATTCGCCGAGCCCGCCGCTATCCCGACGCATTCGAAGCGGAACTCGAGGGTATCGCGCAGGTGCGCGAGGAGGGCGCCGATATCGGCGTGCTCTTTCCCTTCGTCACCTACGTCGACGAATTGCAATGGGCCATCGAGCAAACCCGGTCCGTGATCGGCGACTGCCCGGTCGCCACCATGATCGAGATCCCGTCACTGCTGTTGGAGGTCGACCGGGTCGTCACCACCGGCGTGTCCCGTGTGGTGATCGGCTGCAACGATCTGTCCTCGCTGCTGCTGGGCCAGGCCCGCGCCACCCTGCGGCCGGTTCGTCCCGTTCCGCCGCTGCTGCGCGCGATCGAACGCGTCACCATGGTCGCCGCCGCCGCCGGCGTGCAGACCGCGGTCGCGGGCTATCTGCATCCGGACCTACTCGCGGCCTGCGCGAACCTCGGCGTAGACGAATGCGTGCTGCACTACTCCGATCTGCCCGACGTCCTGGGTGAGCAGTTCGCGGACCTACCGGATCTCGATGTGCTGCAAGCGATCAAGCGCAAGACCCGCGCCGCGATCGCAGTATTCGAGGCGGAGCGGGCGGCCGGATCCGATCCCGACCACCCGCGCGCCCATCAGACGTTGACGCCGTAATCGCGGGCGATGCCCGCGAGCCCGGAGGCGTAGCCCTGACCGATGGCACGGAACTTCCATTCGTTGCCGTACCGGTACAACTCCCCGAACACCATGGCGGTCTCGGTGGACGCATCCTCGGTGAGGTCATACCGGGCCAGCTCGGCGCCGGTGGTGGCGTCGACCACGCGGATGTAGGCGTTGCGAATCTGGCCGAACGACTGTCCGCGCGCATCGGCATCGTGAATGGAGACCGGGAAGAAGATATTGGTGATCGTCGGTGGCGTCGCCGCCAGATCGACATTGATCACTTCGTCATCGCCTTCGCCCTCACCGGTGAGATTGTCACCGGTATGTTCGATCGTGCCCTCCGGCGAGCGCAGATTGTTGTAGAACACGAAGTGCTGATCGGACAGCACGCGCTGATTCGGCCCGGTGGCGAGCGCACTCGCATCGAGGTCGTAGTCGGCCCCGGTGGTCGTTCGCACATCCCAACCGAGCGCGACCGCTACCTTGGTGAGGTTGGCGGTCTGCTTCGACAGCGAGACATTTCCGCCTTTGGCCAATGTGACGCTCATGATCCCCTTCCGTTCGACGCGTTCGCGCCGCCTTTCATCGCGATTATTACTCTGTACCGGGCAGGGTTGTGCCGGTTCAGTTCTGGATATCGGCCCAGGCGCGCAAGGTCTGCACGCGCCCTTCGAGCGCATGCAATTCGCTCGCGTCGAGTACGGTGCGCTCGATTCCGTGCGCCACCGCGAAGGCCGACTGCCGATGGTCATCGATGACCTCGACATCGATTTGCACCGCGACATAGTCTGTCGCGCCGGGCATTTCCTCGGCGACGACCCGCGCCCGCCCACGCGCGCACAGCGCGACATCGCCACCGCCGAGAATCAGCAGTGCGACACCGGGCCGTTCGCGCAAGCGGGCCAGCGAACCACGATCGAATTTCAGGCTCAGCAGAATCCGCCGATCACCAGCGCGCACCGGCCAGGACACCGGAATCGCATGCGGCCCTGGATCGGTGGTGACCAGCACCGCGATCGTTTCCTGAGGCCATTGCGGGAGTACGTCCAGTTCGGGATGATCGGAACTCGCGTGGTCTTGACGTTGCACGGGGCTCACTCCGGCTGCCATGTTCGTCACCTCTTGATCGCTGCAACGCGGCGGGCTGTGCCACGTTGCCTGCAAGTCTAAGGTGCAGTGCGCCTTGTTCGCTGGCGCTGTGACCTTTGTCCGGAGTGCTCACAGGCACCCGCCGAGGGCGTCGGCGGTGCCACACCACCGCTGCTCGACCGTCGATCCGTACCCAAACGCTACGCGCCTCGGCCGACCCCGGCCGCGCCATCAGGCGTATTTCATCGGCACACTCGATGCCGAACGCCCGGCTACTGCGGCCAGTACTTGCGCCAGTCGGCGGGGGATAGCGGAGCGCGTTCGCCGCGGGCGGCTTCAGCGGCATCTTCGGTCGCGCGGATTTGCGCGGCGAAGGACAAGGCGGCTTTGCGGAGGCGTTCTTCGGCGCTGCCTTCGCCGCCCAGCAGGACGGTCCTGAGGGTGTCGGGGATCAGGTCTTCGGGCAGACCCGCTCTGAGACCGCGCGAGCGGATCTTCTCGGCCAGCGCGAGGGCGGGTTGAGCCATGGCTATGCCGTCCAGGCAGGATCGACGGGACTTTTCCGCGGATTTGCGTTCCTCCCAGGCCTTTTCCTGGGCGGCGATCTTTTCCGCGACGGTGGCCGAGGCGTCGATGGGCTCGGCGGCGAGGTGGGGGCTGCGATGGACGAGTTTGGCGACCAGCGCGGCGGCGACATCATCGACCGTGAATTCGCCTGCGGCCTGGGCGATTCGGGAGTGAAACAGCACCTGCAGCAACAGGTCACCGAGTTCTTCCTTGATGGTTTCGGCGTCGTTGTGCTGGATGGCATCAAGGAGTTCGTAGGTCTCCTCGAGCAGGTAGGGGCGCAACGAGTCGTGAGTTTGGGTTACTTCCCAGCCGCCGAAGTTCCAGAGCCGGTCCATCACGTCGACCGCCCCGGTCAGACCGGCCGCCACCACCGCGGTATCGGTGCGTCCGGATTGGGATGCGGCACCGATTACCGGCTCGGAACCGCGGTGACCGGTGCCGTTCGCCGGGCCCGCCGCGGCGGCATGGCGGGCGGCACGCAGGACGGCTTCCTCGCGGTTGGAGTTCATCGAGCCATTGCCTCGGTGTCGACCCGCAGCTCGACCAAGCCCTTCGGCTTGCCATCCAACTGCAGCAGCAGGTCGGCGACGAATTGCAGAAGAACGAGATCACGCACCCGGTCCGCACCCACGCTGTCCTCAACCCGGGGCAGCGGCAATTGCACAACACCACTTGCCGCGCGATAGCCCGCGCTCGGGTACAGACGCTTCAACCGCATCTGCTTGGAATCGGCCAGATTCATCGGCGAAACCTTCAATGTGGTTCCGGTGACCGCGATTTCGGTGACATCGTATTCGCGGGCCAGCAGGCGTAGTTTCGCCACCGACACCAACCTGCCGACCTCGACGGGCAGCGGCCCGTACCGGTCGACGAGCTCCTCGACAACCAACTCCACCGCCGGATCATCCTGCGCCGCAGCAAGTTTGCGATAGGCCTCCAGCCGGAGCCGATCGCTGGTGATGTAGTCGGGCGGGATATGCGCGTCCACCGGGAGGTCGATGCGCACCTCCTTGATCTCCTCGGTCGTAATCGGCTTGCCGTCGGCGGCGGCCCGATACGCCTCCACCGCTTCACCGACCAGCCGCACATACAGGTCGAAGCCGACACCGGCCACATGTCCGGACTGCTCGGCGCCCAGCACATTTCCGGCACCGCGGATTTCGAGGTCCTTCATCGCCACCGCCATACCCGCGCCGAGATCCGAATTCTGCGAGATGGTGGCGAGTCGGTCGTAGGCCGTCTCGGTCAGCGGCTTCTCCGGTGGATAGAGGAAGTAGGCGTACCCGCGCTCGCGGCTGCGGCCGACGCGCCCACGCAACTGGTGCAGCTGCGAAAGACCGAGGGAATCGGCGCGTTCCACGATCAACGTATTCGCATTGGAGATATCGAGCCCGGTCTCGATGATGGTGGTGCAGACCAACACATCGAATTCGCGCTCCCAGAACCCCTGCACGGTCTTTTCGAGCATGTCCTCGTTCATCTGACCGTGCGCGACCACCACCCGCGCCTCAGGCACGAGATCGCGAATACGCTTGGCCGCCTTATCGATCGACGAGACCCGATTGTGCACGTAGAAGACCTGGCCGTCGCGCAGCAGCTCACGCCGAATGGCCGCGGTGACCTGCTTGTCGTTGTACCCGCCGACATAGGTGAGCACCGGATGCCGTTCCTCCGGCGGCGTCAGGATGGTCGACATCTCGCGAATGCCCGCCAGACTCATCTCCAAGGTGCGCGGAATCGGTGTCGCGGACATGGTCAACACGTCGACGTGCGTGCGCAGCGCCTTGATGTGCTCCTTGTGCTCGACCCCGAAACGCTGTTCCTCATCCACGATGACCAGGCCGAGATCCTTCCATCGCACACCGGTCTGCAGCAGCCGATGGGTTCCGACCACGATATCGACGGCGCCGTCGGACATTCCCTCCAGCACGGCGCGGGATTCGCCCGGATCGGTGAACCTGGACAGCCCTTTCACGGTCACCGGGAATCCGGCGACGCGTTCGGTGAAGGTCTGCAGATGCTGTTGTGCGAGCAGAGTTGTCGGTACCAGCACGACGACCTGCTTTCCGTCCTGCACCGCCTTGAACGCGGCACGCACGGCGATCTCGGTCTTGCCGTAGCCGACATCACCGCAGACCACGCGGTCCATCGGGACCGCCTTCTCCATATCGGCCTTCACCTCGGCGATGGCGGTCATCTGGTCGACGGTCTCGGTGAACGCGAACGCGTCCTCCATCTCCTGCTGCCACGGACTGTCCGGACCGAACGCATGTCCGGGCGCGGCCTGCCGCGCCGCGTACAGTTGCACCAGCTCACCGGCGATCTCGCGAACCGCCTTGCGCGCCTTGCGTTTCGTATTCGCCCAGTCGGAACCGCCCAGCTTGGACAGACTCGGCATCTCGCCGCCGACATAGCGCGAGAGCTGATCCAGCGATTCCATCGGCACGAACAGCCGATCACCGGGTTGGCCGCGCTTGCCGGGCGCATATTCGATGACCAGATATTCCCGCCGCGCCCCGCCGACAGTGCGCTCGATCATCTCCACGAACCGGCCGATGCCGTGCTGATCGTGCACCACCATATCGCCGGCGCTCAGCGCCAGCGGGTCGACTTGGTTGCGGCGCTTGGCCGGCAGTCGCTTACCCTCCGCCGGTGCGGTGACCCGATTGCCAGTGAGGTCGGATTCGGCGACGACAACCAGACCGGCGCCGTCGAAGACCAGCCCGTCATGCAGCGAACCGCACAGCACACCGACCAGTCCGGTCGCCGGCTCGGCGCCGGGTGCCAAGGACGCCGCGGGTACGTCGGCATCCGAGAGCCGTTCCAGAATGCGTTGCGCCGTACCGTGACCCGCGACGACCACGACCGCGCGCCCACCGGTGAGCACATGCGCGCGCAGTGACGCGAAGATCGTCGCCACCAGCTCATCGGAACCGCGCGCCGCCGGTCCGGCCAGCACCGGCAGCACGACCTCGGCGGGATCACCGGAGGTCAGCGGGCTCAGCGTCCACCAGGGCAAACCGAGTGCGTTTGCGCTGTCATGGATTTCGGGCAGCGGACGGTAACCGGAGGCGGCAAGATCGAGTCCGTGCCCGCCGAGCGGCGCCGCACCGCCGAACGAGGCCGCGGTCCACGATGCCTCCAGGAATTCCTCACCGGTGCGCACCAGATCGGCCGCGCGCGTGCGGATCTTCTCCGGATCGCACAGCAACAATTGGGTTCCGTCCGGCAAAACCTCGGTGAGCAACCGCAATTCGCCGGGCGCGAGCACCGGCAGCAGAGCCTCCATACCCTCGACCGGAATGCCCCCGGCGAGTTTGTCCAACATCTCTACCAGCGCGGCATCGGCGGCATTGGCCGCCGCGACCTCGGCGGCGCGCTCGCGAACGGCATGGGTGAGCAACAGTTCTCGACACGGCGGCGCGACGACCACATCTGCCGTCACATCGGTCAACGACCGCTGGTCGGCGACGGCGAAGGGCCGCAGTTCGGTCACCTCGTCGCCCCAGAACTCCACGCGCACCGGATGATCCGCCGTCGGCGGAAACAGATCGAGGATACCGCCGCGCACCGCGAACTCACCGCGCTTACCGACCATATCGACGCGGGTGTAGGCGAATTCGATCAGGCGCAAGAGCAATTCGTCGAAATCGAACTCGGCACCGACGCGCAGCACGATCGGTTCGATATCACCGAGGCTCGCGGCCATCGGCTGCATCAGCGAGCGGACGGTCGTCACCACGACCCGCAGCGGTTCCGGGTAGACCGAATCCTCCGGATGCGCCAGCCGGCGCAACACCTCGAGCCTGCGGCCGACGGTGTCCGCACCCGGCGACAGCCGCTCATGCGGCAGCGTCTCCCACGACGGGAACTGCGCGACCGCCGCACCGAGGATTTCCTCGAGCTCGACCGTCAGATCATCGGCTTCCCGCCCGGTCGCCGTCACCACCACCAGCGGCCTGTGGGCCGCCATCGTCGTCGCGACGAACGGCCGTACCGCCGACGGCCCGACCAACTCGACCGGCGACTTCCCCACCAGGTCAGCGACGGTGCGCAAGGCCGAATCGGCTCCGGCCACCGCGGCCAGTCCGGCAAGGGGTGGACGGTGGGTGGACATCAAACACTCCTGAGCTCAGGCGGGGTTTCAGTTCGGCGAACCGAGTCTAGCCACCAACGCTGCCCCGCCTCCCCGAGCCTCTTGTCGGCCGTAGGTGTCACGTCACCGTCGTCCTCGGGCCGGCGGTCGAGCGAGTGGTCGAGTGCTGGGCGTACCCGACAAGTTACCCATGTGCTCGCGAAATCAGTCCGCACCTGACAACCTACCAACGCACGGTGACACCGTTGTCGGCATGGACCGGCGCGGACCGACCTACGGGACGTAGCGGCGTAGGCGGCGCGCGGCGAATTCGCGGAAGTAGGAGAGTTTCTCCGGTGGGACGATCGCTGGCAAGAGGAAGTACCAGGCGCGCTCCATGCGCGTCGCCATCTGATCGATCGAATCGGTGCCGACCGCGGTGATGTGCACACCCGCGGACATTTCCTGCAGCAGCAGGCCGATCACCTCGGCATCCAGATCGGCCTCCAGGTCGCCCTGGGCGATCGCCCGCTCGGCTAGTACGCGATAGGTATCGCCCCAGGTCTTGGTGATGTTGTCGCCCTGGGCGCCGCGGTAGTCGCCGATCTGATGAGTCAGTTTGAGCATCGCGCCGACCATCGGATCGTTCATGGATAGGTCCGCGACGACGTAGGTGATCCCGATACATGCCTCGAGTGCGGGCACTCTCGGATCGAAGAAACCCTGGCACGAACTGACCAGGCGCTCATTGCCCTGATCGACCACCGCGCGCGCCAACTCTTCCTTCGAACCGAAGTGAAAGTACAAGGCGCCCTTGGTCACGTTCGACTGCGCGATGATCTCGCTCAGACTCGCATTCGCATATCCCAAGCGCAGAAAGACATCGGCAGCGCCCGCCAGGACGGAATCGCGGGTGATCTCCGCGCGCGCTTGCCTAGCCATCAGATCCGCCTGTCATCCTTAAAACCAGCCATCCTGAAGTAGACCGACATCCCGAAGTAGACCGACTTACCGCTCGAACAGCACCCTGAGGATGGGTGAACCGTACCACCAGGTGAGCGCCCGTCAGCCAATTCGAGCATTCGGACAGGCATCGCGCGCAATTCGCTGGCTACCAACGCGGTCAATCTCCGGTGCCGGCGCGCCATTCCGAGCTCAGCTGCGGGTCGGCTTCCAAATGACTGAGCCCGTTCCAGCACAGGTTCACCAGATGCGCCGCCACCACCTCTTTCGACGGTTGGCGCTCGTCCAGCCACCAGGTCGCGGCGGTCGAGACCATGCCCACCAATGCTTGTGCGTACAAACCGGTCAGACTGGTATCGAAACCGCGGCGCTCGAAATCGCCGCCCAGAATGTGCGCGACCTGGCTGGTGGCCTCGTTGAGCAGACTCGAATAGCGACCCTCCGCGGTGGCTGCGGGCTGATCGCGCACCAGGATTCGGAATCCGTCGGTACGTTCCTCGATATAGGTCAGCAGTGCGAGCGTGACCTGTTCGAGCCGGATCCTGGACCGGTTCCGGGTGAGCGAAGAGGTGATCATGTCCAGCAGCATCGACATCTCGCGGTCCACAACCACGGCGTAGAGCCCCTCCTTACCGCCGAAGTGTTCGTACACTACGGGTTTGGAGACCTGGGCCCGCTGTGCGATCTCCTCGATCGAGGTCGCGTCGTAACCCCGCTCGGCGAACAATGCGCGACCGATCTCGATCAGCTGCTGCCGCCGCTGGGTTCCCGTCATCCGCGGTCGGGACACCTTGGGCGGCTCACCCGAAGACACCGTCCCGCCTCCTCACGCATGCCAATAGTCGTCGGACCCAACTGTTCCAGACAGCTCTGGCTCCCCTGCCGTCACCCCCGTCTCGCCAGAGCGACAACCGATCTCGCACGAACATGGGCAACGCGGCGGGCACGCCGTGGAATCCAGCCCCCACCCGGCGGCGGGGCCCGCGACGGAAACAGTCGGAGCACCCGACGACCGGCACAAGTTCCGGGGAGGCCGGGGAGCATTCGCCCAGATAACGCGACCGGAGCGGACAGAGCCGACGACGAGTACGCACTAATTCGGCGAAGCAGTTCGACTAACCGGAGGTCTTCATGCGAGGATTCATGCCGTGCCGCTGGCACAGCGGCGGGTCCCGCGGATCCGCCGGTGTGACAATCCGCCGTAGTGTAATGGCAGCACCTCTGATTTTGGTTCAGATAGTTCAGGTTCGAGTCCTGGCGGCGGAGCACATCGGCACGATGGCTTATCGTTGGCCGCGCACATCGCTGAACAAGCTCGACGACAGCGCTGACCAAGCACGACGACAGCCCCATGGACGATGACAGGCAGCCGAGGGAGATCCATGCCACAGCAGACCGCCGTCGTCGTTCTCGCAGCCGGTGCCGGGACGCGAATGCGGTCTAAGACTCCTAAGGTGCTGCATTCGCTGGCCGGTCGAAGCATGCTCGCGCACGCGCTGCATGCGGCCGACGAGATCGACCCCGCGTTCCTCATCACCGTGGTAGGACACGATCGGGAACAAGTCGGCGCCGCGGTCGCCGCCGTCGCCGCCGACCTCGGCCGCGACATCACCACCGCCATCCAGGAACAACAGCTCGGAACCGGACATGCGGTGCAGTGCGCGCTGGCGGCGGTCCCCGAGGATTTCACCGGTGACCTGCTGGTCACCTCCGCGGACGTACCGCTGCTCGACGGACACACCCTGTCCGCTCTGCTGGATGAACATCGCAGCTACACCGAACGTTCCGCGGTCACCGTGCTGACCTTCGAACCGGACGATCCGAACGGCTACGGCCGCATCGTCCGTAATGCCGACGGCCAGGTCACCGAAATCGTCGAACATGCCGACGCCAGCCCGGCGCAGGCGGCGATCACCGAGGTCAACTCGGGTGTCTACGCCTTCGACGCGACCGTGCTGCGCACCATGATCGGACGCCTGTCCACCGCCAATGCCCAGCACGAGCTGTACCTGACCGATGTGCTGCGACTGGCCCGCGAGGCCGGACATCCGGTGCACGGCGCCCGCCTGCTCGACTCGGCCAAGGTCACCGGCGTCAACGACCGGGTGCAGCTGTCGGAGGCCACGCGCACCCTCAACCGCTACATCCTCGAACGGCATATGCGCGCCGGGGTCACGATCCTCGATCCCGCGACCACCTGGGTGGACGCGAACGTGAAAATCGCCAGGGACGCCGAAATCCGGCCGGGTGTGCAGTTGCTCGGCGGCACCGTCATCGGTGAGGACGCGGTTATCGGACCGGATTCCACGCTCACCGATGTCATCGTCGGCGCGGGCGCGCACGTTGTCCGCACCCACGGTGATCAGGCCGTGATTGGTCCGGGCGCGAATATCGGGCCGTTCAGCTATCTGCGCCCCGGCACCGTTGTCGGCGATTGCGGAAAGCTCGGCGCATTCGTCGAAACCAAGAACGCATCGATCGGCGCGCACTCCAAGGTGCCGCACCTCACTTATGTCGGCGATGCCACCATCGGTGAGCACAGCAACATCGGCGCCTCCAGCGTTTTCGTCAATTACGACGGTGTGAAAAAACATCACACTGTGGTCGGCTCACATGTGCGGACCGGCAGCGACACCATGTTCGTCGCGCCGGTGACGGTGGGTGACGGCGCATATACGGCCGCGGGTACTGTGCTGCGTAGGAACGTTCCGCCGGGGGCACTCGCGGTTTCAGGTGGGCCACAGAAAAACATTGAGGGCTGGGTGCAGCGCAACCGTCCGGGGACGGACGCGGCACAGGCGGCGGCGGAAGCCATCGCAGCCAAAGAGATGTCCGGTCAGGCAATCGAGCAAAAGGATGGCAAACAGCAGTGACCGCGTCATGGATCGACAACCAGAAGAACCTGATGCTCTTCTCGGGACGCGCTCATCCTGAGCTGGCCGAGCAGGTGGCCAAGGAACTCGACGTCCACGTCACCCCGCAGACCGCGCGCGACTTCGCCAACGGCGAGATCTTCGTCCGATTCGAAGAGTCCGTGCGCGGCTCGGATGCCTTTGTGCTACAGAGCTTTCCGGCGCCGCTGAACCAGTGGCTGATGGAACAGCTCATCATGATCGACGCGCTCAAGCGCGGTTCGGCCAAGCGAATCACCGCGGTGCTGCCGTTCTACCCCTACGCCCGTCAGGACAAGAAGCACCGCGGCCGCGAGCCCATCTCCGCCCGACTGGTCGCCGATCTGCTGAAAACCGCGGGCGCGGACCGCATCATCACCGTCGACCTGCACACCGATCAGATCCAGGGCTTCTTCGACGGCCCGGTCGATCACATGCACGCGCAGCTGCAGCTGGCCGAGTACGTGAGCAACAACTACAGCCTCGAGCACATCACCGTGGTCTCCCCCGATTCCGGTCGTGTGCGCGTCGCGGAGAAATGGGCCGACTCGCTCGGCGGCTCGCCGCTGGCCTTCATCCACAAGACCCGCGACCCGCTGGTGCCGAACCAGATCAAGGCCAACCGGGTGGTCGGTGAGGTCGAGGGCCGCACCTGCATCCTGATCGACGACATGATCGACACCGGTGGCACCATCGCGGGCGCGGTCAAGGTGCTCAAGGCGGCGGGTGCCGGTGACGTGGTCATCGCCGCGACACACGGCGTGCTGAGCGATCCGGCCGCCGAGCGCCTGGCCACCTGTGGCGCCAAGGAGGTCGTGGTCACCAATACGCTGCCGATCAGCGAGGAGAAGAAGTTCCCGCAGCTGACCGTGCTGTCGATCGCGCCGCTGCTGGCCCGCACGATTCGCGAGGTCTTCGAGAACGGTTCGGTCACCGGACTTTTCAACGGCAACGCCTAGATCGCTCGACCGCCTCCCCGGTTCTCGCGGCCATACCAGTCGGAGCCGCGCGGCCCCGTGTACGGGTCCCGCGTCGGGTGGTGGCGGATTCTTGGGCGTGCCCGATGAGTGACCAATGTGCCCTCTAAAAGGAGGGCCGCCGGTACCGTGTGATCTGCGGCTATGTGCCATCTAGTCGTCAAGAATCCGGATTGCGCAAAACAACCGTTACGTTGTGGCACGTCGGCGAAGACCCCGCCCGGGTGCGGAACCGGGCGGGGCGGGTGTCCCCCAACGAACGCCGTTGGGTTCTTCTTCGCTATCTACTTCGCCGGCGGGAAGGGCGGCTCGTTGATAGTGGAGAAGTACTGGATGGCCGCGCCGATGGTGATCGGGGCGGTGATCAGGAGCTGGCCCGCGAGGGTGCCGAGGGCACCGACAGCGACGATGCCGCCGAGGCAGCCGATGGCCGCGGCCGGAATGAAGCCGCCGAAAAGGCCGATGACGGCGGCCGAGGCGACGGTCGCACCGGCGATACCGCCGAGCACGCAACCGACGGCGCCGCCGCCGATACCACCGATCAGGGCGCCGAGGGTGGCCCCGGTGAGGATGGTGCTGCTCAGGCGGGCCCAGGCGGCCTGCTCACGGTCGTATTCGTTTTTCCACGGCGCCTTGTCCTCGAACGGCAGGGCCACCGGCTTGTAGGTCGCGTGCGCCATATCGAACTGCGGGGTGAAGGTGGCGGTGTGGTCCGCGATCCCGGCAGCGATCGGGAACTCGAAGTCATCGACCCGGAACGTCAGCGGCATGCCGGTGAGCACGGTGCCGTCGACGGCCTTGATCTCGAATACGCCGTTCTCCACGACCATGGAACCGGCATCGGTCGTGACGATGGACTGGGTGTCGGTGGCGTAGGCGGTGAAGTCGACCGCGTCCTCAGTGCCGGGCTGCGCCCCGGCCGAGCCGGACGCGACCGCTACTGCGGCGACCAGACCTGAGGCCACCGCGATGATTTTCCTCATCGTTGTATACTTTCTTTTGAATTTTCATAGGAGCTCGGCGCGTGAGCGCGCGCCGTCAGTCGGTGTGGCGGAGTGAAATAGACTCCATATCCCGTCCTTCCCGATAGCCAAGCTTTTCTGCGTCGGGCATCGCGACGATCTGATCGGTTGCCGCCGCCACCTGCTCGCCGACGGTGAAGCGAGGCAGCAGGCGGGGTGCAGCGAGGCGGCAGGCGGGGTGCAGCGGTGTCGCTAACGGGCCCGGGGCATGGTCGGGATTCGGCGGGCAAGCAGGTACGGGGCGCCGGTGGGGGTGGCGACGGTGTTGCGGATCGTGCCGATCTCGTCGATCGTCATGGTCACTTCGTCTCCGGGTTCGAGTGGCGGCCAGTGCCTGCCCTCGCGTCCCCATTTCTCGGCCAGGCATCCGTTGCCGCTGGTGCCGCTGCCGATGATGTCGCCGGGGCGTACCCAAGTGCCGCGGGAGGCGTAGGAGATCAGCTCGCCGAAGCTCCACGCCATGTTGGTCATGCGGTCCTCGCCGAAGGGCACCCCGTTGACCGCCACACGCATGCCGAGGTCGAACGCGGTACCGGAGCGGAAGGGCGCCAGTTCATCCGGTGTCACCAGGGCGGGACCGAGGGTGATGGCACTGTCCTTACCCTTGGCTGGGCCGAGGCCGAACTGCATCTCATGGAACTGCAGGTCGCGTGCGGACCAGTCGTTCATGACCATGTATCCCGCGATGTGGCGTTCGGCCTGGTCGGGGGTCAGGTCGGTGCCGGCGCGGCCGATGACGGCGGCGGCCTCCAACTCGAAGTCGAACTGGGCGCACCCCGGTGGAATCGGAACCTCTCGGTCGCAGCCCACCACCGAATGCGGATTGGAGAAGTAGAACAGCGGCTGTTCGTACCAGACCGGGTTGACGCCGTCCTTGCCGACGAGTTTCGCGGTGCCTTCGACATGTTGTTCGTAGGCGATGAAGTCGCGGATGCTCGGTGGCCGCGGTAAGGGGGGCAGCAGGTTGATCTCACTCAAGGCGATTACCTCGTAGGGGTCGCGGCGGGCCGACTGACCCGCTGCGTGGAGTCGCTCGCCGTCGTCGCCGAGCAGGCTGAGCAGGTCTATGCCGGGGGCCAGCCCGTAGAGGGTGTCGCCGTCGAGCAGGCCCACCCGGTCGTCGCCCGGGCCGTTGTCGTATGTCACAAAGCGCATGTCAGTCCTGTCGTGAGTTTCACGCGATGCAGCGGAGCGGACGGCCGCCGTTGTAGGCGATCGCGTCCGCGAACGCCTCGCGGGGGTCGACGTCACCGTCGCCGGACAGATCGGCGTAGGCGCGATGCAGGTTGAGCACGATGCGTTCCGGGTCGAGGAGGTCGGTGAATTCGCCGAGGTCGAGTTCCCGCGCCGCCTCCAAGGGCCTCAGCCCGCAGGCGCGGGCCTGCTCGGCCGACCGCAGCACGAAGCGGTAATAGCGCTCGTGCAGGTCGAGGATGTCCGGGCTGGTGGGGATGCCGTGGCCGGGAACAAGGGTCTCGGCAGGAAAGCCGCGTAGGAACCTCAGCGCCTCGAGCGATCCGGTGACCGAGCCCTGCATCATCAGCGGCGTGCCACCGTTGAACACCAGGTCGCCGGTGAACAGGACGCGCTGCTCGGGCAGCCAGCACACGATGTCTCCCTTGGTGTGCGCGGGCGTTCCGGGGTGAATCAGTTCCATCCGCAGCTCGTCCAGGTACAGCGTGAGGCTGTCGGAGAACGTCACTGACGGTGGGTCGACCGGGAGATCACCCCAGTCGGGTGCGGGCGACCACAGTGCGTCGGCGTGCTCGCGCGCCCGGTCGTCGAGCGCTTCCGTGCGGCAGTTCTCGTGGCCGATGACCACGGCGTCGAACAGCGCGTTGCCGTAGGTATGGTCGCCATGATGGTGGGTGTTCACCAGCCGTGTCACCGGCAGATCGGCGACCCCGGCGATGGCCTCCCGGAATCGTTGCGTACGCCGGAGAGTGGAGCAGGAGTCGATGGCGACGATATCGCGGCGACCTACCACAAAGCCCGTGGTGTTGACCCACCAGCTGCCGTCGTCCTGCGGATAGGCGTACACGCGGTCGGCCACCTCGATGGGCTTATCCATGGGGAACCTCCTAGGGTCCGTTGAAAAGTTGATCTCGGGATACCGTCGATCAACTGTCGTTTCGAGTGCTCAGACGAGGAGCTGATCACCTGGGATGGTGTCGACTCGACCGTGGCCCGCGCGCACCGGTACGCCGCTGCGCGCGGAAAAGAGGAACGTCGGAAAGAGTCCTGGCGCGGGGTCGAGGTCGAACCGGTCGATCCCGGGATCGGCCGGTCGCGCGACGGGTCGACCACCACGCCACGCCGGGCCACCGAACAGGGCCGAGAGCCGTTGTCGCTGGTGGTCACCGCGCGACTGGCGGCGTGATTCGCCGCAGTTTCAGTTGGTGCCGGCTGGGATCCGGTCCGGGCGCGGCCGGACCCGGGCGGACCGCCTCCTGGCGGACAAGGCCTACGTTTCTCGCATGAACCGGGCCTACCTGCGGCAATGACGAATCCGGTGCACGATCCCGGAGAAAGCCGACCACGTGCGCAACCGCAGAAACAGGGGCCGCATGGGTGACCGACCACCCACGTTCGATCCGGAGGTCTACCAGCAGCACCACGCCGCGGTATGCGGCAGCAACCGGCGTGCCGTTAGTGGGGTCCTTCCACCATCGTGCGCCAGTACGTCTGGAAGTCAAGGTAGCCCGCAGGCAGGATCGCGGCGTCGGCCGCCCGGTCGGCCTGGGTGACGGCGTGGTACAGGAGGCCGCGCCAGGCGTCCTCGACGTCGCGGCGCAGTACGGCCTCGATGATGCGGATGTGGACCTCGGCACGGTCGGCGAAGTAGGCGGCGGGGTCCTCGTCCGCGGGCAGTTGCACGCTCGGCGCGTGGTGCCCTTCGGTGGCCTGGTCGGCGATGGCCTGCACGTTGCGGACGACCGACACGAGGACGTCGTCATGCGTGGCCTCCAGCAGCGCGTCGTGCGCGGCCTCGTGCGCCGCGAAGTACTTCTGCGGGTCGCCGTCGACCTTGCGCAGCCGTCGGCACACCGCGCGCAACGCCTTGCGATCCTGCGTGGTCTGCCCGTGCACCGCCGCGGCCACGATCTGCGGCTGCAGGCCCAAGTACACCCCGAGCGCCTGGCCCGCCCGCTTGGCGTCGGTGCCCGACGCGAGCAGTTGCCAGCGGGCCCGGCCCAGACTGACCGCGCCCGGCTGTCCAGCCACCCGAAGGCCGCCCTTCACACCCGGCCGCACCTCCACCGTGCCACGGTCGACCAGCAGCCGCAGCGCGCTGTCCACAGTGGCCGGGCTCACCCCGAACTGGTCGCGCAGCTGGGACTTGGTGCCCAGGAACGCACCGGGCTCGAGCTTGTCCTCTTGGATGCGTGTCGCCAGGGCGTCCGCCACTCGTTCGGCCTTCGATCGGCTGTCCAGAACGACGTTGCCCGGGTTCGGCCGGGCTTGCGGATCGGTCACGTTGTGATGGCTCCTGTCGGCTCCGTTGCGGCCGTGCCAGCGTGCGGCCGTTCACTTGATCAGTCCGGACGTGACGACGTCCTGCACCGGACCACGGGTCTGCCAGCTCGACCCGTCGAACTCCATCACCTGGTAGCGGTAGACCAGCCGCCCGCCGGGACCCGCGTTCAGGGTGGCGCCGATCAGACCGGGCGCCGGCACGCCTTTCATCGCGTTCCAGGCCGCATTGTAACCGTCGGCGTCTTGGGTCTTGGCGTTCTTCATGGTGGCGACCAGAGCCGCGGCACCCGCGAAGCCATTGAGCACCAGCATGTCGCCGGCATCGACGCCGGAGGCGGCGACGTCCTTCTTGTATGCCCGGATGCCCGGGTCGTTCGCCCAGCCCGGGTCGGCCGGGTCGGCCAGCCACAGCGCTGCGTGCAGGCCCGCGGAGATCTTGGGGGTCAGCGGGTCGAGCAGACTGGTGTGGTTGACCGTGATCGAGTAGACGAAGGTCTTCGGCCGGTAGCCGATCTGGGCCATATATTGCAGTGTCGGCACCATCTGCGGCGCGCCCAGCGCCAGGTACAGCACGTCGACCCCCGCCGACTTCAGCTGCGCCACCTGGGCGGTGTTGTCCTGCTGGTTGGGCGGCACCTTCAGGAAGACCTCCGGGGTGACCCCGCCCGCCTTGAACCCGGCCTCGGCGGCGTCGGCCAGGTCGTTGTTGAGCGTGAGCACGCCGACTTTGGCCTTCGGCAACTCTTTGCCGACGTACTGCGCGACGACCCCGGTCTCCGCGGTGAGGTCAGGCCACCAGGCGTGCGAATAGGGGAACTGGTCGACCTGCGAGAACTGGGTGGAACCAGACCAGGCGACATTGAACACCTTGCGCTGGTTGAGGTAGGGACGGACCACCTCGCCGGGTACCCCGAAGGTCAGGAACGCCTGGGCCTTGTCCTGGTCGACGCCGCGGCGGACGTTGGCGGCGGCGCGGCCGGGGTCGTAGCCGTCGTCGTACGCCACGTACTTGATCTTGCGGCCGTTGACGCCGCCCTCGGCATTCACCTTGTCGAAGTAGGCCGCCGCGCCCTTGCTGACGGCGGCGATCGGGGCGTACGGACCCGACATGGGGAAGCTGCTCGCGACGATGATCGGATCACCGGAGGAGGCGTCGGAGGACACCGTCGAGGTCTCGTCGGTGCGTCCGCACGAAGTGGCGAAGGCGGCGGCGAGGCCCGTGGCGAGGAGGCAGGCGAGGGCGTTTCTTCGTGTGATGGTCATGACTGTGTCCTGGGAGTAGGGATGAGACGTGCACCGGGAATCCGGAAGGCAGCCAGGCGGGTGCCCAGTCCGGCGAGTCCCTGGGGGGCCGAGTAGAGGACGATGAGCAGCAGTACGGCGTACACGACCTGGGTCCAGTTGCCGGACAGGCTGTCGCCGACGGAGTCGCTGACGATTTGGGGGATGTAGACGACGAACACGGCGCCGATCAGCGCGCCGGCCCACGACCGGATGCCGCCGACGACCGCGCCGGTCAGAAGTGCCAGCGACACGGTGAAGGTGTAGGAATCCGCCACCACCGATTGGATCGCCAGCGCGTTGAGCGCTCCACCGAGCCCGGCGATGGCGCCGCTGGCACCGAAGACCAGCAGCGACAACCTGGCCGTCGGCACGCCCGCCGTTGCCGCCATGACCGGCTGGTCACGCAGCGCGGCCAGCGCACGGCCCGTGCGCCCTCGGCACACGAGGGCCAGCAGTACCAGGACGGCCGCGAGGACAGCCAGTGTCACCAGATAGAGGAACTGCGCACCCGAGAGCTGGACCCCCGCTGGTGTGCGCACCGTCGGAAGCGGCATACCGGTCGAGCCACCGGTCAGGTCCTCGAAGCGGACGATCAGCGGGGGCAACAGCACGGCAAGGACCAGGGTGATGAGCGCGAGGCTGATGCCGCGGATACGGAGCGCGGGTAGTCCCGTCAGCAACCCGGCCAGGAAGCTGATCAGCGTGGCCAGCACCACCGCCAGCGGCCAGGGCAGTCCCGCCTTGACGATCAGAATGGCGGTGGCGTACGCGCCCACCCCGAAGAACGCGCCGTGGCCGGCGCTGACCTGTCCGCTCCACCCGGTCAGCAGCACCAGACTCGCGACGGCCATGGCCGTGGTGGTCAGCCGGGCGAGCTGGAAAACCTGATAGTCGTCCACGACGTACGGGGCAACGACCGCCACGACGGCCACGACCGCCCAGGCCAGCGTCCTCGCTCGCGGAAGTGTCGCCAAGGCCCTCATGCGCGCACCGCCGATCCCCGGGAGAACAGCCCGTGCGGCCGCAGCAGCAGGACCAGGAAGATGACGCCGAATGGAACGGACAGCGCCAGGTCACCATTCAGGCCCGGGACATATCGGGAGGCCAGCGCGGTCAGCACGCCCAGGACGATCCCGCCGACCACGGCGCCGATCCGGCTGCCGAACCCGCCGAGCGCGGCCGCTGCGAACGCCATCAGCAGCGGCGCCTGCATCATGTCCGGGTTGACCCCGGTCGCCGGTGCCGCCACGAATCCGGCGACGGCGCCGACCGCAGCGGCCAGTGCCCAGCCGGCGGCGCGCATCCAGCCCGGCTGGATTCCGAGCAGGACGGCGGAGTCCGGGTTCTGTGACACCGCCTTCATCCGCAGCCCGACGTCGGAGAAGCGGAAGAACAGCCCGACCGCGGCCATCACCACCAGCACGGCCGCAGCCCCACCGAGCTGCTGCGAGGTGACCGTCACCGGGCCGACGTTCAGCGCCTGCGCGCCGAACGGGCTGGCCAGGCTGTGCGGGTCGGTGCCCCACAGGACCGTCACCAGCCCGTTGATGCCGAGCAGCAGCGCTGTCGACACGGTGACCAGCGCCAGCACCGACGCGCCCTCCACCGGGCGGATCAGCAGGCGCTCGATCACCGCGCCCAGCGCTGCCGCCCCCACGAAGACCACCGGCAGGGCTACCCACGTCGGCCAGCCGAGCGCATCGAGCCACCAGGCCGAGTACGCCGCTACCGCGGCCATCTCGCCCTGTGCGAAGTTGAGGATGCCCGCCCCTTGATAGATCACCGAGATCGCCAGCGCGAGGGCCGCGTACACACAGCCTGTGCTCAGTCCGTTGACGATCTGCTGGAGCAACTCCGTCACGTCAGGGCCTCCTTTCCCAGATAGGCCGCACGCAGGTGCGGCGATGCCGCCACCTCCGTGGCCGGGCCTTGGAACATCACTTGGCCGGTCGACAGCACGACGGCCTGGTCGGCCACCTGCAGCGACAGCCGGGCGTTCTGCTCGGCGAGCACGATCGTCAGCCCCCAGTCCGAGCGCAGGTCGTCGAACATGCGGAACAGGTCGAGGGTTGTGGACGGGGCCAGACCGAGCGACGGCTCGTCCACCAGCAGCAACATCGGCCGACCCAGCAGGGCCCGGGCCAGCGCCAGCATCTGCTGCTGCCCGCCGGACAGCGCCCCGGCGGGACGGTCCAGGAACTCCCGCAGGATCGGGAAGGTCGCCAGCAGCCGGTCGAGATCGGCGGTGCGCTCGGAATGGAACCGGCGGCCCCGGGCCAGCGAGCCGAGCCGCAGGTTCTCCCCGACCGACAACTCGGGAAAGGTGCCCCGGCCCTGTGGCACATGACCGACGCCCAGACGCGCCACCGCGGGAGCGTTCAGGCGAGCTACGTCCACGCCGTCCACGGCGATCGTGCCGGTGGTGCGGACGGTCCGTGAGATGCCGCGCAGCAAAGTGGTCTTGCCCGCGCCGTTGGGTCCCACGAGCGCGACGATCTCACCGGCGGCGGCCGTCAAATCGACACCGTGCAGCACCTCGACCTTGCCGTACCAGGCCCGCAGATCCGCCACCAGCAGCGTGCCGCTCACGCGGGGATCTCCTGTCCCAGGTAGGCGTCGATCACCTTCTGGTCATTGACGACCTGCGCCGGCGGTCCCTCGGCCAGCACCCGCCCGGTGTCCAGTACCACGACGTGCCCGGCCAGCTTCATCACCAGCTCCACATCGTGCTCGACCAGCACGCATGTCCCGCAGATCTCCAGGACGGCGGTGAGTAGCTCCATGGCCTCGTCGTGGTCCAGTCCGGCGGCGGGCTCGTCCAGAAGCAGCAGCGCGGGACCGGGCAGCAGCGCGCGGGCGATCTCCACACGGCGCCGATCACCGTGCGACAGCGAGCCCGCCGGACGATCCCGCACCGCGTCTACCCCGAACCGGTCCAGCAGTTCGACCGCCCGTTGGCGCAGCCGGTGTTCACGCTCCGGCCGCGCCATGGCCGCCGCACCGAGCATCGCGTTGTCCACGGCCGGGAGCTCGTCCACCAGAGCCGGCGTCTGGAAGGTTCGGGCCAGTCCGAAGCGCGCCCGCCGATGGGGCGCCAGCGTGCTGAGCGACACTCCGCCCAGCCTGATGTCTCCGCTGTGTCGGTAGAGCCCGGAGACGCAATTGAGCAGCGTCGACTTACCGGCACCGTTGGGCCCGATGACGGCGGTGACCCGTCCGGCAGCCGCCGAGAGGGTGACTCCGTCGAGCGCCCGGACTCCGTCGAATGACACGCCGACATCGCGGATCTCCAGCGATAGGGCCTCTGCGCTGGGGGTCATGGAACACCTCGCCTTTGGGGTTTTGGAAAACGTGAGCGCCATCACAGCACGGCAAAACCACCTAGGTCAATATATTGAATTGTGTAAATCGACGGTCTATCGTCGTCACTCCTGGCGAGCACAGACCCCACATGCGGCGGGTCCCGACCAACCGACGCCACCGATATCCGCGGCCGAGCCGACCTGCCAAGCACCGCCACGGCACTCGGTTGAGCCCGAGCCGGTGGATCTGCTGCGTAGCGCTGGATCATGTTGTGGCGGAGTCGGATTCGCTGATGGCGAGGATCGAGGGCCGGTGTGCGTCGAGTCCTCCGGATCACTGCCGCCGCAGCGCCGACCAAGCTATGCCGAGAGCGGTCCGGAATGCCTCGGTCTGTCCGGCGGTCAACGCGGCAGTCATCCGCTCCTCGATGCCGCCCGCGGCCGCCGCGTAGTCACGGAGCAGCCCGCGCCCGGACTCCGTAATGTAAACCAGCAGTTCCCTTTTGCTGTCGGGGTTCGGGGTGCGGTGAATCAGTTCGCGCTGTTCGAGGGCCCGCACCATGTCCGCCATCGACTGTGGCGTCACGAAGGAGTCGCGCGCGAGTTGTGCGGCGGAGATTCCGTCCCGGTGCGCCAGCACGGTGAGCGCCGTGTATTGCAGTGTCGTTATGCCGGATCCGCGCAGCATCTCGTCCAGGTGCGACCGAATCGCCAGTTCCAGCCGCTTCACGGAATAGAGCAGCGACGGCGTCGACTTCGGGGAAGTACTGGTCATTGCCGCCATCCATCTTTCCTATTGACAGGAAACCTGATGGTAGCTCAGAATCCGTACCATCAGGTTTCCTGTCAATTTAGGAGTGCGATGTGAGCAGCGCCGAGACCGGGCTTCCAGGCACAATCCGACTCGAGATCGACGGCGACATCGCCGTTGTGACGCTGCGGCGGGTCGAAAAGCGCAATGCCCTCGACGATGCAACGATCCTCGCGCTGGGGCGGGTCTTCGCCGAGCCGCCACCCACCGCGAAAGTCGTCGTGCTGGCCGCCGACGGTGATCACTTCTCGGCGGGACTCGACCTGTCCGAATTGAGCGAACGCGATGCGGTCGCCGGGCTGCGCCACTCTCGGATGTGGCACGCCGCCTTGGCTCGGATCGAATCCTGCGAACTCCCGGTGATCGCCGTACTCAAGGGCGCGGTGATCGGTGGGGGTCTCGAACTCGCGGCGGCGGCTCACCTGCGCGTCGCCGAGGACTCGGCCTACTTCGCCCTACCGGAGGGGCAGCGCGGCCTGTTCGTCGGTGGCGGAGCGTCGGTGCGGGTGCCCAGGCTGATCGGTGCACACCGGATGACCGACATGATGCTGACCGGACGGGTGCTGACCGCCGGGGACGGTGAACGCGTCGGGCTCGTGCACTATCGCACCCCCGAACACCAGGGGCTGACTCTGGCGCTCGACTTGGCCGCCAGGATCGCCGAGAACTCGCCGATCACGAATTACGCTGTCCTGCAAGCCCTTCCGCGTATCGCGGAAGCTCCGCCGGAAACGGGACTGCTGCTGGAATCGCTCATGGCGGCGGTGGCGCAGAGCAGCTCCGAGGCCAAAGACCGTATGAATGCGTTCCTCGCCGGGCGGTCCGGCAAGGTGACCGTTAGTCAGGGGCACTGAATGACCACCGAACTCACCATGCCCGCAGCGCAGCCCGAACTCCTCTACCTGCCCGATCCGACGGGCGCCGAGCGAGCCCGGGTCCGGGATTTCATGCGCTGGCTCGAGGCGGAGCACGGAGTCGAGCTCACGTCCTGGAACGATCTTCGATCCTGGTCGGTGCGGGAGTTGCCGCAGTTCTGGGAATCGGTCTGGCAGTACTTCGCCATCAAGGCACACAGCCCATATCGGGCCGTGCTGGAACAGCCCACCATGCCCGGAACCCGCTGGTTCACCGGTGCGACCCTCAACTATGCCGAGCACTGTTTCGGCGAGCCCGAGGACGCTGATCGCATCGCGGTGATCGGCTACTCCCAAACACGAGAACCGGTGCGGCTCACCTTCGCTCAGCTCGCCGAGCAAGTACGCCGGATTCGCGCGGGGCTGCGTCGACTCGGCGTCCGGCGGGGCGACCGGGTCGTGGCCTACCTGCCCAATTGCCCCGAGACGCTGGTCGCGTTTCTGGCGACCGCCAGCCTCGGCGCCGTGTGGGCCTGCTGTGCACCGGAATTCGGCGCACACAGTGTGATCGATCGCTTCGGCCAGGTGGAACCGAAAGTTCTGCTGACGGTGGGCGGCTACAGCTACGGGGCCAAGACGGTCGAACGGCGCGCCGAGGTCGCCGAAATCCGCAGCGGCATCCCCTCACTCGAGCACGTGGTGCATGTTCCCTATGGCCCTTACGACCTCGCCGATACCGTCGCCTGGTCGGATCTGTCCGTCGACACCGAAGAACCACTCGATTTCGAACCGGTGGAGTTCGACCATCCGCTGTACGTGTTGTTCTCTTCGGGTACCACCGGAAAGCCCAAGGCCATCGTGCACGGGCATGGCGGAATCTTGTTGGAGCACTTGAAGAATCATGCGTTCCACTGGGATCTGGGCCCGGGCGATCGGCTGCTGTGGTTCACCACCACCGCTTGGATGATGTGGAACTGCCTGGTCTCGGCACTGCTGGTCCGCTCGTCGCTGGTCATGATCGACGGGAATCCGCTGTATCCCGACCTGCGGGAACAGTGGCGACTAGCGGAACGGACCGGCGCGACCCTGATGGGCGCGAGTCCGGGCTACCTGATGGCCTGCCGCAGGGAAAGCATCGATCCCGCTGCTGAATTCGACCTGTCGCGGCTGCGCCAGCTCGGCGTCGCGGGCAGCCCGTTCCCGGCCGAAGGCTTCCATTGGGTGGCCCAGCAGTTCGGCAACCGGGTGTTGCTCAATGTCGGCAGCGGCGGCACCGACGTGTGCACCGGGTTGGTACAGGGATCCCCGCTCCAGCCGGTCTGGGTGGGCGAGATGTCGGGCGCGAGCCTCGGCGTGGATGTATGTGCGTTCGACGAGGGCGGCGCCGCGGTGGTCGGCGAACTCGGTGAGCTGGTCATCCGCGCGCCGATGCCGTCCATGCCCGTGGGATTCTGGGGCGACGCGGACGGAAGCCGTTTGCGGGCTGCCTATTTCGACGACTATCCGCGCACTTTCCGGTTCGGCGACTGGTGCCGCTTCTCCCCTGTCGGATCCTGCGCGATCACCGGACGATCGGATGCCACCCTCAATCGCGGGGGCGTGCGGCTGGGGACCGCTGAGTTCTACACCGCGCTGGAGTCCGTCGCCGAAATCGCCGACAGTGTGGTCATCCACCTCGAAGATCCGCAGGGCGGGCTGGGTGAGCTGATCCTGTTCGTCGTCCTTCGAGAGGGTCGACAACTCGACGAGCCGCTGCGGCGCGCACTCGTCACCCGGCTGCGCACGAGCTTGTCACCACGCCACATCCCCGACGAGGTCGTGGCCATGCCGAGCGTTCCTTATAACCGCACGGGCAAGAAACTCGAGGTTCCCGTCAAGAAGATCCTGCGGGGCGCGGATATTCGGGCCGTCGCGGCACCTGACGCACTGCTGGACCCGAGCTCGCTCGACGCCTATGTCGACTACGCTCGCCGCCGGACGGAGGGCTCGCGATGAACGGCCCTCTCGACCGGGTGGCGGTCATCGGCACCGGGGTGATCGGTGCGGGATGGGCAGCGCTTTTCCTGGCTCGCGGACTCGACGTGACGGCGTTCGATCCGGCCCCAGGGGCGGAGCAACGACTCCGGGCGGCTGTGGAGAACGCCTGGCCGGTACTCACCCGGCTCGGACTCAGCGCGGGCGCGACACCGGAGCGCTTGCGGTTCGCCGCGAGTGCCGCGGCAGCGGTCGCCGATGCCCAGTTCGTGCAGGAGAGCGGTCCGGAGCGCACCGACCTGAAACAGCGCCTGCTGGCCGAACTCGACCAGGCGGCGCCCGCGGATGTTCCGATCGCCAGCAGTTCCTCGGGCCTGATGCCCAGCCAACTGCAGGATATGTGCCGCGATCACCCCGAACGCGTCTTGGTCGGACATCCGTTCCATCCCGCGTATCTCATCCCGCTCGTCGAGGTCGTTCCGGGACAACGGACCGAACCAGCGATCGTCGACGCTTCCATGGCCTACTACGCGGCCGTCGGCAAGCGACCGATCCTGGTGCACAAGGAGGTTCCCGGTCACCTCGCCAACCGATTGCAGGCGGCGCTGTGGCGCGAAGCGTATTCCCTGGTCGAGCGCGGCGTGGCCGACGTCGCCGATATCGATGCGGCCATCGCGCACGGACCGGGCCTGCGCTGGGCGCTGCTCGGCCCCCTCGTCAATCAGCATTTGTCCGGCGGGCCCGGCGGAATGGCCCACGTCCTCGAACATCTCGGACCGCCCGCACAGGCGTGGATGGACGATCTGGGTGCGCCGCGGCTGACGCCGGAGCTGGCCGCGCGGCTGGTCTGCGGCGTCGACGACGAACTCGCCGAGATCGATCAGGAATCGATGGTCGCCCAGCGCGACGAACTGCTCGTCGAGCTACTCGAGCGCAAGCGTCGGCACACCGCGCTGCCCTGACCCGCACCGAATCTCCCACTCGCCCCGAAAGACATGATGACGACTCGCTTCGCACCTCGTATCGACCCGGACGCCATCGTCGCGCTGGATATGCATACCCACGTCGAGGCCGACTGCCACGGCCACTTCGCGCTGGATGCCGAATTGCTGGACGCTTCGGCGAAGTACTTCAAGGCCGGCGTGGACCGCACGCCCACCGTCGAGCGGCTGGCGGCCTACTACCGGGAACGGAACATGGCGGCGGTGGTCTTCACCGTCGACGCCTCGACCGGTCTCGGTCATCCGGGACTGTCCAGCGAGGACATCGCCGCGCAGGCGTGTGAGCACGCGGACGTGTTGATTCCGTTCGGGTCGGTCGACCCGTTGCGCGGCGCGGCCGCGGTGCGGCAAGCCCGCCGACTGGTCGAGCAGTACGGCGTCCTGGGCTTCAAATTCCATCCGAGTCTGCAACGTTTCGCGCCCAACGACCCTGTCTACTACCCACTCTGGGCCACGCTCGAAGAGCTGGGCGTGATTGCCTTGTTCCACACCGGGCAGACCGGCATCGGCGCGGGCCTGCCGGGCGGGCGGGGCATCAAACTGCGCTACTCCGACCCCCTACTGCTCGACGACATCGCCGCGGACTTCCCCGGCCTCACCATCGTGATGGCCCATCCGTCGGTGCCCTGGGTGGACACCTCGATCTCGATCGCGACCCATAAGGCCAACGTCTACATCGACCTGTCCGGGTGGTCACCGAAGTACTTCCCGCCGCAGCTGGTCCGTCAGGCGAATTCCCTACTGCGGCACAAAGTTCTGTTCGGCTCCGACTATCCGGTGCTGACCCCGGATCGCTGGCTGAGCGACTTCGGCCAACTGGAGTTCTCCGACGAGAACCGTCCTCTGCTGCTCAAGGAGAACGCGGTGCGACTGCTCGGCTTGCGCCGCGTGGCGCGATGATCCGCCGCGACATGCCCTCGTTCGGGCTCGGTGCGGACCACCTGGCACTGCGCGAGCTCGCCCGTGCCGTCGCGACCGAGCGCATCGCACCCCATGCCGCGAAAGTGGATGAGCACGAAGAGTTTCCGCACGACTCGCTGCGCGCCCTGGTCGCGGCGGGACTGCATGCGATCGGGATCCCAGAGGAGTACGGCGGGCAGGGTGGCGATCATCTCGCCGCCGCGGTGGTGGCCGAGGAAATCGCCCGCGTCTGCGGCAGCACCCAACAGGTCGCGGGAGCCAATGAGCTGTTCAGCCTGCCGCTACTACTGGCCGGGTCCGAAGCGCTGAAACGCCGCTACCTACCGCGCATCGCGAGCGGCGAGTGGCTCGGCGCGTTCGCGTTGTCCGAGCCGGACGCCGGCAGCGACGTCGCGGCCATCGCCGCACGCGCGACGAAGACCGATGACGGCTGGCTGCTGCGCGGCACGAAGCGGTGGATCACCAACGCGGGCCACGCCCAGGCATACGTTCTCTTCGCTTCCACCGACCGGTCCGCGGGTGGGCGCGGTATATCGGCCTTCGTCGTCGAGGCCGGCGACGCGGGCCTCTCGTTCGGGGCGCCCGAACGCAAGATGGGCATGAAGGGCTCCCCCACCTGCGAGATCTTTCTCGATGACATCCGTGTGCCCGATGATCGGATGATCGGCATGCCGGGCGATGGCATGAAGATCGCCTTGAAAACCCTGGATCGCACCAGAACGACAGTGGCGGCCCAGGCGGTCGGTATCGCGCAGGGCGCTCTCGACGTCGCCGTCGGCTATCTCGGCGAGCGGCGGCAGTTCGGCAAACCCCTCGCCGACTTCCAGGGTTTGCAATTCATGGTGGCCGACATGGAGATTCGAGTGCGAGCGGCACGGGCCGCCACCTACGCGGCCGCCCGCGAACTGGACACCGGTGGCCCGGACATCACCGTCGCCGGGGCTGTGGCGAAATGCCTCGCATCCGATGCGGCGATGGCGGTAACCACCGATGCCGTGCAGTTGCTGGGCGGTGCGGGGTACGTCAAGGACTTTCCGGTCGAGCGAATGATGCGCGACGCCAAGGTAACTCAAATCTACGAGGGCACCAATCAGATCCAGCGAATCGTGATCGCCCGGTCATTGCTGAAGACGACCATCTGATCCTCCCCAGATGTAGTCCGCTCTTGACAACGATGCCAATCGCGAGTGGCGCGCACGATCGAGTAGGGAATCTCCGATTCTTCGATGAGCTTTTCCTGGGCGACCTTCGCCCGCAGGTAGCCGCTCTGGGGTAGCTGGTCGGCACCAACGATCGACACCGCGACGTAGTGGCCAACGCGAGTAAGACCCATGACTGACCGGCACCGATCATGGCATGCCTTTCATAGAGGTCGTGTGCGGAAATGGCCTATGAGTGGTTACCCGGGCGGGGCAAGAAGCAGCGCCTCGATCAGCCGAGGAGCAACCGCGTCGCAGGCCGTCGACGAACGTGACTGTCTCGTCGAGCGGCGCCCGGCCTATACGAGCGTCACCTGCGGTGACGTCCTCGTACCCGATCGACATGCCGCAGAACAGGACAAGTTCGTCCGGTGGTGACACGACCTCCGCGACGGTCCTGTGGAACTTCGCCCACGCCATCTGCGGGCAACTGTGCAGCCCTTCGGCGCGCAACAGCAGCATGACGGTCTGCAGATACATGCCGACGTCGGACCATTGCGGCCGACCCATGTCACGGTCGATGTAGCAGAACAAGGCCGCGGGCGCGCCGAAACAGTCCCAGTTCGCGGCCGCTGCCCGCTGTCGCGCCTCCAGATCCTCCCGCGGAATACCAAGTGCGCCGTAACGCTGCTCGCCGAAGGCGGACCGGCGCTCACCATAGGGGGACTTCAGAGCGGGCGGGTACATCTCGTACTCCGGCTCGTCCCAGGGGCCGCTCGAGACCAGTCGCTCGCCGGCACGCTTCTTGATCTCGGCCAATGCGGGGCCGGTCACCACGTACGCGTGCCATGGCTGAATGTTCGATCCCGATGGCGCCCATGTCGCGGCGGACAGGACGCGCTCCAGCACCTCCCTCGGAACCGGTCGGTCGATGAACCCGCGTACTGCTCGTCGGCTCGTGACCGCCGCATAGACGTCCATGATCGCCTGCCTCCAGCTACTCAACCGGTCTGCCTTCTTACCTCTAATAGTATCATTCGATATTATATTGTTCGATACCATCTCGGATGGCTAATCGTCAGCCCTCGCCGCGGGCACTACACCGTGGAGAAAGCTCATAGCCCGAAGCAGTCCGCCGTGTTCGCCGCGCACGTGAAGTTCATTCAGGAGCTGGAGCGGGCGGACGCCGTCCTGATCGGCGCCCCATGGACAACTTCTCGATCCCCTCGACTATCGAGGCATGGCTGGACAACGCGCTCCTGCTCGGCCACACCGCCGGCGAGACTCCCTCCGCCAAGGGCCACCCGGTTGTCGTCGCCGCCAGCCGCGGCGGCTCCTACCCGCGGCGATAACGGGTGCGCGGCGCGACTATGCCTCGTCGTCGGCGGAATCGGCGAGCCGGGTCAGGAGATCCGTCAACCGCTCGGGCTCGCCGCGCCCCAGTTCGGCAACCAAACGCTCAGCCAGCGGCTCCGCCGCCACGTGAGCCGCATCGAAGAGCTCCAGTCCCCGAGGTGTGATCTCCACTGCGCGGGCTCGCCGGTCCCCCGCAACGGTCTTGCGTACGGCAAGACCCTTGCGCTCCAGGTCGTCCACGATGCGCATGATCCCGGCTTTGTCCGACCCCGTCGCCGCCGCCAGATCCCGCTGCACCGTCGGCCCGTGATTGACCAGCTCGATCAGCACCGCGAAATGCCGCAACTCGATGCCGAGCGGCCGAAGCGCCTCCCCCATCACCGAGGCCGCACGCCAGTGCGCCCGGCGTAACAGCAGGCCGAGAGCGAAAGGCGAAGGATCCCCGGGACGGTCGGTCGCACGCGAGGCAGCGGTGCGGTGAGGAACATCGGCGGCCATGACGCCAGACTACTTCATTCGATACGGTATCGAATGAAACTAAATGCGGACACTTCAACGGGCAACCGTACGCCCGCGTTTGATCCGCTTCACCCGGATGCCGAGGGGGATACTGGGGTTATGGACCGTGACCCGCTTGATATGGATATGGGGGACGACGAGCAGGAAGACGAGATCCGCGCATATCGCCGCAATGTCGAGGATCCGCCCGGTGACCTGCACATCGGCTATCGCGAAAATGAGGACGACGGCCGACTCGGCATCAGCGAGGAACTCGACCAGGAGTGGACCCCGCGCAGCCTGGCCGCCGCACTTGCCGATGAGGACGAGCGGCCCGCCGAGGTCGCCGCGATGGAGATCGTCAACGATACGGACCTATAGCCCACCTGCCCGCCGACCGGATGACACGAGGAGAGTTCGATGACCACTCCGCAGCATCCCGAACCAGGCGATGCGTCGCCCGACAGACCCGTCGACGGGTCCGAGCCGCTCGAATCCTCGGCACGCGATGACCGAGATCAGCCCGGCACGGTCTATCCGCCGATCAACGATGCCGACCCGCAAACCCCGAACGGCGGCTATCGCGCCCACACTCCGCCGCCGTACCGCGCACCGGGATCACGCCCCGGAGCCCAGCCGCTGTCGATCATCGCCTTCGTCTGTGCGGGCATCTCCTTACTGTTCTGCCCCTACCTATTCGGCCCGGTCGGCATCATTCTCGGCATCGTCGGCCACAAAAAGGGCGAATCCCTCGGCAAATGGGCCGCGATCGTGTCGACCATCTCACTGATCATCGGGCTGATCCTCGTCTATACCGTCTTCAGCGGCAGCATGATCCCGGACTCCGACTGACCCAACCGGCACCGATCAGGGCCCGGCCAGCCCTTTGCCAGGATCGCGAGTACCGGCTGGTCAAGGGTAGTTTCGCCGAATAGCTGACCGACCGGAATCCGACACCGAGCATCGTCGATCGGGCCGAGTACGGCTACCACTGACCGAATTCGCACCAGCGCGGCGGCGGATCGCCCGGCCGTCGCCGCGTCCAGCGCACGCGCCGTAGGGTTGTCCCATGAGTGATCGCAGCGAGGTCCGGCCATGAGTCGATTCGGTGGGTTCCCGCTCGCGGGGCTCGACTTCTACGAGGATTTGGAAGCCGATAACTCGAAGGCCTTCTGGACCGCGCACAGGGATGTCTACGAGGAGTCGGTCAAGGCGCCGATGATCGCGCTGACCGCGGAGTTGGAGGCGGACTTCGGCACCGCCAAGGTCTTCCGCCCGTACCGGGACGTGCGCTTCTCCAAGGACAAGGTGCCCTACAAGACGGCGCAGGGCGCGGTAGTGAGCGTGGCACCTGGTGCGGGCTGGTATGTGCAGATCAGTGCCGCCGGGCTGTTCGTCGGCGCCGGTTTCTATGCGGGCTCCCCCGCCCAGATCGCTCAGCTGCGCGCCACGATCGATGACGAGGTCCGCGGCGCGGAGCTGGAGGCGATCCTGGCCGAGCTCACCCATTCCGGATTCACCATCGGCGGTGACCAGTTGAAGACCAAGCCGAAGGGGTACGACGCCGACCATCCGCGCATCGATCTGCTGCGGCACAAATCGCTGACCTGCGGTAAGGAATACGGCGCACCGGCCTGGTTGGACAAGCCCCGCGCGGCCGAAGAGGTCCGCACCGCCTGGGAGGCGATGCGGCCCTTCATGGAATGGCTGGGCGCGGTGGTCAGTGGTGCGCCCGCTCGCGCCTAACCGCGGGCGGCGAGGACGAGCGCGAAGCGGTAGTCGGGATCGGTCCAGACCTGTTCGGTCTCGAATCCGGCGGCGGCCAGTTCGGCATCCAGTCCGTCGATGCGGAATTTGGCCGAGATTTCGGTGCGCATCTGCTCCCCGCGCGCGAACCGGACCGTGAGGTCGAGCTCACGGACCGTCACGGTCATATCCTCGGTGGCCTCCAGGCGCATTTCGATCCACTCGTTATCGGTATCCCAGACCGCGACGTGAGCGAACTTATCCGGTTCGAAATCGGCGTCGAGACGGCTGTTCAACACATGCAATACATTCCGGTTGAATTCGGCGGTGACACCAGCCGCGTCGTCGTAGGCGGGGACCAATACGGTGGGATCGATGACCAGGCCCGCGCCGAGCAGTAGCCGCTCGCCGGGCTCGAGCACCTGGTAGATGCTGGACAGGAACTCGGCCCGTTCAGCGGGGACGAGGTTGCCGAGCGTGCCGCCGAGGAAGGCGATCATGCGTCGGCCGCCGCGCGGCAGGTTATGCAGGGTGTCGGTGAAATCGCTGATTACGCCGTGCACCGCGAGGCCGGGGAACTCGGCCGCGATCTCCCCGGCGGCGGCCCGCAGCGCCGAGGACGAGACATCCTGCGGAACATAGGTTTTCAGCGGTCCTTCGGCGGTCAGCGCGGAGAGCAGCAGCCGCGTCTTGGCGGCCGAGCCCGAGCCGAGTTCGACCAGGACCTCGGCCTGTGCGGTGCGGGCGATCTCGCCGACGACCCGCTCCAGCAGCGCGCGTTCGGTGCGGGTCGGGTAGTACTCGGGGAGTTCGGTGATCCGCTCGAACAGTTCACTGCCGCGCGCGTCGTAGAACCACTTGGGCGGCAACGACTTCGGGTCCGCGGTCAGGCCGAGCCTGGCATCCGCGCGCAGCGCCGAGGTGAGGTCGTCATCGGATAGGTGGATCTCCAGCGTGGGTGCGGTCATAGGAGCGAGCCTTTCGTGCTTGGAACGTCGAGTAGCGGCGTGACGGAAAGCGCACCGGGGCGGGCGCTGACCAGGTGT
The DNA here is from genome assembly GCF_054065835.1 of Nocardia citri. Lineage (NCBI taxonomy): Bacteria > Bacillati > Actinomycetota > Actinomycetes > Mycobacteriales > Nocardiaceae > Nocardia > Nocardia citri. The sequence goes on from NZ_JBSUQM010000004.1 coordinate 291,802, forward strand.
CGATCGGGAATCGGCTGCCACCGTGGGTCCTCGTCGAACGGTTCTGAGGACAGGAGGGCGAAATCATCGGTGACCAGGGCCGATAGCGAGTGGCAGACGGTGGTCGCCCACAACTGCCGACCATCGCCGAGCAGTAAATTCAGTCGGGCACCCGGGGATTGGGCCAGTACCGCCGCGATCAGCAGATTCAATGCCGCCGGTGCCGCCGCCCACGAACCATCGGGCGTATCGGTCGAAAGCAGGCCGCGCAGTATCACCCAGAGCGTCGCCGAGTCCGTCGCGGATTCGGCCGCCAGCAACTGGACTGGGGCGAACAGCGGACCCGCGCCGAGTTCGGTTGCGGTGGAGCCGAATTCCTCGGCGACCGCGCTGAGGGCTCGCCGCCAATCGGGCACCATACCGTTATGGCTGAATGCCCACCGACCGTGGGTGAACGGCGCACAGGCATTCCGCTCGACCGGCATGCCAATGGTGGCCGAGCGAACCGCCGCCAATACCGCCCGCGACTCCAATTGCGGCAGCACCTCTTCCACCGCGGGATCGGTCCAGATGGGTGCCGCATTGCGATACCTGCTGACGGTCACGCCGTCATCGTCACGCCACCAGGCCACCCCGAACCCATCGGCATTGATCGTCCCGCCCCCGCGCATATCCTTCGGTGCCCACGCCTGGGTCCGCAGGGAATGCGAACCGAGCGTCAACATCTCACCCACCCGCACAGGTGGGCCGACGTAACCGAGTTGACGACACATCAGCGCCCACCTCCCATCGACGCGCCGGTCGGCAGTTGTGGCATCGCGGCCGACTGCCCGCCGACCGGATTCGGCGCGGCGGTTATCGATACCCTCACTCGCCCTCGCCTTTTCGCAGATCGCGAGCCAGGCGGAAGCCGGAGAAGATCTGGCGACGAATCGGGTGGTCCCAGTTGCGGAAGGTGCCGCGGCAGGCGACCGGATCGGTGCCGAAGGAGCCGCCGCGCAGCACTCGGTAGTCGCCGCCGAAGAAGACATCGGAGTATTCGGCGTACGGGAAGGCCCGGAAGCCGGGATACGCCTCGAAACCCGATGCGGTCCATTCCCATACGTCGCCGATGAGCTGGTGCACACCGCCCGGGGAGGCGCCGGCCGGGTATGCGCCGACTTCGGCGGGTTCCAGGTGCCGCTGGCCGAGATTCGCGGTGGCGGAATCGGGTTCGGCATCGCCCCATGGGTAGCGGCGGGAAGTCCCGGTCTCCGGATCCAAGCGCGCCGCCTTCTCCCATTCGGCCTCGGTGGGCAGGCGTTTACCGGCCCAGGTGGCGTAGGCCTCGGCTTCGAACCAGCAGACGTGCACCACCGGCTGCTGTGGGCGCACCGGGGTCATCACGCCGAATACCCGGCGCCACCAGTGCCCGACCGGATCGCACTCCCAGAACTGCGGCGCCACCAAGCCCGCCTGCTGCCGGTGCGCCCAACCGGGCTCGGACCACAGCTCGGGCCGCTCGTACCCGCCGTCGGCGATAAAGGCCTGGTACTGCGCATTGGTGATCGGTGCGACATCGATGGCGAACGCGGGCAGGTGTACCGGATGGGCCGGGCGCTCGTTGTCCAGCGCCCACGGGTCGGTCGAGGTGCCCATGGTGAATTCGCCGGCGGGAATAACGACTTCGCCGCCGACCGGAGTGTCGGCGGTGGGCGCGGCGGGTGCGGAGAGCACGGCGGGGCCGGTGCGCAATTGATGGGTGGCGAGCATGGTTTCGTCGTGCTGCTGCTCGTGCTGGGCGATCATGCCGAATGCGAAACCGCCGTCGACGAGCGGATCACCGTGTAAAGCGCTGGTTTCCAAGACATCCCACACCCGGTCGCGCACGGTGCGGACATAGCCGCGGGCCTGGGTGGGGTCGAGCAGCGGGAGCTGCGGGCGATTGGCGCGAGCGTGTTTGAAGGCGTCGTACAGCTCATCGATATCTGCGCGGACGGCTTCGCGGCCGCCGACATCGCGCACCAGCCATAGCTCTTCCTGATTGCCGATATGGGCGAGATCCCAGACGAGCGGGCTCATCAGTCGCGAATGCTGGGCGACCAGCTCCGCCTCATCGAGGGTGGTGAGGCCGGTGGTGCGAGCCCTTGCGCGGGTGAGCGCTTCGGCGATCCGGTCCCGCAATTGTTCGGTGCCGGAATTATCTGTCGCGGGGAACTGAATGGTCACGATGGGTATCTCCCGAACTTGTTCTGGTCGGCGACTCGAGGCTGCGGGGCCCCGGTCACCGGTGGTCCTCGGGCTGATCCGCACGCTGTGCGACGAGTTCACCGGTCGGGGTGCGACCGCTGCGACATCGCTCGGCGGCGGATTCGATCTCGCGGGCCGCCGCCGGACTCGCCGCATGTGCCGCGGCCAAGGTCAGCAACTCGACCGCGACGCGACGGATCTGCGGATCGGCCAACCCGCAGCGTGCCGCGTCGAGCCAGCGGCCCGCGAGCGGCGCGGCGAGCGCCGTCGCCTCGACGATGACCGCGGGAGACGACAGCAGAGCGTCGAAGATGTGGATCGGGACGGTCCAGTCGTTATCGGGCTGAGCGTCCAGGTAGCGGACCTCGAGGTGGCCGGAGGCCCGTACCGGCGGGAACAGCGTGGTCAGGTGATAGTCGAGATCGTCGATATCGGGCCGCCGGCCGATCTCGTCGTCCAGCCCACCGGATAACCAGTCCGCGAAGGTCGCCTCCGGCGGCGCGGACCAGCCGATATCGCTGCCGTTGCCGGATATGCCATCGGGGCGGCGAACGCACAGCAGCGGGACATCCAGGGCCCAACGCGCATAGCCGGTGACCGGGTCCGGCCAGGACTCCACCGCGGGACGGGTGCGGGCGTGGTCGAGACGCAACCAGGTGCGCATCCGCTGGGACGCCCAGGCACCCACCGGCGCGCCGTGTAACTCGGGTGAGCAAGCGAAGGCGGCCAATAGCGCGGGACCGATGGTGTACAGCGCATTCCACCGCGCGGTGACCTCCGCGCGATCCGCACCGGCATCGACGCTGACCTGCGTCGCGGCGGTATTGCACATCATCAATTTGCCGAAGGGGCCGATACCGCCGAAGGACCGTTCCATGGCGCGATAGCGCGGTAACCGCAGCACCCGCTTGGGGCGGCGATCCGCATCGGCGGCGGCGGCGACGGTGCGGATGGATCGGGATTCGAGCAGATCCCGCAGCATCCGGGCATCGGTGTGCAGTCCCTCGCACAACTGCGCGGCAGCGGCGAACGGAGCGCTGGAGAGTTCGATCTGACCGCCGGGTTCGATAGTGACCCGGCTGCCCCCTGGCAGCGGAAGTGCCGGTGAATCGGGGGCGATGGACCGCGGTGCGTAGGGTCCGAGGGCATCTGCGAGTGCAGCCAGTTGCGGGCGGGGGGCGGCCGACGGGCCGGACGACGACGAACACTCACCCTGCACGGTGAGCCATTCCAGTTCGGCGCCGATGAGCGTCGGTGGTCCCAGCTTGAAGCAGATTTTTTCGAGATAGGCCTCGGCCGCGGCCCGTGAGGACAGTTCGCCATTTTCCAGCGCTATGACCCGCGCCGGATGTTCGAGCGTGATCGCCATAGCAACCTCCACCATGTGAAACCGGATAAACCGTAGTCGCGCTGCGAAAGCGCTGCCTGTCGTTGTTCAGGTGATCTGTATCGCCGTCGATGCTGGTCGTACCCCGGTGCGCCGACCCAAACCAGCGTAGCTGGGGGGCACCGACCAGAAATGTGACAAGAATCTGAATTCGCGGTCGTGCACAGCGGGGGCACTGGTGCACCATGTCCCGGACCTGCCTCGACTCGTGCGACAGCCCAAAGCGCCGATTTCGGCGATACTGTCAGGCCATGCTCGACGAGAAGCGCGTACGTGCCGACATACCCGTCTACGGTTCCGGATCCGATCTGGTCTTCCTCGACAGCGCGGGCTCCTCGTTACCGCCCCGAGTCGTCACCGATACCGTTGTGGCGCATGTGCGACGCGAGGCCGAAATCGGCGGCTACCGCGCGGCGAACGAGCGACTCGACGACCTCGCCGCGGTGAAAACCGATATCGGCAGGCTCATCAACGCCGATCCGACCAGCATCGCGCTCAGCGACAGCGCGACCCGCTCGTGGGCCGACTTCTTCTATTCGGTCGCGCTCGGGCCCGGCGACCGCGTCCTCATCTCGGGCGCCGACTATGCGAGCAATGCCATCGCCGCGCTGCAGCGGGCCAAGGCGACCGGTGCGGTGGTCGAACAAATTCCCAGCGACAGCAGCGGCCAGCTCGACCTCGACGCACTCGCCGACATGGTCGACGAACGGGTCAAGCTGGTGTCGGTGCTGCACGCTCCGACCAATGGCGGTCTGGTCAATCCAGCCGCCGATGCCACCAGGATCGCGCATTCGGTCGGTGCGCTGGTGCTGCTCGACGCCTGCCAGTCGGCCGGACAGCTGCCGATCGATGTGGCCGAACTCGATATCGACGCGCTCTCGGTTACCGGCCGCAAATGGCTGCGCGGGCCGCGCGGCACCGGATTCCTTTATGTGCGACCGGAATTGGCCGCGTCGATGGAGCCGCAGCGACTGGACCTGCACAGTGCGCAGTGGACCGGCCCGCGGGAGTATTCCCTGGTACCGGACGCGAGCCGATTCGAATTCTGGGAATGCGATGTCGCGGCGCGACTCGGTCTCGGCGCGGCCGTGCGATATCTGCTCGAGCTCGGCCCCGAGAACGTCTACGACGCGATCGCGGCCCGCGCCGAACACCTGCGCAAGTCGCTGCCGGAAATCGCTGGCGTAGCGGTGCGCGATATCGGGATTCGGCACAGCGGCATCGTTTCGTTCACCGTCGACGGGAAATCCGCCATCGAAGTGCGCGATCGTCTTGCGGCCCGCGATATTACGGTGACGGCGAGCCATGCCAGCTCTACGCTGCTGGATATGACCGCCCGTGGCCTGGATTCGGTGGTGCGTGCCTCACCGCACTGCTTTGTCACTTTCGAGGAGCTCGACCGGTTCGTCGGCGCGGTCGCTACGCTCTGATGTCACCTCGCGAACTGATCGTGCTCGGCACCGCGAGTCAGGTTCCGACCAAGCAGCGCAACCACAATGGGTATCTGCTGCGCTGGGGCGAGGAGGGCATCCTCTTCGATCCGGGCGAGGGCACCCAACGGCAGATGACGTACGCGGGTGTATCGGTCACCGATATCACCCGGATCGCGGTGACGCATTTCCACGGTGACCACTGCCTCGGACTGCCCGGCATCATCCAGCGGATCAACCTCGACAAGGTCGCCCATCCGGTCGACGTGTACTACCCCGCCTCGGGTGAGGTGTTCTTCGGTCGGCTGAGCAATGCCACCTCCTTCTATCGCACTGTCGATCTGCGGCCGCATCCGATCGCCGATCCGGGTGCGCTGGACGCCCCAGGCGCACCGTTCGTTCTCGAAGCGGTCGCACTATCGCATCCGGTCGACACCTTCGGCTACCGGCTCACCGAACCGAGCGGTGTGCGCATCCTGCCGGAGCGGCTCGCCGCCTTCGGTCTGCACGGCCCGGCGGTCGGACAACTGCAACACGCTGGCAGCATCGAATTCGACGGGCGCACAATCACACTGGCCGAGGTCAGTGCGCCGAGGCCGGGCCAGAGCGTCGCATTCATCATGGACACTCGCCTCTGCCCAGGTGTAGCGACCCTCGCCTCGGGCGTGGACATGCTGGTGATCGAGGCGACCTTCCTGGACGCCGACGTCCACCTCGCCGAGGAATACGGCCATCTCACGGCCGGACAAGCGGCCCGGGTCGCCGCCGAGGCGGGCGTGCGCACCCTGGTGCTGACCCACTTCTCCCAGCGCTACCGCGATCTCGACGACCACCGCGCCGAGGCGTCGGCGTACTTCAGCGGCGAGATTGTGATCGCCACCGACCTTGCGAGAATCCCACTCCCGCAACGCCGTTAGTCGAATGGCGCCGACGAGCAGATCGCACGCGAGTCAGGATCCACACCCGCTGCCCGGATTCACACCCGCTGCGGGATCGGCGGCCGATATGGCCGACACGATCCCGACAGCGATGTGGCTGTCAGGCCAGGTGCAAGGCGAGGACTTGGGCGAGGAGGGCGCGAGTATCGGTCGCCGGGACGACCAGGCGCAGACTGCGGTTCGCCTGGAGAGCGGCGATGCCGTGCAGGTTGGTCCACAGCGCGATAGCGACGGCCCTCGGGTCGTCGGCGGCCGGTGCGGCCGCGGCGACCAGCGCGGCAAAGCGTTCGAACAGGAGACCCCCGCCGCGCGGACCCACACCTCGTTCCGAGCCCGGCGGTCCACACCGGAATCGGCACGCCCAGCTGCCAGGTGCGCGCCGCCACCGACGAGCGGATGCGGGAGCTGGCGGCCCGGTCCGGCCGCAACTATGTCGACCGCTACGCCGCCACCTTCGGAACGAACCGTTCGTAGGTCCGAGCCCCCGATCAGCCGACCAGATCCGACAAGCCCACCGCCTACCGCCCGGAACCGTTAACGCAAAGCAGAATTGCCGGGATAGTTGGAAGCAGGCCGGAGCACGTCCGGCCATCGCACCGTGCCGATCAGGAGTTGGACTTGAGCAGGTTCACCGATGAGATGTACGCGACGGCGCAAACCTCGGTTCGTGGGCTGGTAACCGGGGAGCCGAATGCGCCGCTGCGGCAGACGTGGGGCGAGATCCACCGGATCGCGCGCCGGATGGCAGGCGGACTGGCGGCCGCCGGTATCGGACACGGCGACGCGGTCGGCGTACTCGCCGGGATGCCGGTCGATATCGCACCGGCCTGTCAGGGCATCTGGATGCGCGGCGCGTCGATCACCATGCTGCATCAGCCGACCCCGCGCACGGACCTGGTGGTCTGGGCCCGCGATACCGAGACCGTGCTGTCGATGATCGAGGCGCGCGCGGTGGTACTCGGCGCGCCCTTCGAGGCCGCCGAACCGCTGCTGCGCGAGCGCGGCATCACCGTGGTGCGCATCGATCAGCTGCGCGACTGCCCGGAGACCGATCCGGTGCCGACCGTCGAGACCGATATCGCGTTGCAGCAGTTGACATCCGGCTCCACCGGATCGCCGAAGGCGGTGCGGATCACGCATGAGAACTTCTACGCCAACGCCTACGCCATGTTCGATCGGGTGAAATTTCAGCTCGACGACGATGTGATGATCAGCTGGCTGCCCCTTTTCCACGATATGGGGATGGTCGGATTCCTCAGCGTTCCCATGCAATTCGGCGCCGAAGTGGTCTGCGTGACGCCGATCGACTTCCTGATGCGGCCTCTGCTGTGGGCCGAGCTGATCGACAAGTATCGCGGCACCGTCACGGCGGCACCGAATTTCGCGTACTCGCTGCTCGCCCGCCGGCTCACGCAGGCCGAGGACGGCGCCTACGATCTCAGTAGCGTGCGATACATGTGGAACGGCGCCGAGCCCGTCGATCCGGACACCATGGAGGCCCTCGCCGCGGCCGGCAAACGCTTCCGGCTCAATCCGATGGCGCTCACCCCGGTCTACGGGATGGCCGAAACCACACTGGCCGTATCGATTCCGGATCCCGGACACGGACAGATCCTCGATGTCATCGATGCCGACCTGCTGGAGGCACTGGGCAAGGCCGTTCCGGCCCATGATCACCACGGCAATGTCCGCCGCCTGCCGACGCTCGGCTATCTGGTCGACAATCTGGAGGGCCGGGTCGTCGATGCGGAGCGCCAGCCGCTGCCGACCCGTTCCGTCGGTGTGATCGAACTGCGCGGTCCGGCGGTCACTTCCGGTTATGTCACGGTCAACGGGTTCCGCCCGGCGCAGGATGGCGACGGCTGGTTCGATACCGGCGACATCGGCTACTTTACCGATGAGGGCCTGATCGTGGTGTGCGGCCGGATCAAGGACGTCATCATCATGGGCGGCCGCAATATCTACCCGACCGACATCGAGCGCGCCGCCATGCGCGTGCTGGGTGTGCGCCCTGGCAATGCCGTCGCGGTCCGCTTGGACGCGGGTGAGAAACGCGAAAGCTTCGCAGTGGTCGTGGAGAGCAACGACCACCAGAACGCCGACGAGGTCAAGCGCATCGAACGCGAAATCGTGCATGCGGTTTTCTCCGAGGTCGGCGCCCGCCCCCGCACCGTCGCGGTCCTCGGCCCCGGCGCACTGCCCAAAACCTCGTCGGGCAAGCTGCGCCGCTCCGCCACCGCGATCCACCTGCGCTGAACCGCGGCTGAACGTGCCTAGTGCAGCTGGTTCTGGGCCGGTTCCAGCCCGACGCGCAGGAGCAGTTCGACCGCGTCCGCGGCCTGTTCGACGATCACCGGCACCTCCTTGCGCTCCACCGACGAAAACGGTTTGAGCACATAGTCCGCCGGGTCCTGGCGACCCGGCGGGCGGCCGATGCCGATGCGGGTGCGCAGATAGTCCTTGGTGGTCAGGGCGCTGGAGACCGAACGCAATCCGTTGTGCCCGCCCTCACCGCCGCCGCGCTTGAGCCGGACCTGACCGAACGGCAGATCCAGTTCATCGTGCACGACGATCACCTCGGTCGGCGGCACCGAGAAGAATTTCGCCAGCGCCGCGACCGGTCGCCCGGATAGATTCATGAACGAGCGCGGCTTGGCGATCAATACCTGACGCCCGTCCAGCCGGGCCTGCAACAGATCCGCGCCGGACTTCTTGTGCACAGCAAAACGGCCGCCGACGCGCTGGGCGAGCACGTCGGCGACCAGAAAGCCGATATTGTGCCGGGTGCGCTCGTACTCGGCGCCCGGGTTGCCAAGTCCGACCACGAGCGCGGGCCCGGTCGAGGATTCGGTCATGCGGATAACCGATCCGGGGAGTTCTTACTCGGCGCTCTCGGCCTCGGCTTCGCCCTCGGCGGGAGCCTCGGCGGCCGGGGCGGCGATGACATTGACGATCAGGGCCTCCGGGTCACCAGCCAGGGTGACCCCCTTCGGCAGCTCGATCGCGCCCGCGGTGATCTGGGTGCCGGCCTCGGCACCCTCGATCGAGACCTCGATGGCCTCCGGAATGCTCAGCGCGTCGGCCTCGATGGAGAGCGTGGTGGATTCCTGGGTAACCAGGGTGCCGGGGCCGGCGTCACCGCTCAGCGTGACGTTCACATCGGCGGTGACCTTCTCGCCACGCTTGACGATCAGCAGGTCGGCGTGCTCGATGTAACGGCGAATCGGGTGCACCACAACGGATTTGGTCAGCGCGAGCTGCTTCTTGCCGTCGATGACGAGGTTCAGCACCGCATTGGTGCCGTGCTCGCGCAGGATGGCGGCGAAGGCCTGGGCGTTGAGCGAGAGATGCTGCGGGTCGGCGGCGTGGCCGTACAGCACGGCGGGAACGTTGCCGGCGCGACGGGTGCGGCGGGCGGCGCCCTTGCCGAACTCCGTACGGACGGCGGCTTCGAGAAGGTTGGCGTCGGACATGACTGGATCTACTCCCTACGGCTCTAGCAGGCTGTCAACAGTGCGCCAGGAACTGTTATCCGCCCTGGCGAAATGGTCTATTCGTCGGGCGAAGACCGAACGGGGACGGCCGAGAGCCGAGCCGCGTCGATCACGGTGAACGCATTACGTCTGCGGTCACCCTCGCCGAGACAACCCGAACACCATAGCGCAAGTGTTTATGTCCAGCTGAATCGGGTGGTCGGACTGGCAGCCTCGTCGTCAACCCGGTCGCGTACGCTGGAGCGGTTGCCGATCGGCTGTCTGAAAGGTTGTTGAAGTTGACCGCCTCCACTGAGGGTGTCGTCACGCCCGCCCCGCGTGGTTTGCCCGCCGAGGTCGCCCGGCGGCGCACATTCGCGGTGATCTCCCACCCCGACGCCGGCAAGTCGACGCTCACCGAGGCGCTGGCGTTGCACGCCAGAATGATCTCCGAGGCGGGCGCGATCCACGGCAAAGCCGGGCGCAAATCCACCGTGTCGGACTGGATGGAGATGGAGAAAGCGCGCGGTATCTCCGTGAGTTCGACCGCGCTGCAGTTCAACTACCGCGCCGCGGGCTCGGATATCGATAACGTGATCAACCTGGTCGACACCCCCGGCCACTCGGATTTCTCCGAGGACACCTATCGCGTGCTCACCGCCGTGGACGCCGCGGTCATGCTCATCGATGCCGCCAAGGGTCTGGAGCCGCAGACGCTGAAGTTGTTCCAAGTGTGTCGCCATCGTGGCATCCCGGTCATCACCGTGATCAACAAATGGGACCGCCCGGGCCGCGCGCCGCTGGAACTGCTCGACGAGATCAGCGAGCGCATCGGCCTCACCCCGACCCCGCTGTTCCTGCCGGTCGGCATCGCCGGTGACTTCCGGGGGCTGCTGCGTCGCGGTCCGGAGGGGGCTGCCGTGGAGTACATCCACTTCACCCGGACAGCGGGTGGCGCGACGATCGCGCCGGAGGAATCGCTCGATCCGGAATCGGCCGAGGCCCGCGAGGGTGAGGCGTGGACGACCGCCGCCGAGGAGAGCGAACTGCTCTCGGCCACCGGGCAGGACCACGATCAGGAGATGTTCCTGGCCGGACAGACCTCCCCGGTCATCTACGCCTCCGCGATGCTGAATTTCGGTGTGCGACAACTGCTGCAGACGCTGGTCGCACTGGCGCCCGCCCCCGGCTCGCGCGCCGATATCGGCGGCACGGCGCGCAACACCACCGACCCGTTCAGCGCGGTCGTCTTCAAAGTGCAGGCCGGAATGGATGCGGCACACCGGGATCGGCTCGCGTTCATGCGAATCGTCTCCGGTGAATTCGAGCGTGGCATGGTTGTCACGCACGCGCAGACCGGTCGGCCGTTCGCAACCAAGTACGCGCTCACCGTTTTCGGGCGCGAGCGCTCGACCGTCGATACCGCCTACCCGGGTGATGTGGTCGGCCTCGTGAATGCCACCGCGCTGGCGCCCGGACACACGCTGTTCGTGGACAAGAAGGTGGAGTTCCCGCCGATCCCGTCCTTCGCGCCAGAGCATTTCGCGGTGCTGCGGGCGCAGAGTGCGGGTAAGTACAAGCAGTTCCGCAAGGCCATCGACCAGCTCGACTCCGAGGGCGTGGTGCAGGTGTTGCGCAATGACGCGCGCGGCGATGCGTCACCGGTGCTGGCGGCGGTCGGTCCGATGCAGTTCGAGGTCGTCACCGCGCGGATGCTCGCGGAATTCAACGTCGAGACGCATATGGAGCACCTGCCCTACACGCTGGCCCGGCGCACCGACGCGGAGTCGATGGCCGAACTCGATCGGCAGCGCGGGGTCGAGGTATTCACCCGCTCCGACGGCGTGCTGTTGGCGCTGTTCAGCGATAAATGGCGGTTGCAGTACATCGAGAAGGAGCATCCGAAGCTCACGCTCGAGCCGCTGGTCGCCACGGCGGACTAGGCCCCCCGCTGCGCCCGATTCCGAGGAATCCGGCGCAGTCGCGGCGCTCGGGGCGATGCGCTCACCCGGCCTCGGGTTCGGCCGCCTTCGACGCGGGCCCGCGCCACTGCGGGGTGGTGCTGCCCGGCTCGCGTTCGACCGCCGCGATGCCGTCTTCGCGCGTGATCAGCCCCCAGCGACTCGACGTCAGCCGCAGACTCGGCAGATCACTGAGCGAGAGAACCACCTCATAGGTTCGCTCATATCCGGTATGCGCGATGCGCCATTGCCCATCCGTGCAGCGGACGTAGCGATCGGAGTAGAACGCCGCGCCGCGCAACAGCATATTGTGCGCCGGTATCAGCACTGTATCCGCGAGGTACCAAGTGCCGGTGGCGGTGTCGCCCTCGACATCGATCTCCGGATGGTCGCATCGATGCTCGGTGATGACGTGCGGACCGAGGGTGTTGCGCATGAACGCCAGGAACGCATCCCGCGACTCGAACTGCAGGTATTCGCTGTAGGTGGCGGTCGCTTCCGGGACCATGGTATCCGCGAATTCATCCCACGACTTGGTGTCGAGGGTGCGCAGATACCTGAACTTCAGGCGACTGATCGCTGACACAGCATCCCGGTCCATAACTCAACAATCCCATTCGAAGTCGCCGCGCTAAAGAGATTGGGAGATTTGTATCAGATTGCTATCACTTCGAGCCGAATGTGCGGTCAACCGGACGGGTCAGTTCCCGATGGTGAAGCAGGTGTTGCAGAAGTCGCTGCCGAATTCGGTCAGCCGCAGACTTTTGCGCACGATCTTGGGCGCGCGCCCGGCCCTTTTCAACGCCGCCTCGACCACCGGCTGCACCTCGAGCACCATGTACCGGCTCAGCACCACCGGGTCCTCGGAAACCTGGGTCAGGCCGAGGCGGTTGAGGTTGATCAGATAGGTGCGCGCGCGGTCCGGATAACGAACACCGGCCTGTTCCGGAACCGAAGTGAGATCACCGGTGACCAACTCCGAGCCGATGCCGAGCGGACGGTTGGTACGCACATCGACCGTAGGCTGCGGACCGTTCAATGCCATGAACCGCAGAATGCGCGCCTCATCCGGCGCCAATTCGTCGAGGATCCGGTCATAGGCCGGGTGCACATCCTCGGTGAAATAGACATCGGCCGAGCGGGCGAGCAGCGCATCGCCGCGTCGACGTAACTCTTCGCTGCTGGCCGAGTGCAGCGGCGCGCCGATGCCGATCGCCGCCGGCTGTGGCGTACTTCCATTGGAAGTCGGTACATAGCTGACGATTTCGCGCACCGATCCCTCGGTGACGCCGAGCGCGCTGCGCGCGATGGAGCGCAACGCATTACCGGTGCGCTCGGCGATATCCGCCGACGAATCACCGTCGAGCGCGGCCTGGGTGATCTCCTTGGTCACCTCATAGGTCGTGCCGACGGCCCACTGACTACCGCGTACCACGGTGCCCGCCGCGAGCCCTGCCGCCCGGAACACACCACGAATCAGCCGTGCCTCATTGCTGATCTGCCGCTGTTCGACATCCGAGCTGTGCTCCACCGAGCGGGAACCGGCCCGGGCTACGTCCTGTCCGGTCCTGTCGTCTGTCACGTTCTACTCCGATGTATTGCCACGTACGAATACGCCCACAGATTATTGCCCGCCAGCCTTCCAGGCATGCCCTACCGCGAGCCGACTGGACCGGCAAACACGCCGACCCCTGCTGTCGGACGCGTGACGGTCGCCATTGTCTCCGGCACTTGTTGACACTACGACATCCTGGACACACAGTGTGACCGACGTCTCAGACAATCCGCTGTGGCCCCGGGACACTCGCGGGTTCTCGCCCTCACAGTAGGGTCCGTCTGCCGACTGGGGTGCTAGTTTGAGTTGCCGGTGAGGCGGCGATCACCGGTATCGGCAGGAGGGTGTCGTGTTGGAGAGTGTTTTCGGGGTCCACCCGACGGTCCTCCTGGAGTTAGTGACTATCCCGCTTTTCACCGGCATCATCGGTTACATCACCAACTGGACCGGCATCCTGATGTTGTTCAAGCCGGTCGCCTTCCACGGCATTCGTCTACCCGGATTGCGCGCACTGTTTCCCTTCCTGCCCAAGCGAATTCAGGTGCTGCCGTTGCTGAGCTACGACGGCCGAATAGGCTGGCAGGGCATCGTGCCCTCACGTGCGGACAAAATGGCGAGCATCGCGGTCGACAAGGGACTGGCGAAACTCGGTAGCGTTGCCGACTTCTATCGTGAGCTGGAACCGGACAAGCTCGCCGAACACCTCGCCGCTATCGCCGACGCGCAGATAAAAGACATCGTCGAAGAAATCCTGCGCCGCGAACATCCGCAACTCTGGTACAACCTGCCGACCGGCGTACGCGAGATGATTCACGCGCGGGTCCGCCAACAGCTGCCCGATATTCTGCGCGAGCTGACCGAAGAATTGGGCGCCAATATCGATCAACTGCTGGACGTCAAGCAGATGGTCATCCGCTATTTCCAGGCGCGTCCGCATCTGCTCAATATTCTTTTCCAGGTCCTCGGCGCCAAGGAACTGCGCTTCATGCAGAACTTCGGTTTCTACTTCGGCGCGCCGATGGGTGTCGTGCTGGTCGCACTGCTGCACCTGACCGGTTGGTCGACGCTGGTGCTGCTGCCGGTCGGCGGCGTCATCATCGGCTGGATGGTCAACTGGATCGGCCTGAATATGATCTTCGCGCCGGCGTACCCGAAGTGGTGGTGCCCGTGGCGGCAGGGTCTGCTGATCAAGCGACAGCTCGAAATCACCGATGGCTACGCGGAATTGGTCTCCAGTCAGGTCATAACCGTCGCCAATATCGGTGACGAACTGCTCAACGGTCCGCGCTCGGACCGGACCATGCAGATGCTCGAGGACACGCTGCGCCCGGCCGCGGACCGGGCGCTCGGGGCGGCGCGACCAGCGGTAAAGTTCGTGCTCGGCAGCCGGGAGTACGACTCGCTGCAATCGACGCTGACCACCGAGGCGATATCTATCGCGCCGATCGCCTTCGCGGATCCAGACTTCAACGTCCAGCAAGGCAGGCAAATCAACGACTACATCGCCAAACAGATGTCGGCGCTATCGCCCCCCGACTTCGTGGATATGCTGCGATCAGCCATCAAACAGGACGAATGGCTTCTTTTTCTGCATGGCGGCGTGTTGGGACTCTTCGCCGGATACGCTCACATCCTGATCTTCGGAACGGGAGTAGCGACAACATGGCTGTGACGGAAGCTGGCGGCGACGATCCGCGTGCCGCCGGGCACGGCTGCGAGCGAGCGGCGCAGTCCGAGGTGGCCGAAACAGCAACAACTTCCGAGTCGGTATCCGGGCAATCGAGCGAGATCGCGCGCCTGCCCGTCGGCGCGGTCGAGTCGGCCGCGCCGAAGCGGGAGCCCGGCTCGGTACGCAAGACAGTTCGGGCGAGCACCGGGGTCGCCCGGGTCGTGGTGAGCGCGGCGGCCGGAGTGACCGCGTGGGGCATCGACACCGCCCTCGGCGTCGGGGCCACCGTGGTGCGCGGCAGTATCGCCGGAAATCCACCGCGTGAGGTGCTTGCCGAAGCGGAGGCCGAGGTTCGGGACGCGGTACGGCGTGCGTTGCGGCTGCCCACCACGCCCGAACAGCCCACGCCCGATGCCATTCCCACGCTGCGCGAGCAGGGCGCCGCACTGCTGCGGCTGTCGGCGAGTACGCAGGGCGAGCACCATGAAACCCACCCCGCCTTCGCGCGCATGCTCGAGGAGTTGACCCCCGATGAGGCGCGCATCCTGCGCTTCCTGCACCTCGACGGCCCGCAGCCCTCGATCGATATCCGCGCCGGACGGCCGCGCGGTATCGGTGTCGAGCGAATCATCTCCGGGCTCAACCTGATCGGCGAACACGCGGGCCTGCGGTTCCCCAACCGCATCCAGCAATATCTACCCAATCTGCGCCGCCTCGGCCTGATCGAATTCGTCAAGGAACCGGTTGGCAATCCGAACCGCTACCAGCTCCTCGAGGCCCAATCCCCCGTCCGAGAAGTGTTGAAGCGCTCCGGTTTCGGTACCAAGGTCTACTACCGCAGCATCGCACTCACCGGCTTCGGCGCGGACTTCGTCCAGACCTGCCTGCCTGTCGTCGTCCAGGACGGGCGCGTGTCCGGCGACAGCTAGCCGACGCTGCCGCAGTAGCCCGGAGTTCCGTCGAACGTAATCGGCGAGGCGCCGGAGCGCTGGACAGTGTGCCAGGCGGTTCAGGCGCCGTCGGCGAGTTCCAGCCAGCGCTCTTCGGCGGATTCCTTTTCGGCCAGGACCTGTTTCAGCTCGGCGCCCAGGGTGATGAGCTTGTCCGGTTCGGTGGCGGCGTCGGCCAGGGCGGTGTGCAGGCGCTGTTCGCGTTCGGTGAGTTTGTCGATGGCGCGTTCCAGTTTGGCCAGCTCCTTGCGGGCGGCGCGGTAAGCGGCGGAATCGGTCGCCGGGGCTTCGGCGGGCTTGGGTTCGGCGGATCGCGTTGTGGCGGAGCTCAGTGCGGAACGCTTTTTCAGGTATTCGTCGATGCCACCGGGCAGGTTGGTGAGCTTTCCGTCGCCGAACAGGGCCCAGGTGGAGTCACAGATGCGCTCGATCAGATACCGGTCGTGGCTGATCACGACCAGGGTGCCCGCCCAGTTGTCCAGCAGGTCTTCCAGTTGTTGCAGGGTATCGATGTCCAGATCGTTGGTCGGCTCGTCGAGCAGCAGGACATTCGGTTCCGACATCAGGATCCGGGTCAGTTGCAGCCTGCGCCGCTCACCACCGGATAGGTCGCCGACGGGGGTGCGCTGCCGGGCCGGGGTAAAGCCGAGGCGCTCGGCCAGCTGCCCGGCGGAGATCTCCTTATCCCCCAACGTGATTCGCTGCGCAATCTGCTGTACCGCCTCCAGGACACGCAGCTCGGTCGGCAGGTCGTCGAGTTCCTGACGCAGCCAACCGATTTCGACCGTCTGTCCCTGAATGCGTTTGCCCGCGGCGGGTTCGATGGCACCGGCCAGCGTGCGCAGTAGCGTCGTCTTGCCGGAGCCGTTGACGCCGACGAGACCGACTCGCTCCCCTGGCGCCAAGCGCCAGGTCAACTCGCGCACCAACTCTCGGCCGTCCGGAGTGGTGAGGGTGGCATCCTCGAGTTCGATGACGACGCGGCCCAGGCGCTTTCGCGCGAAGGCGGCCAGTGAGGCGCTATCGCGCGGCGGCGGCACATCGGCGATCAGCGCCTCGGCCGCCTCCACCCGATAGCGCGGTTTGGAGGTGCGGGCCTTCGCACCGCGCCGCAGCCAGGCCAACTCCTTGCGCGCGAGATTCGCGCGCCGGGCTTCGGCGGCATCGGCCTGCCGCGCCCGCTCGGCACGCGCGAAAATCCAGTCGCCGTAACCACCTTCGTAGCTCTCGACCTTGCCGCCGACGACCTCCCAGGTATCGGTGGCCACGGTGTCGAGGAACCAGCGATCGTGGGTCACGACCACCAGGGCGCTGCGGCGCTCGAGCAGATGTTCGGCCAGCCACTGCACACCCTCGACATCGAGATGATTGGTCGGCTCGTCGAGGACGAGCAGATCGAGGTCACGAACCAGCGCGGCAGCCAACGCGACGCGGCGGCGCTCGCCACCGGAGAGATTGTCGACCGATGTATCCAGGCCGAGGCCCTCGATGCCGATGCCCGCCATAACGGACCGGATGCGCGGGTTCGACGCCCATTCGTGTTCGGCAACGCCGTAGTCATCTCGGCGCTCCCGAGGCCCTGCGTGGTCACGCAAGTTGCCGTCTCCGGGCCCGTCGCTCGCGCCGGGGGGCATCGCGTCATCGGCCAGTCCGGCCAGCACGACGGATCCGACGGACGCGCCGGGAGGCAGCACACCACGCTGGGTCACGACTGCCATACGCAGCCCGCCGACCCGGCTCACCCGGCCGCTATCGGGCGGCTCGAGACCGGTCAGCACCTCCAACAGGGTGGTCTTGCCGCCGCCGTTCAGGCCGACGACACCGATCCGTTCGCCCGCGTGAATGCCGAGCGAAACGTTGTCCAGGAGCGGTTTGATACCGAAGCTCTTGGAGACCTGTTCGAGATTGATCAGGTTGGACATGGATCCTTCCAGGGTATGGCCGGGCGTGTGCTCGCCCCGCGCAAGCGTACCGAGCACGCCGAACCCACCGTCGCCCCACCGAACGCTCGGTCCGGGATCGCACGCTGTTCCGCTACGGGCTCGACGCCGGCCAGGTGGACCGCCTCGTCGACACGTCATCGCCTGACGGGCGAAAAGTCAGCGCTTTCCGGGCGTGCCGCTGCTGATGACCCGAGCACCGGAGACCGGTCCGCTCGCGGTACGCACGCTGCGGCACACGCCCGCGCCCGCGAGCTCGGCCGCGACCGCCACCGCGCCATCCTCGCTGTCACAGAGGAATGCGCAGGTCGGGCCGGACCCGGAGACCAGCCCGGCAAGCGCACCGGCACCGACGCCCGCGCGCAAGGTCCGCCGCAACTCCGGCCGCAGCGACAGTGCGGCCGCCTGCAGATCGTTACCCAGCAGGGGCGCAAGCTGTCTCGGGTCGCCGGAGGCCAGCGCCTGCATCAGTTCCTGCGGCTCACCGAGCCGGGGTGGGGTGCCGACCTCGCGTAGTCGATCGAGTTCGGCGAAGACGGCCGGGGTGGACAATCCGCCCTTGGCCAGGGCAAGAACCCAGTGAAAGATATTGCGGGACAACACCGGAAGCAGCCGCTCGCCCCGACCGGTGCCGAGTGCGGTGCCGCCGTGCAGTGCGAACGGCACATCGCTGCCGAGTTCGGCTGCGACCGCGAACAACTCGTCGCGGGTCAGCCCGACATCCCAGAGTTCGTTCAGGCCCACCAGCGTCGCGGCGGCATCCGCACTGCCGCCCGCCATCCCACCCGCCACCGGAATGCCCTTGTTGATGGCGATTTCCACCAGCGGCGCACGGCCGGCCAGATGCGCGACGCGCACGGCGGCCTTCCACACCAGATTGGTCCGATCGGTCGGCACATCGTCGGCGCCCTCGCCGCTGACCCGCACGGTCAGCGAGGCGGCCGGCGCGAGTTCCAGATCATCGCTGAGCGAGAGGGCTTGAAATACCGTAGTCAGATCGTGATAGCCGTCCGCACGCAGGTCACCGACACCTAGGTGGAGGTTCACCTTGGACGGCGCGCGCACTACGACGGGACTTGGCACAACTGACAACACGGTGCTCAAGCCTATCCCGTGGGAACGGCAGGTGCTCAGCTCGAGATGAGACGTTCACCGCCCTTGTGTCGGACGGCTACACGCAACGCCCCGCCAGTGGCGGCGCGCACTGACCGGTGACGGCGGCGAGGAAGACGGTGACATCCGCGATATCACCGAGCTGGCCGATTCGATTCAACGGCGACCAGTCGGCCACCAATGCCTCGGTCTCGCCATTGCGCATCCAACTGGTGTTCAGAACGATGAGGCTCTCACTTGCACTCAATACCCTCAGGGGGTATTTTCAGAGGCGTTGGGGATACCCCCGCACCGTATGATCAATGTGAGCGAAGGAGTCGGAGATGTCCACGAGCACCTACACCGTCACGGGAATGACCTGTGGACACTGCGTGAACTCGGTCAAGACGGAGATCGGCAAGATCGATGGCGTGACCAGCGTGGATGTCGACCTCGCCAGCGGTGCGGTCCGGGTGGACAGCACCGCGCCGCTCGCAGACGCCGATATCGTCGCCGCCGTGGACGAGGCGGGATACGAGGTCGCGGCCTGATCCAGCCCCGGCCGAGATTCGCCGCCTGCGGCGGAGGTCTCATCGAACTGTTCGGTGCCGCACTCGGTATCGGCGCCCCACTGGGCGATCCAACCGAGTCCGCATCGGACCGCGGCGCATAGGCTCATCCGGTTGCCTTGCGCGCCAAAACCTTGTCTACCTGCACGTCCATCCGCGGGGCGAAATCGATCGCACAACAGCGGGTCCGGAGGTCGGCTGCCACGACCGACCCCGAATGCGGGCGCATTTCGGTGGTGTCTAGACTTGTCCCCCATCGGTGTCGTACGTACCGCTGAGTTCACCGCGCGCATCGAATCATCCACAGCGCCATCCACATCCGATGGCGGACGCCATTCAGGTGGCGGTCACCCCTGACCGCATACGCCGACCAGCGCGTGTCAGAACCGACATTCGATGCGATGACCTGTGATTTCTGTGTGGCGCGCGGCGTGCTGCGGCATTCGCGAGTCGATCTTGGCGGCACGTGGCGCCGATGTTGCGACCAACAAGACAAAAGTTGGTTATCCACAATCTGTTTCGCAACGGCGACACTTCGGCAAGCCAGCCATGGGGATGCGCTCACCCCTGGGCGGCGAGGCGTACGAAGGCTGCGGTGTCCAGGGTTTCGCCGCGGGCGGTCGGGTCGATACCGGCGGCGAGCAAGCGTCGTTCGGCTTCGGCTGGTGAACCGGCCCAGTTGCCGAGGGCGGCGCGGAGGGTTTTGCGGCGCTGAGCAAAGGCGGCGTCGACGACTTCGAAGACGCGGCGACGGTGCCCCTCGTCCATCGGCCAGGGCGGTTCGGCATAGCGTTCGATGCGGACCAGCCCGGAGTCCACGCGCGGCACCGGCCAGAACACCTGGGTGCCCACCGCGCCCGCGCGGCGCACGGTACCGAAGAAGCCTGCCTTGACGCTCGGTACGCCGTAGATGCGACTGCCGGGCTCGGCGGCGAGGCGGTCCGCCACCTCGGCCTGCACCATCACCAATGACGTTATGATGCTGGGCAATTCGGCGAGCAGGTGTAGCAGCACCGGCACGGCGACGTTATAGGGCAGATTCGCCACCAGCGCCGACGGCGCCGCGGGCAGGCCCTCCGCGCGGACCCGCAGCGCATCGGCTTCCACCACGGTCAACTGCCCGGCCAGTTCCGGCGCACGGTCCGCGATGGTCACCGGAAGATGTTTCGCCAGTACGGGATCGATCTCGACGGCGATGACCGAATCCACCACATCGAGCAGCGCCAATGTCAACGAACCGAGTCCCGGCCCGACCTCGAGGACGGTATCCCCGCGCCCAACCCCGGCTGCCGCGACAATTCGGCGCACAGTATTGGCGTCGTGCACGAAGTTCTGTCCGAGCTGTTTGGTCGGGCGCACGCCGAGCCGCTCGGCCAGCGCCCGCACCTCGGCGGGCCCGAGCAGCGCAGCACTTCCACGAGCGGAAATATCGGGTTCGGACACGTCCGACAAAGTATCAACTCCGCCTATCCGCGACCGAGGGGCACAGGCGCTGCGGTCGGATCGGCGATCAGCCGATGCCCAGACGGCCGGTGCAGGCCGGCCAGGCGCCCCAACCCTGGCGGGCGCGGGTGACTTCGGCGACGGCGATTTGTTCTTCGCGGGTGGCCAGGTCGGCGCGCGGGGCGTATTTGAGACCGCCCTGGCGTTCCCAGGTGCCCTGGTCGAATTGGATGCCGCCGTAGTAGCCGTTGCCGCTATTGATGCCCCAGTTGCCGGTGGATTCGCAGCGGGCCAGCGCGTCCCAGATATCACCGTCATGCACCGGCGGCACCTCGGTGCCGGGCTTGGCGCCCTTGCGGACCGTCTTGGGCTGCGCCGTCACCTGCACCGTGGCGGCGATCGGCCGTCGGCTGACCTCCTGGCCATTGACCATGGTGACCGCGAACGTCACATCTTGCACGCCGGGTGCCCCATGGCTCTCCACCACGGTCCGGCTCATATTCAGGGTCGGATCCTCGATCACATTCTCCGGCGGATCCAACGGCACCGTCTCGACCTTGTTCTCGACGCGCTGGCGGGTCACCACGATCCGCAGCCCATCGGTGAGCGGGGTGGTGGCCGCGGGCTCGACGGTGTCCTGCTCGATCAGCGGAATGCCCGCGACGGCGAGGAAATCACCGACGGTCGGCGCGGCCAATCGCACATCGACCGGATGGCCGATGCCGTCGAGCAGCGATACCGAACGCGGGCTGGCGATCTGCAGTGCGGCCCCCTCCAGCGGCAACCTCTCGTTGCGGGCTGGTGAAACGAATACCTCGCGGGGCAGGTGCAGTTGGTCGACCACATCACCCGCGGTCAGGCCGGTCGACCACACCTTCTCGGCCTTGCCGTCCAGCGATATAGCGACCTCACGCGCGCGGTTGTAGGTGATGGTCGCACCATCGGTAATCGTCGCGGCCAGTGCGGGCCGGACCAGGTCGCGGTCGTTCACATCGAAACCCGCGGCCTTCAGCACTCCGCTGACGTTGCGCGACATGGTGGTCTGCGTCGTCTGTTCGCCGTCCACGACGACCGTGACCGTCTTGCGGTTCACGATCGCCATCGCGGCACCGACGATCAGCGTCACCAGCAGCGCCGCGACCGCCGCGTACAGCAGCGGCGAGCGGGACTGGTTGATCCTCGCGAATGGAGACATGGTAACAGCACGATAACGAAGGGGTCAGGAGTCGACAACCGCAGCCTTCCGAACGGCGGGTTTTCGATATCCCAAATCAATATCGCCGCCGCAGGTAAATCACGAATCGCATCGAGCGAAGTGACCTAGCGCACATCGACCATCCAGACCTCTTGCACATCAGCGGCGGATTGGACTGTCAGCGTTAACCCAAGATCGCGGAAACGACTTCTCGAGCGATGCCAGGAGAACTCCCGACCCGGCCATAACAGAAATGCAATCGATTCAGATACCGTAAATGCGGTGGGCGTTCGTGGTGGTTATTTTCGCGAGCGCCACCGGATCCTGCTCACGCAATTCCGCGAGGGCACGCACGGTGTACGGCAGGCAATACGGTTCATTGGGCGCACCACGGAACGGATGCGGGGTCAGATACGGCGCATCGGTCTCCACCAGAATCTGGTTGTCGGGCACCACCTTGGCGGCTTCGCGCAGTTCATGGGCGTTCTTGAAGCTCACCGTGCCGGAGAAGCTGAGGATGTAGCCCTCGGCCACACACGACATCGCCATATTGGTGTCGGAGGAAAAGCAATGGAAGATCACGGTTTCCGGCGCACCCTCGTCCAGCAGTACCGCCAGCAGATCGTGGTCGGCCTCGCGGTTGTGGATCATCAGTGGTTTGCGCAGGCGTTTGGCCAGGTCGATATGCCAGCGGAAGCCCTCGACCTGATCCTCGATATCGGCGCAGCCCTCGAGCTTGCCCGGCCAGTAGTAATCGAGTCCGGTCTCGCCGATCGCGACAACGCGCGGATCGGCGGCCAACCGCTCCAGTTCGGCCTTGGTCGCGTCGTCGAGCGCGTTCGCCCGCGTCGGATGCAGCGCCACGGCGGCGAACACCCTTCGATCCCAATGCGCGGCCCGCACGGCCCACTGCGCGGCGGCCAGATCATCGGCGACGGTGACCACCTGGCCGACCCCCACCGAGGCCGCGCGGTCCACGACCACCGCCGTCGACTCCGCATCGGTGGCCCCGCAGGCATCCAGATGGGTATGCGCGTCCACCAGCGGCGCGAGCGGTTCCGGCAGCTCGGGCGCGGGCCGTTTGCCGCTCATCGGCGAACTCCGGCACACCGGAACGCGGGCGCGCGACGGCGGCGATCGACTCGGGGGATATTCACGTGAGCGTCGGAATCCACGCGCATTACAGTAGATGCACCATGAGCGAGCGATCGATCTACACAGCCGCCGGTGCGGTCATACCGGAGCCGAGCGTCAGCGAGGCGCACGTATGAGCGCAGCCGACCGCGCCGCCTTCTACATCACAACGGCCATCGCATACCCGAACGGTGCGCCGCACATCGGGCACGCGTACGAGTACATCTCGTCCGACGCCCTCGCCCGCTTCAAGCGGCTGGACGGTTATGACGTCTTCTTCATGACCGGCACCGACGAGCACGGGCAGAAGATGCAGCAGACCGCGGTCGCCGAGGGCGTGCCGGTGGAGGAACTCGCCGCGCGCAACTCGGATGTGTTCGAGGCGATGGACAAGATCCTCGACATCTCCTACGACCGCTTCATCCGCACCACCGATGACGACCACCAGGTGGCCAGCGCCGCGATCTGGGAGCGGATGCTCGCCAACGGCGATATCTACCTGGACAACTATTCGGGTTGGTACTCGGTGCGCGACGAGGCGTTCTACACCGAGGAAGAAACGACACTGCTCGAGGACGGCACCCGGATCTCGACCGAATCGAAGACGCCGGTCACCTGGACCGAGGAGTCGAACTATTTCTTCCGGCTGTCGCACTACCAGGACAAGCTGCTCGCGCTCTACGACGAACATCCCGAATTCATCGCGCCCGCAACGGCCCGCAACGAGATGGTGAGCTATGTGAAGGCGGGTCTGAAGGACCTGTCCATCTCGCGCACCACCTTCGACTGGGGCGTGCCGGTGCCGGGACATCCCGATCACGTGATGTACGTGTGGGTGGACGCGCTCACCAACTATGTCACCGGCGTCGGCTTCCCGGATACGGAATCCGTTGCGTTCCAGCGTTTCTGGCCCGCCGACGTGCACATCATCGGTAAGGACATCACCCGGTTCCACACCGTGTACTGGCCGGCGTTCCTGATGTCGGCCGGGATCGAATTGCCGAAACGCGTTTTCGTGCACGGGTTCCTGTACAACAAGGGCGAGAAGATGTCCAAGTCGGTCGGCAATGTGGTCGACCCGCTCGCGCTGGTCGACGAATACGGCGTCGACGCGGTGCGCTTCTTCCTGCTGCGCGAGATCTCCTATGGCCAGGACGGCAGCTACAGCCACGAGGCGATCGTCGGGCGGATCAATACCGATCTGGCCAATGAATTCGGAAATCTGGTGCAGCGCAGCCTGAAGCTGGTCGCCCGCGACTGCGGTGGCGTGGTGCCGACGCCGGGCGAATTCACCGAGGCCGATCGCGCCCTGCTCGACCGGGCCAATGGTCTGCTGGAGCGCTGCCGAGCCGAATTCGACACCCAGCAAATGCATTTGGCGCTGGAGGCGATCTGGCTGACGCTCGGCGAGGCCAACCGCTACTTCTCCGCTGAGGCGCCGTGGGCACTGGCCAAGACGGCCACCGAGGAGTCGCTGGCCCGCGAGGCGACGGTGCTGTATGTGACCATCGAACTGCTGCGCATCGTCGCGATTCTGGTACAGCCGGTTATGCCGGAATCGGCGGGCAAGATCCTGGATCTGCTGGCTCAGCAGAACCGTTCGTTTGCCGATATCGCGACCCCGCTGGTCCCCGGAACCGCACTGCCGGAGCCGGAAGCGGTCTACCCACGGTACGTGGAGCCGAAGAAGTAATCCGCAGGAGACGATACGTCGCGCGGGGAGTCCCCGGCGGTTATCGCATCTGGGATAACAAGACGCGCCGCTACTGGGGCGACCATTACGAGCTGTGCCCGGACGACCTATTGACCGAGCTCACCGCCCTACTGAAGCGCTACCGCTCGATGCTGCGGTAGCGCGTCAGTCTGTTCGGCCAGCCCGCTGGAGCTGGACTACTTCCAGCGATGCAGCAGCCTGTTGGCTTCGTCGGTCAGTGCCCACTGCAGCAACGGGCCGAAGGTGATGCGGGCGACGCCCTGATCGGCCAGCACCGTCTTTTCGGATGCGCCGGGCTGGGCGACAGCGCTGATCGGCCGCGGCAATTCACTGGTGAGACGGCGCATATCGGCGTCGGAATGCTGTCCGGCCGGGAACAACGAGTCGGCACCCGCCGCGGCGGCCAACTTCAGGCGCTCGATGGCGCGGTCGAGGCGATCACTGTCGTCACCGTCCTTGCGCATGAACAGGTCCGTGCGGGCATTGACGACCACGTGCACACCTGCGGCATCGGCGAACTGACGCAGGCCGTGCACCAGGTCGGCGTGCTCCTGGGCACCGCGCAACCGGCCGCCCTCACTGTGCACCGTGTCCTCGATATTGAGGCCGATCGCGCCCGCATCCAGCAGCCCCTCGATCAACTGCGCGGGCTCGAGCCCGTAACCGGATTCGATATCGACGGAGATCGGAACATCGACCGCACCGGTGATCTGCCGGACCCGCGTCAACAGTTCCGCGAATGTCATCCCCTCGCCATCGCTGCGCCCGACCGAATCGGCGACCGGATGACTACCCAGGGTCAGCGCCGAAAAACCTGCCGCGACAGCGACATTCGCCGACCACGCATCCCACACCGTCGGAAAGACACCGGGATCGCCCGGGACATGCAGTTCGAGAAACGCCTTCGCCTTGCTTTCCAAAGAGGTCATGACACCGATCATCGTCGCGCCGATGATCGATGGCACCATGACACTCCCCCAATGCGGCCGCACGGGAGTGTCGGCGCTGGCGAGTCGCGCTATGGACTGTCCCCGCCGTTGCGGCGCGCGGTCAGTACCGCGTCGTACAGTTCGCGGCGGGAAACGCCGGTCTCGGCGGCCACCTGGGCGCACGCGTCCTTGAGGCGAATACCTTCGGCGGTCAGCGATTCGACCTCGTCGACCAGATCGGCGGGATCGGCCGCGACGGGTCGGGCGCCTTCGAGGACGACGGTGATTTCGCCGCGCGCCCCCTCGACCGCCCAGGCGGCGAGTTCGCCGAGATTGCCGCGCACAACCTCCTCATAGGTCTTGGTCAGTTCCCGACAGACCGCTGCCCGCCGATCGGAGCCGAGCACTTCGACCGCATCGGCGAGGCAGTCGGCGAGCCGGTGCGGCGCCTCGAAGAATACGCAGGCTCGCGGCTCGGTGCGCAAGGTGCGCAACCACTCTCGCCGCTGGCCGGATTTGCGCGGCGCGAATCCGTCGAAGCAGAAGCGTTCCACCGGGAGCGCGGACAACGCCAGGGCGGTGGTCACCGCCGACGGTCCCGGCAGACAGGTAACCGGCAGCTGACGCTCGACACAGGCCACCACCATGCGATAACCCGGATCACTCACCGACGGCATACCGGCATCGGTCACCAGCAGCACTGTGGCGCCACTGTCGATCTCATCGAGCAGCGCCGGAACCTTCGCGGATTCCACGTGATCGTCGAACCGCAGGACTCGCCCGGTGATCTCCACGTCCAGGGCCTTGGCGAGGGCACGGGTGCGCCGGGTGTCCTCGGCCGCGAGGATATCGGCGGATCCGAGCGCCTCGCGTAGCCGTTGTGAGGCATCGCCGATCTCACCCATCGGCGTTGCCGCGAGCACCAACCGCCCCACCTTGTCCGCCACGCTCCTGCGCCTCCCCGGGTCTTTTGCCGGTCGTTGGTGGCTCGGGACTTGGTCACCGGACCGGTCATCGAGTACGCGGCTGGGCGTCCCCGGCGAGTTACCCATGTCCACGCGAAATCAGTCGTTACCTTTGCCGGAGGCAAATTCTCTCACCAGAAGAAAATCAATCCCGCGCTGGGTGATCACCCGGACTCCGATACGCTTCAGACGCCACCTGAACCGCCACTCAGGGTGTGATTCGCGCGGCGGCGCGCTCACCGGTGCGGGTCTCGGTGGCGCACACAGCATACGATCGGGACGTGACCCAGGTGACCGACCAGCGCGCGACCGTTGCCGGGGCCGTGCCCTCTTGGTCGAGCCCCGCGCCCCTGCGGCCGTCGCCCGACTTCGGTCCGGTCGACAAGATGCAGGGGTGGGTGGTCACGGCGGTACTCACCGCGATCGCGGCGCTGACGCGGTTCATCATGTTGGACTATCCCACCGACGCCTACACCCCCGTCTTCGACGAGAAGCATTACGCGCCACAGGCCTGGCAGATCCTCACCGGCGGTGGCGTCGAGGACAATCCCGCCTACGGGCTGGTGGTGCATCCCCCGATCGGCAAGCAGCTGATCGCGGTCGGCGAGTGGATGTTCGGCTACAACGGCTGGGGTTGGCGTTTCAGCGCGGCGCTGGCGGGCACCATCCTGGTGCTGCTGGTCATCCGGATCGTTCGGCGGATGGCGCGCTCCACGATGGTCGGCGCGATCGCGGGCATTCTGCTCATCGCCGACGGACTCACCTTCGTCTCCTCGCGCATCGGCATGCTCGACATCTTCATGGCGGTGCTGGTCACCGCCGCGTTCGGCTGTCTGATCGTCGATCGCGACGAGGTCAGGGCCCGAATGGCCGAGGTGGACCGCGAGAGTCGGATCGATGCGAGCGCATGGGGTCCGCGGCTAGGAGTGCGCTGGTGGCGCTTCGGCGCCGGGGTGCTGCTCGGACTCTCCTGCGGCACAAAATGGTCCGGCATGTACTTCATCCTCGCGTTCGGGATCATGAGTGTCTATTTCGACGTCTCGGCGCGGCGTGCCTACGGTGTGCGGCGGCCCTGGGTCGGTGCGGCGGTGCGCGATGTCGGGCCCGCGCTGTACGCGTTGGTGCTGATTCCGCTGGGGGTGTATCTGGCCAGCTATTGGGCCTGGTTCGCCAGTGAGGACGGCGTTTTCCGCTATGCGGTCGGCAATCAGGTCGGTCGGGGTGGGCCGTGGTCGTTCCTGCCGAGCGCGCTGCGATCGTTGTGGTACTACAGCGGCGAAACGCTGCGCTTCCACGAGGGGCTGACCAATTCGGCGGGTAACCATCACCCCTGGGAATCCAAGCCATGGACCTGGCCGATGGGGCTGCGGCCGATGCTCTACTACTACGCCGACAACGGTGTCACCGGCTGCGGTCAGACCCAGTGCCTGAAGGCCGTGATGCTGATCGGCACCCCGGCGATCTGGTGGATCGCCTTCCCGGTACTGGGCTGGATGCTGTGGCGCAGTGTGGTCCGTCGGGACTGGCGCTATGCGGCGGTGCTCACCGGCTACGGCGCCGGGCTCATCCCCTGGTTCTTCACCCTCGATCGGCAGATGTACTACTTCTACGCGGTACCGCTGGCCCCGTTCCTGGTGATGGGCGTCGCGTTGGTGTGCGGCGATATTCTCGGCCCGGCTCGATCGGTTCGAATACCGCGCAGCCCGGCGGGCACCTACCTGCCCGCCGTGCCCAGTGAACGACGCGGCCTCGGACTGCTCGCGGTCTGCATCTACCTCGGCCTGGTAATCGCCAATTTCATCTGGTTGTGGCCGATTCTTACCGCGCTGCCGATTACCCCCGGCAACTGGCACGACCACCTGTGGCTGCCCAGTTGGCGCTGATGCCCGCGAGAACTAGCTCTCCAACGCCGCCCTGACGTACTGCAGGGCGGCCTCGTCATCGAGACCGAGCCGTCGAATGGTAGCGACATAGTCGGTCGCGGCCCGCCCTGCCAGATCTTTGGTCGGGTCGCCCGAGGACGCGATGAAAGATCCTTGCCTGCCCCGGGCTTCGACCACCCCGTCGGACTCGAGTTCCCGATAGGCCCGAGCGACCGTATTCGGCGCGAGCCCGAGTTGCGCGGCCAGTGCGCGCACCGTCGGGATCTTGGTACCCGCCGTCAACTCCCCGGAGCGCACCTGGGCGATGACACCGAGCCGGAGCTGCTCATAGGGCGGAATCGGCGAATCGTGGGTCACGGAAATGGTGAACATCGCACGCTCACACGTCATCTCGGGACAGCGGGCAGGACATGCACCGCGGTCCGCCACGGCCGGAGCCCAATTCGGAGCCGGGAATGCGCAACACCTCGATGTCGGCATCCTCGAGCCGGGCATTGGTCATATCGTTGCGCTCGTAGGCGACGACCACGCCGGGCGCGAGCGCCAGGGTGTTATTGCCGTCGTCCCACTGCTCGCGTTCGGCGGTGACCACATCGAGTCCGGTATCGATGACCCGCAGCTTACCGATGCCCATCGCGTCGGCGGCCGCGGGCAGAAATGGATCCGGACCGCGCATGCTCACCCGGGCCCGATCGTTGCGTCCGCCGCCGAAATAGGCATTCGGCCCAGCGTCTTCGCGATGAATCGTGAACGCGCACAGCGAATCCCGGACGGCCGGATACATCACGACGGCATCGGTGTCGACCATGGTGCAGACGGTGTCCAGATGCATGGTCGCGCGACTCTGGGCGATCGGGACGACCAGCACGGTGTGGGCGAGATCGTCGTCGAACAGACTGCGCGCCAACGCTTCCGCACCCGCGGGCGAGGTGCGCTCACCGACGCCGACCGCGACCACGCCCGGCGCCAGCAACAGCACATCACCACCCTCGATCGGCGCGGTATGCGATTCGTAGGCCCGCCGCACGCCGAGAAAACGCGGATGGAATGCATAGATGAGATCGGTCAGCGAGGTCTCGCGCATCCGGGCGGGCAGTGCGAGCGAGGTGATCGCGACCCTCGGGCCGACCCAGAAGGACGAATCCCTGGTAAACAGCAGATTCGGCAGTGGATCGATGACGAAATCGGCACCGTGGTGCATGCGCCGCACCAGCGAGGTGTTGTCGCCGTCGAAGGGCAGTTCGTCGAAGGTCATCCCGGCCATGAGGATATTGGCCAGATCCCTGGCTCGGACGCCGCGCAGAAAGGCCGCCAGCTCGTCGGCCAGCATATGTCCGAGTTTGCGCGCGTCGACGGCCCCGGAGATGCCCTGGATGCGGGCCGCACCGCTGACCGACAGGGTTTCGGCGAGCAGATCGGCGAGCAGTAGCACCTCGACACCGCGTTCGCGCAGCACACCGGCAAAGATGTCGTGCTCCTGCTGGGCCCGCTCGACCCACGGAATGCCGTCGAAAAGCAGTTGATCGTTATTGCGCGGGGTCAGCCGCCGCAACTCGTCGCCGGGCCGGTGCAGCAGCACCGTGCGCAGGGTCCCGACCTCGGAGGTGACCGCCAGTCGACCGTCTGGATCGCCCACACCCGCCAACCCATCGTCCGCACCGCCATCGTGCCCCGCCCGCACCGCGTCTGCTGCCATGATCCGACCGTAGTTCGCCGCGGCCGTAAGAGCACGCAATTGGGTGTCTCCGATTCCGACCCCAGCACACCCTAACCTGAAGTATGGTTCAGGTGATTGGAGGAGCGGGATGTCGACAACCGATTGGCGAGCGAAGGAGCTGACCCCCGGGCAGCTGTCCGAGCGTAGCGGAGTAGCGGTCTCCGCGTTGCACTTCTACGAACGCGAGGGTCTCATTTCGAGCCGTCGCACGAGTGGAAATCAACGCAGATATGCCCGCGAAACGCTGCGCCGCGTCGCCTTCATCCGCATCTCCCAGCGGGTCGGCATCCCACTGAGCGAAATCCGCGCCGCACTGGACAAACTTCCCGAGGGTCGCACCCCCACCCGGCGCGACTGGGAGACCCTGTCCACTGGCTGGCGGGCCGACCTCGACGACCGCATCACCCAGCTGACTCGCCTGCGCGACAACCTGACCGGCTGCATCGGCTGCGGCTGCCTGTCACTCGGCAGCTGCCGACTGGTCAATGAGCACGACCGCCTCGGCGAACAGGGGCCGGGTGCCCGCGTGCTCGATGTGACGCTCAACTGCCCATCGAAGCCAGCAGCCTGCTGAATCGATCGCTGCTGCGGCGAATCACGAATTCATAGGGGTAGGCGAATTTGCGGGCCAACCAATAACCGAAGCGGATATCGAAGGAGGTGTAGACGAGGAACCGATCGCGCTCGATACCGCGAAGGATCGCCGCCGCAACAGCTTCCGGCGCCACGGCATGTTTGGTGAATGCCTTGGTGAGTCGCTGCACCCTCGGATCTTCCTTGTCCACGCCGACCAGCTCGACGCTGTGCACCAGCGGTGTATTCACCGCGCCGGGCACCACCAGATGCACCGAAATGTCGTGACGCCGTAAGTCGAATCGCAAAACCTCGGAGACGCCGCGGATGCCGAATTTGCCGGCGCTGTAGGCGGCATGCCATGGCAGCGCCAGGATTCCGGCCGCCGAGGAGACATTCACCAGTGCCCCACCGCGTTTCGCCCGGACCATCGGCGGCACGAAGTTCTCGATCACATGGATGGGGCCCATCAGGTTGACGTCCACCATCTGGCGCCAGTGGCGGTGCTCGAGATTCTCGACGGTGCCCCAGGTGGAGGTGCCCGCGATATTCATGACGATATCGAGGCTGCCGAATTCGGCATGCACGTCGGTAGCGAAGGCGGTAACCGCGTCGTAGTCGGTGATATCCAGGGCACGCGCGGCGAGCACGGTACCGCCGGCCTCCTTGATGGTACGAACCGTATCGTCGAGGCCCTCGGCACTGATATCGGTCAGCACCAGTTCGGCGCCGGCGGTCGCGGACGCCACGGCGCTCGCCCGGCCGATTCCGCTCGCGGCCCCGGTGACGAGCACCTTCGCACCACGCACCGTCTTCCTGCGCCCAAAACCAAGCACACCGGATCCCATCTCGAATAGCCCGCATCAGTTGCACGCAGGGTACGCGGCAATGGCGCGGTTGCGAAGTTCATACGGTCGAAAGTTCGATCCAGACACGTCATCGCGCCCTTTTCGCTGGATATGGCGAAATTGCCGGATTCGGTCGGCAGTGCACGCCCGCGGGTTATCGCCCGAGCACTGCCAGCATTCCCGCGACCGCCCGCGGCCAGGTGAACTGCTCGGCCCGAGTGCGCGCCGCCTTCCGACGATCGGCGGTCGGCAGCGCGAGTACATCGGTGACGGCCTGCGCGAAGGCGGACGGGCGATCGGCGGCGACCGCACCGCACTCGGCGGTGACAATATCGGCGAGCGCCGAAGACCGGCTGGCGACGACCGGCGTACCCGCGGCCAACGCCTCTAGCGCGGCCAGGCCGAAAGTTTCGTGTGGGCCCGGTGCCAGCGAAACATCAGCGGTGGCAAGCAGTTTCGCCACCATCGACCGGTCGGAAATGAATCCGGTGAAGTGCACCGCGGGTCGCCCTCCGGGCAGTGGTGGCAAGGCACGGGCCCGACGCTCCAGGGCCTCGCGCCGTGGTCCCTCACCCGCCACGACCAGCCGAGCCTCGATTCCCGCCCGGTGCAGCGCGCCAATAGCCTCGATGCTGCGATCTACCCGCTTCTCCACCGACAATCGGCCGCAGTGGACCAGCAGCGGATGTCCGGGCGCGCCGAGGTCAGCGCGCAGGCGGTGGTCGCGGCGACCCGGGCTGAACAGCTCCAGATCCACGCCGAGCGGCACCAGTTCGACATTCGGCGCATCGATGCGCAGGAACTCCTCGCGGGCGAATTCCGTTGTGCAGACAACTATGTCGTAGTCGTCCGCAGTGCGCCGGTTCGCCATATCGGCGCACCGACGGGCCACCCGGCCAGGCATGATCTGGCCGAGTAGTCGGTCCAAGCGCTCATGCGAGATCATGACGCTCGCCACGTCGCGGGTGCGCGCCCAGCGTCCGAACCCCCGCAGCGTCAGCCGATCCGAAACCTCGAGCACATCCGGTCGCAATCCGGCCAGCACATCGGCCACCCGGCGCGGATCCGCCGCGCGATAACCGCCGGTCCACGGTATCGCCAGGGCGGGCAAAGTGATCCGCACCGCACCGGTCGGCAGGATCTCTTCGGCCCGGCGCGGTCCGGGCACGATCAGCACCACGTCATGCCCGGCGGCCACATACCCCTCGCCCAGGTGATGCAATGCGGTGCGCAGCCCGCCCGACCGCGGACCGTAGAAGTTCGCCAGTTGCACGATGCGCACATCGCCGATCGTGCAGCGAATCGGGTTCTGCCCGGAACCCATGCGCCCAACACCGCATGAACAGCCGTGAAAGACCCTGCTAACGAGGACCGGGTTCGCACCGGTCGAATGCGCGGACATCGCTGAGCTCATGCATCAGGGCTCGGGTTCGGCGAACCGTCGGTTCGGTGCGGATGACCGTCGGCGACCGGCGTCGACTCTGGGTCAGGGCCGAGCGTTTCGATCAGCAGTCAGGACCGGTCACGCCCGGGTGATACCCCGGCCCGCCCGCGGCAGATCGAGATCCAACGGAATGCGCCCGGTGGCCAGATGCGCCTCTACCTCATCGGCGGGCATCGGTCGTGCGATCAGAAATCCTTGCGCCCGATAACAACCCAGCCCGACCAGGGTGCGTGCGGCCACCGGCGTCTCGACGCCCTCCCCCACCACGCCGAGCCCGAACGACCCGGCCAATCCGATGATGGATTTCACGATCGCCAGATCGTCGGTGCTCGCACCGAGTCGTTGCACGAAACCGCGGTCGATCTTCACCGCGTCCACCGGGAGCGCCTTCAGATGCGACAGCGAGCTGTATCCGGTGCCGAAATCGTCGATGGCGATCTGCACACCCATCCGCTTGAGTCCGCGCAGCGTGACCTGGGTGCGCGCCAGATCCTGGACCACCACGTGTTCGGTGATTTCCAGGCAGACCGAACTGCCATCTATCCCGAACAGCCGCAGCATATCCTCGATCCGCTCCACGAAATCCAGGCTGACCAGCTGCACCGGCGAGACATTTATCCGCATCACGACATTCGCCGCCAGCCCCCGCCTGCGCCATTCGGCGAACTGCGCACACGCCGACCGGATCACCCAGCGGCCCAGCTCACCCGCGAGGTTGGTGGCCTCGGCGACGGTGACGAACGCACCGGGCGGCAGCAGTCCCCTGGTCGGATGCAACCAGCGCACCAGTGCCTCCAGCGCCACCACCCGGCCGGTGCGCAGATCGACCTCGGGCTGATAGTGCAGCAGCAGCGAGCCGTCGGAGACCGCTCCGCGCAGATTCAGCTCGACATCGTCCTGCAGTTCGAACTGCGCGCGCATGGCATCGGTGAAGACCGCGACGCCATTGCCACCACCCGATTTCGCCGATAGCAGCGCGTGATCGGCCCGGCGCAGCACGTCCGCGACCGTGGTCTCCCCTGGAATACCCACCGCGACACCGACACTGGCGCCGCGGCTGACCGATTCCCCGCCGACGGTGACCCGCCGTCCGATGAGCTGCTGGATCCGCGTCGCCTCCAATTCGGCTGCCACCGGATCCATCGGTTTGGCGGGCACGATGACGAATTCGTCGCCGCCGAGCCGGGCGATCATGTCATTGGGATCGAGATTTTCGCGCAGTCGCGAGGAGAGTGTGCGAATGAAGTTGTCCCCCGCGGTATGTCCGAGAAAATCGTTGAGCGCTTTCAGCCGATCGAGATCGAGGAAGAAAGCGGCCACCGGACCCGGACTGCCCGGTCCGAGCCGCTCCTCCATATGTTCGAGTAGGGCCCGCCGGTTCGCCAGTCCGGTCAGATCATCGTGCAGGGCGATATAGCGCAATCGCTCCTCGGCCACCACGCGCGCCTGCAACTGGGCGAAAAGAGCGGCGATCGCCTTGAGCACGTTGAGTTCCCGAGCGCTCCAGTCGCGATCGCCCTGTTTGATGAATCCCAGCACGCCGGTCGACTCGCCGCGCGATAACAGCGGCACCGCGGCCATCGCGACCTGTGGAATGCCCGACGAGCGCCGGATCGTCTCCTGATAGTCGGCGGATTGCTGCGACGGCCGCACGATGATCGGCTCGGTGGCATGTTCCAATTCCCGGAACACCGAGTCGGCGTGTTCGAAATGTACGATCTTCAGCGGGTCCGGATCCGGTATGTCACCACGGTGCGGCCATTCCGCGATGAGCACGGTCGCCCGCTGCTCTCTATCGGTATGGCGTAGGTAGCTGAAATCGACATCGAAATGCTCGACCAATCGGGCAAGCACGCGCTCACTGGCCGCCACCATCGTCGTGGCGTCGACGCCCATCAACTCGGAGGCGACCTGGGTCACCAATGAGTCGAGCGTTCGCCGAGGCACCCTATCTCCGATCGCGCTAGCTGCGGTTGCCCGCGCCCGGCACTGGAAGCCGCCTGCTGCGGACCGTGGCTGCTGCCGCATAGCTCAGGCGAAGCACCAATGCCATGATCTCATGCTCAGGCACTCTCAGCAGGTCCAGGAAACGGCCCTGAAGTGACGTTAGTGTATCCGCGAAATCCGGGGAAATCCCCTTCAGCTCGTCGGGGTGCCGCGCGTACAGGAATAACGGCGAGACCGGTTGCACGGCAAGACCGAGCCGTTGCGCCGCGATCCAGACCCGCTGCACGGCCGCGCCGCCGCGCGCGTAGTCGGCAAGCGATACCGACTCTGTGCTGGATCGACGCGGAAAAGTTATCGCGAGCACCGCCGAACTCGACAGCACCCGGTCGCGGCAGTACTCGCCGAGCGCGGCACCGCCGGACCATTCGCGTAGTCGATCCATGACATCCGAGCGCTCGCCGATCCGGATTTTGGCCTGTTCGTCAGCGGCCAATTCCATACTCCGGATATCGATCCCGGTGCGCGGATCCTCGCCAGGCCAGCGTAGTTCGCCGAACATCTCCTGATGCAGGCGCGGGGTGAGATAGCGCATGCGGTCGGATTCGCCCAGCAGTGCGGCCGCGGCGCGGAGTTGATCGGGCTCGGTAATGGCATGGACCGACGCATCTGCGGCGGCCTCGGCCAGTGCGGGCAGGACATGATCCGCCAGCGGCGCGCCCGTGCCGAGATGTCGGTTCGTCGCGCGGGTCAGCGCGTCGGAATAGTCGCCGGCCAGTACGGGGTCGGTGCCGTTGCCGAGATGTAGCACCGCGGCGAATGCGGTGGAGCTGTCCTCGATGAACTCGTGCGGGCCGAGTACGCCGTGCGCGGCGGCCGCGGCGCGGGCGTTGTGCAGCGCCGCACCGATCGATACCGCGCTGGCGCGGTAGCCGATATCCAGTGCCGACGAGCGGGTTCGGACGAGCTCGATGTGTAACTCGGCACCGTCGACCCGCAGGCACCACGGTTGGCTATTGCCGCCCGACGGCGCGCGCTGTGCGGCTTCGAGCAGCTTTTCGACGGCGGACCCGTCCGGAGTCGACACCCCGTCTTCGGGCACCGGGAATTCGTCGGATACCTTCTCGCATCCGGGTTCCGGTTCGGCCAGCTCGTCGAGGCCACGCTCCAGATCGACCCGGGTGCGGCCCGAGGACAGCTTCTGTCCGAGCCCGATCCGGCGCACCGCCGCTGCCACGATGGCCGCGCCCAGTTGCACGTCACCGCCGAGTTGCGGCCAGGTTGTCACGGTTTCGTCGATCTCGACCAGACTCGCGGCCATCCGGGCCGAGAGTTCCTTCGGATCCAGAATCCGCATGACGTGCGGCGCCTTGTCTTTGGTGGACAACCCATGCAGATCCGCGCCGACGGTCGCGCCGAGCAGACCGTGGAACGGCGGCCGGTCCGGTTCCAGGTCATAGCGCTCGACATCGAGAAGGCCGCGATCGCTGGTATCCATCACCAGCGGAATGCGGTGTCGGCGTGCGCCTTCCCGGACTGCGAACTTGACATCGAGTGAATCGCATTCCTCGACGACCAGCGACAACCCGTCCAGGAATGCGTCGACGGTGTGCTCGTCGACACCCGCGGTGGCGACCTCGACCGGCAGATACGGATCGAGTTCGGCGATCCGGCGCGCCGTCACGACGGACTTGTTCACCCCGATATCGAAGATCCCCCCGGGCACCCGATTCAGATTCGACAGCTCGATATCGTCGAAATCGGCCAGGCGCAGCAGGCCACAGGTGCCCTCCAGGGCCAAGGTGTGAGCGACCGCGTGCCCGACGCTCTGTCCGACCACTCCGACCGCCAGGCCCGCGCAACGTTCCTGTTCGGCGCGGGTGAGCTTGTTCTGGTTGCGATCCAAGCGAATTGTCCGGAAGGTCTTCTCCCCTGGCAACCCCACGACCGCGCGCCGCCACGGGTAATAGACCCATCGGTCTGTCTCCGGGCCACCTAGATCCGACGGCGGCCGCCGGACCTTGGCGAGTTCGGCGCGCAGCACATCACGCAGGTCGAGAATGCGGACCTGCGGTGCTTTCCGTAATTGCATGAGGATCTGTGCGTCGTATGTGGCGTTTTCGTCGAGAATCAGCGGGCGGTAGTCCGCGGTGAGGTCACCGTTCATGCCTGCGCCAATCCTCCGATCCCTGGTCCACCCGAGGGAGCTCGACAATGCGGCGACCGCCAGGCATCGAGCGCCGCACACTCCAGCGCCGTCATCGAGCCCTGCAATTTTGTGGCTAATGTGCGATATGTCTGAATGTCCCACCACATCGGAACGGTCCGGTAGCGGTCGTCCGGATAGGGCACCGACGGAGTCCGATCGGCGACATACCCACCACTGGAACGGTACAGAGTGATATTTCGCGTGGCAGTGGTGACGAAGCCGAACCGAGCATCGAGTAGTCGGGCAGCGTGCACAACGCAGCGGGAGACCGCCGCCGCGAGCGCCGCACGATGCTCGACCGCTCGCGCCACCCAGACCGCCTTCACCTCGACTACGCCCTCCGGTATCCGATCAGCAACCATCGTGCGCAACCCGTCGGCACCGGGTCGACCCGCCCACGCGCGCAGTGCCTGCACTTCGTCGGCCATACGATAGGGGCCCTGTGCCCGCAATCCCGCGACGACCGCGCCGGACGGATCGACAGCGGCGAAGAACAACGAAGTCGAGCGGCCGTCGACAACACTGTCGTATTCCAATACGTGATCAACGCCGTAATGCCGGTAAACCTGCAGCGCCCCACACAGATAACGGCGCCACAGATCCGGATGCGCCTGCGGAGTAGCGACATGAAAGACATATCCGGAATACATGTCGCGAAACCGCAACACCTCGGCATCATGTGTGCCGCCCGGGCCGACTGCGACTGTTTCGACAGTCATGGTTTTCCTACTCCGTTTGCTACCGCACACTTGTACGGTCATCGAGCCGGCCTGACCGACTCGCCAGACGACTCGCCGATCGGATGAGATTGCCTAGGGCAGTATCCGTCATCCAGCAAGAATTGACCAGATATCTGGTTAATCTTCCGAAAACTAATCGCCTACCGCGCAATTTCCGCAGGTCAGAACGCTCTAATCGACCATCGAACAGAACGTGGAGACCAGTCGGTACCGATGCAGCTAATATATAGCTATCTCAGACGAGGATGGAGATGAACAACTCGACCGAATCCGGCCCACGCCAGACCTCGATCTCCTCCCGGTACGCCCGGGTGATCTCGGCGGAGGCCGTCGCATCGTCGACTTGGGCCCACACATCCTCGACCGGATCGTGGTAATCCCCGTTCGGCTCGAATCGCGCGTAGACACCCTTGGGCACCTTGACCAGTACGTCACCGACCGGAACCGCACTCGGACCCGGGTACTCGAAACATACGACCGCGTTGTAGTTTCCGGCCGGATCCGGCACGTACACCGTGTACATCGGCTGGTCGTCGCCAGCACGGTCACGCAGCCGATCCTTGAGGAATTCGATCAGGTCGCTATTGCTGACCTTGAAGCTCGGACGTACCCGCGGCACCACCAGACCGCCGTAGACGGCCTCGCGCCGGACCACGATCGCGTAGGTCATCGCGCCTCGACCGCCAAGTAGAGATCGATCTTGTAGGCGTGCGGATAACACTCGAAATCGCCGGTATAGGTGCGTTTGATCTGGTTGTGTTCCTCGGCGTAGGCGATCTGCGTCCACAGGTCGGTCATCACCTGCGGAAAGTTACCGACCGAGGAGAATCTGGCATAGGTGCCGCGCGGCAGTCGCGCCACCAGGTGGCCGCGGGTGACCTCATCGAAGGACGCACACTCATAGCCGACGATCTGGGTGTTATAGGTGCCGAGCTCACCGGAGTAGTCGGTGTAGGCGCTGGCCAGCTGACCGCCGAGTTCCTGATGCAGCACCGCCGCCCACGCGGTCTCCAGATCGTGGTCACGCAGTTCCCCGAGCGCACGTTTCGGGCTGCGCACCGGGAGCCCGGCAACCCACGTTTCGTCTCGCTCGACGATTTCAAACTGCATGAACAGACTCTTTCGAGGTGAATCCGGGGGCGTTGCCCGCATCCGGTCGGCCAGAAAGGCCATGCTATCAATTGACCCACGTGGTCAGCCTCACATGTCCGGGTCCTTATGCGCGCCGCACCGTCGTCTCGAACCGCTCGCGCGACCTTGTACACAATCGGGCGGCTATCGATGCGTAGTGGACATGGCCTGCGGCACGATGTGATCGTGTGCGAGACCATCGCCGAACTGGATGCCGCGGTCGCGGATTGCTTCGCCTGCCCCCGGCTGGTCGCCTGGCGAGAGCGGGCGGCCAGGGACAAGCGCGCCGCGTACCGTGACGAAACCTACTGGGGCAGGGCAGTTCCCGGATACGGTCCGGATGACGCACGACTGCTCGTCGTCGGACTCGCCCCAGCTGCCCACGGCGGCAACCGGACCGGGCGAATGTTCACCGGCGACCGCAGTGGGGATTTCCTCTTTGCCGCCATGTACAACGTCGGGCTGACCAATCAACCGACGGCGGTACACCGCGACGACGGATTGCGGCTGATCGGCGCGCGTGTGACCGCACCAGTTCACTGCGCACCGCCCGGCAATAAGCCGACGCCCGACGAGCGGGACCGCTGCAGTCACTGGCTGAGAACCGAATTGCGCCTGCTCACACCGACAGTGCGAGCTGTGGTCGTACTCGGGTCGTTCGGCTGGCGGGCGCTGCTTCCGGTCCTCGCCGCATCGGGCTGGACGGTGCCGCGGCCGCGGCCCGAATTCGGGCACGGTGCCCACGTTGTGTTGGCGCCGACGGCTGATGATCGAGCGCCGCTACATCTGTTCGGCTGCTATCACGTCAGCCAGCAGAACACCTTCACCGGTCGGCTCACTCCGGAAATGCTCGAAGCGGTGCTGACTGCCGCGGCGACCGCCGCGGGTCTTCCTGGTAGGCGGGGCTGATCGCTTCGATTACCAGCATCAGGACGGCGGGGCGATCTTGGTAATGACGGTGCTGGCTTCGTGGGGCGCGACGGTGACGAACTGGCGATACGTGCGCACCGTCGCATCCGTACGGAACTCGGTGATGACGACGTCGAAGCGACCGTCGAGCATCGGGGAGATCATGACGCAGTGCTGGGTGCCGAGCGGAATCGATGTGATGCCCGCATCGATCACGGCGACCGAGGACACCGCCGCATCCGATATGGTCAATGCGCGGGCGTCCCAGCCCGAGCGGGTCACGTAATAGGCGTATTGGAAGGCCAGGATCACATCCGGACCGGATTTGGTCGACCCGGTTCCATTACCGCGCACCAACTGTTCGGTGCGCGTCGGTTCGCAGTTCGGTCCGCCGCCGAGCACCGGATCAGTGACCGTGGCCGTCGACTGCCGGGTATTGCTCGCCTCGGCCGTATACACCAGCACCACCGCCACCGCCGCCAGCGCCCCGAAGAACGCGACACTGCCGACCAGCCAGTGCCGGCGCGGCGTACGCCGCTTCCGGCGATGTGGGCGGGGCGCAGTCAGGACCTGTGGTGCGCGTCCGGGCGGGAGCATGCCCGGCCACAGCGGGTCGGCCGAGCGACCCCCGCGCCTGGCCGTGTTCGACGACACCATGATCCCGCCACACCCCTTCACCGTGCCGCTGGGGCGACCCCTTCAATGCCGTTGTGCAATAACAAGATTGCATATCTGCAGCGATAATGGCGACCGAATGGGCCGGACAGAACCGGTCAGCGGGCCAGCACACTACGCCCGAACCGCCCAAGGCTGCGCGCCGTTCCAGCGACTTTGGAGGTTTCCCACAACCGCCGGCGCGAAGGTTCGTAACGACGGGCATACCATGATCAAACCGCGCCGGTATGCTCTTCCCGAGACGATGTCCAGCGGAAATACCTGTTCAGCAATGCATTTCGGTGCATTCGGCGGCACAGTAGAACGCCTGCGACGATGCCGCGCGACAACGATGTCCGGCCGTCGTAGTCCGTCGAACGCCTGTCCAGTTCGGATAAGGCATTCGCCAGGACACCGAAAACCGCGTTATCGGAAGAAAACCAGGAGCGACTCTCGTGCGAAACCTCTTTGCCGCCAACGGGCGATTCCCGAACGTCGTCGTGACGAGTCTCGCGGCGACCACCTCCATCGCGGGTGATGTCGACGCGACCTGGAAGGGACTCCTCAACGGCGAGAGCGGAATCGACGTACTGGAGGATCCCTTCGTCGAGGAGTACGACCTCCCGGTCCGCATCGGTGGTCACCTGAAGGTCCGGCCGGAGACCCTGCTCACCCGGGTCGAACAGCGCCGGATGGCCTATGTCGAACAGCTCGCGACGGTCCTCGGCCGCGAGGTGTGGCGCAATGCGGGCAGCCCGGAGGTCGATCCCGAGCGACTCGGCGTGGCGATCGGCACCGGGCTCGGTGGCGCCGATGCGATCACCGATGCGAATACCAGACTGAAAAATGGTGGCTACCGCAAGATTTCGCCACTGGCCGTTCAGATGATCATGCCGAATGGCCCGTCGGCGGTGGTCGGTCTCGAGTTGCAGGCGAAGGCAGGGGTGATCACGCCGGTCTCGGCCT
Organism: Nocardia citri; assembly: GCF_054065835.1. Classification (NCBI taxonomy): domain Bacteria; kingdom Bacillati; phylum Actinomycetota; class Actinomycetes; order Mycobacteriales; family Nocardiaceae; genus Nocardia; species Nocardia citri. Next base: position 333,372 of record NZ_JBSUQM010000004.1, read on the forward strand.
GCTCGTCCGGGTCCGAGGCAATCGTCAACGCTTGGCGCATGATCGCGATGGGTGATGCCGATATGGTCGTCACCGGCGGCGTCGAGGGATACATCGATGTCCTGCCGATCGCGGCCTTCACCATGATGCGCGCGATGAGCACCCGCAACGACGATCCGAAGGGCGCCTCGCGGCCGTTCGACTCCGATCGCGACGGATTCGTCTTCGGAGAGGCCGGTGCGCTGATGGTCATCGAGACCGAAGAACACGCCAAGGCCCGTGGTGCGACCATCCACGCGCGCCTGCTCGGTGCCGGAATCACGTCCGACGGTTACCATTTGGTCGCTCCCGCCCCTGATGGCGCCGGCGCGGCACGCGCGATGACCAAGGCCATCCAGATCGCGGGTCTGACCCCGAAGGACATCACCCACATCAACGCCCACGCGACCGCGACCCCGGTCGGCGACACCGCCGAGGCGAACGCGATCAACAAGGCCGTCGGTAACCACGCCTCGGTCTACGCGCCGAAATCCGCACTGGGACATTCGATCGGCGCGGTGGGCGCGCTGGAATCGATTCTCACCGTGCTCAGCATCCGCGACGGTGTCGTGCCGCCGACGCTGAACCTGGACAACCAGGATCCGCAGATCGATCTGGATGTGGTGCACGGCGAGGCGCGCGACCAGGAGATCGAGTACGCGATCAACAACTCGTTCGGTTTCGGCGGGCACAATGTCGCGCTCGCCTTCGGCCGCTACTAACGGACCAGAATGACACGCGGGTAGAGCAACTCCGAACCCGAGCTTCTGGACGTTCTGCTGCGACTTCGACCCCGGCAGCGGGTCCAGTACGCCGTTTCCGACCACAGGTGGTGGTGCGAATCCGACCCGAGAAGGACGTTCAGCAGACGCTCGGCGAACTATCGTGGGCGTATGCCTGTTACCGACGGTACCGCTACCTCCGACCCGCCGGCCATTCCCGGTGTGCGCCGGTCGTTCGTGACAGCCCGCGATGTCCGGTTCCACGTCACCGAATCCGGACCGGAGGACGGTCGCCCGGTCGTGCTGCTGCACGGGTGGCCGCAGCACCATTACGCCTACCGGGATCTACTCGCCGACCCGCCGGAAGGACTCCGGATCATCGCGCCCGACCTGCCCGGATACGGCTGGTCGGGTCCGCCGCCGCATCGGTGGTCGAAGGAGGATGTGGCATCCGATGTGTTCGCGCTGCTCGATGCGCTCGGCCTGCACCGAGTACTGCTCGTCGGCCACGACTGGGGCGGTTATATCGGCTACCGCATGGTGCTGCGCGAACCCGACCGTTTCGACGGCTATCTGGTGCTGAATATGGCCCATCCGTGGGTGCGGCCGATGACGGTCATGCGACAGATCTGGCGCTTCCTCACCTACCAGCCGCTGATCGCCACCGTGGGCGTACCACTGCAACAGCGCACCCGATTCGTCGAATTGGTCTTCGCAGCGGCGATCACCGACCGCAGCAAGGTCTCCCTCGAGGTGATCCGCATCTTCGCCGACCGGTTCCGCGATCCGGTCTGCGCCCGCGCCGCCACCGACACCTACCGCACCTTCTGGCTGCGCGAAATCCCCGATGCCGCACGCCATCCCGAACGCCGTCGCGCGACCATCCCGATCCGCGCGTTGTTCGGTGTGGAAGACCCCGCCGTACATCGCTCGCTCGCCGCCGCCGAAACCGCCCGCGCCGACGATTACACCCTCGAACCAGTAACCGGCTGTGGACATTTCGTCGTCGACGAACGTCCGGAACTCGTCCGCGCCCGCCTGATCCAACTGGCCACAGACACGAAGTAGCCCTTGCCCCTTCGGCTTTCGCGCCCATGACTGGACAACTCGAGCGTTGGACGCCGAGGTATTCGATGCTGGGCGCGAATGACGAGCGTGGCTGTCGCCACCGCCATCCTCCGCGAACTCCGGAAGCCACGGCGGCGGCTCGCGAGCCCGAACGCACATTGCGCAGAGTGTGCTGAGTGCCTATTGCCATGCGCGGTGCGGCGGGGCAGGGTGAACATACCGGTGGCGCCGCCGGGGCGCTGCCCTGAACACCGAGGGAGTGATCGTGTTCGCACGTTCAACCACTATTCAGGCGCAAACCTCCGCGATCGACGCCGGGATTGCGCACGTACGCGACGAGGTAATGCCGGCTGTGCAAGACATACCCGGCTGCGTTGGACTATCGTTGCTGGTCGATCGCCAGTCCGGCCGGTGCATCATCACCACGTCATGGGAAACCCAGGACGCGATGACCAAGAGCGCCGACCGGGTCCGCCCCATTCGGGACCGTGCGGCCGCGGCATTCGGCGATGGCGGCACTCAGATCGAGCAATGGGAAATCGCCGTCCTACATCGTGACCACCGCTCACAAGAGGGTGCCTGCGCCCGTGCGGTCTGGACCGAGACCGACCCGAATCGGCAGGAGGAGGCAATAGATACCTACAAATCCCACGCCCTGCGCGACATGGAATCCCTCGAGGGTTTCTGCAGCGCGAGCCTGCTGGTCGATCGCGCAGCCGGCCGTGGCGTCTCCTGCGTCACCTTCGACACCGCCGAAGCCATGGAACACAACCGCAACGACGCAACCGCTATGCGCGAGCGGATCACCCGCCAGGCCGGGATAAAGATGGTCGACATGTGCGAGTTCGAGTTGGCCCTCGCCCATCTCCGCGTTCCCGAATTGGTGTAAATCGCACGGACCGGCTCCCGACCGCCTGCCCGGTCGGCAGCCGGTCCCGACGAGTAAGTTCCCGATCTCGTTCGGCGGCAACGGTTTTCCGTCCTCAGATGCCACTACGCAACATCGATCGGCACGCTTGTCAGGTCGCCAGGCGGCGGCAGGTTTCCGGAAACCGACGGTGAATGCGGTCTATGAAGCGTTGTACGGCGCGCAGCTCATTCACCAATTCCTCGCGCGGCGGGGAGTCGAGCCGGTGCGCGAATCCGAGTTCCCGGGTCAGCGCTTCGGCCCGATTCGCCAACAACTCCAGAAAGACCTGAGCTTGGGCAAGGTCGGGATCTTCATACATTCATCAAGGCCGATCTATGGGCATCGCATGGCAGTGCACCCACCCCAGGTGCATCGTCCCAACCGTCGCGGCGCTCGACAGCGCGGGAATTGCCCGATGCTATCGCCTCGCACCGCATTCCGTGACAGCTTCGCGCCCTTTCACCCGGACCGACTCCGCGGCCCGGCGTCGGGTTGTCCGGTGGCTATGCTGTGAGCTGATGACTACCGTAACGGCGTTGCGCCACAAACGGATTGGTGACCTGGTGCGCTACTGCGCGCCGTATTAGCCGGTGCGGGCCCCACTATTCGATCGAGTGACTTGCGCCGCTGCGCGGGCTCCGCCGCCGTCGTGTTGATGCCGGCTCGACACATCAACCACGACAGGAGAATTCATGCCTACCAAGACGCTGCAGATCCCCACTACCGACGGCCAGGCCGACGCTTTCGCCGCCTTCCCCGACCACGGTGAGCGGCACCCGGGGGTGCTGACGGGCCTGACGGTCTCGCCGAGCTCACCGCCCAGGTCCACTTCGGCCACGCCGAAACCGACCTGACGCCCGAGGCCCTCGGCGAGCTCAATCGGGCCCTGGATGCCGCGGGTGTCGACTACACCTCCGAGATCTACCCGGGCACCATCCACGGCTTCACCATGTCCGACACCGACGCCTTCAACCCCGCCGCACTACAGCGTCACTGGGACCGCCTGCTCCCCTTGCTCGACCGCACCCTGACCACCAACTGAACCCCCAAGTGCTTTGGTCGTGCGTTGACGATGGGGCGCCGCTGAATCCGGCTCAGGACTCGTCGACCGTGAGTGCCCCGGACGGGCAAGCCGTCACGGCCTCCCGCACTGCGGCGTGACTGCGCCGCGGTGCGGGGTCGAGCAACCGGACCCGTCCGTCGTCCTCGTCCTGATCGAAGACCGCCGATGCGATGAGGGCGCACATGCCCGCACCGATACAGCGCTCCCGATCCACAGTGATACGCACTTTCGTCCTCTCCCTACGTGCGGCTCGGCCGACAGCTCTATCGGGCGGTTTCCGTCCAGGTGACCGGCAGTTCGTGGACGCCGTAGATGTTCATATCGGTCCGGAGTTTCACCTCGTCGGCGGGGATGGCGAGCTCGAGGGTCGGGAAGCGACGCAGCAGTCCGGCGAAACCGGCGCGCATCTCGATGCGGGCCAGCTGCTGGCCGAGGCATTGGTGGACGCCGTGACCGAAGGACAGGTGACCGCGAGCCTTGCGGTGGATGTCCAGGGCGTCGGGGTTGTCGAAGCGCTGGGGGTCGCGGTTGGCGGCCAGCAGCGAGACGACGACGGTCGAACCCTTACCGATCGTTTCACCGCCGAGTTCGATGTCCTCGGTGGCGTAGCGATAGAAGATATCGGCGACGGACAGGTAGCGCATGAGTTCCTCGACGGCGTCGGGGACCAGGTCCGGGTCGGCGCGCAGTTCGGCCAGCTGCGCCGGGTGCTCCAGCAGCGCGAAGGTGCCCAAGGCCAGCATATTGGCGGTGGTCTCGTGACCTGCGAGCAACAACAGGAAGGCGACGCCGACCAGCTCCTCGATGCCGAGATCGTCATCGCGGGCGAGGTCGGACAGTAGGTCGTCACCGGGTTCGGCACGTTTGCGCGTGACCAGTTCGGCCAGGTACGTGGTCATCGCGCCGTACGCGGCCATCTTCTCCTCCAACGACTGGTCCCGAACCAGGAACTGGGCGGAATTGACCTGGAAGGTCGCGCGGTCCGCGTAGGGGACACCCAGCAGTTCGCAGATCACCAGCGAGGGCACCGGCAGCGCGAATTCCTTGACCAGGTCGACCGGCGGGGTCAGGCGCGCCATCTCGTCCAGTTGCCGTGCGGCTATGTCGATAATGTGCTCTTCGAGCTGCTTCATGCGTCTGACGGTGAACGCGCCGGTGAACTTGCGTCGCAGCCGGGTGTGGTCCGGCGGGTCCATCGCGATGAACAAGCCCGGCACCTGCGGGGACGGCTCGGTGGGGACGGGCATGCCCGGGGTTTCGTATGCCGCGTGCACGATGCCGATGTCCTGGCGGGAGCTGAACCGAGTGTCGGCCATGAGCTTTCGGACCGCGTCGTAGCCGGTGACGAGCCAGCCCTCGTGACCGTCGGGAAAGACCATGGGACTGACCGGACCGACCTCGCGCAGCCGGGTGATGTCACGGGGCGGGTCGAAGGGGCCCGCATCGCGCTCCACAGGGAGACCGTGCGGGATAGGCGCCGTTTGACTCATCGGATGTCCTTTTCGTTGCGGTTGTTGAGACCACATTCACCGCCGGACCTGACATACGGCTGTCACGGCGCTGACACCGACCCGGCCGGCGACCACGAAAGGCCAGTACCGGGGCAACTTTTCGGCGCGGCGTCCGCAGATTGCCCATGGCAAGATCGGCCAGGTGCAGATCGGGATACTTGGTCCATTCGAGATTCGCAGGGACGACGGTGTTTTCGTCGATGTGCCGGGCGCGCGGCTGCGCGGACTGGTGATCGCCCTCGCACTCGAACCAGGTCACGCCGTCCCGAAGGCGACGCTCATCGACTGGATCTGGGGTGAACACCCGCCGGCCGACGCGGCGAATGCCTTGCAGCGGTTGGTTTCCAGGCTGCGGAAGGTGCTGCCGGAAGGGTTGGTCGAGGGGCAGCCGGACGGATACCGATTGCGGGTGGAACCCGACGCTGTCGACGCCGTGCGGTTCGAGCGCCTCGTCGCCCAGGCCCACAACGACGAGGGTCTTGCCGGGGTACAGCGGCTGCGCGATGCCCTCGCATTGTGGCGCGGTGCGGCCATGCAGGACGTCGGTCTGCAGGAGAGTGCGGCGTTCGACGCGGCGCTCACCCGGATCGAAGGGTTACGCCTGATCGCCATGGAGGATCGATTCGATGCGGAGATCGGCCTCGGCCACGGCGCGGAGCTGGTCACGGAACTTACCGACCTGGTGGCCGCGCATCCGGTGCGCGAACGGCTGGTCGCCGCGTTGATGCGAGCCTTGTCGTGGAAGGTGGAGAA